>CAZGZD010000010.1:0-33045 GCA_964530005.1 uncultured Gammaproteobacteria bacterium
ATTTATCCCAGAAGACTTGCATAAAACCCCCTTTTTGAGGTAGGATTAGGAGTAGAGTGGTAATTTGCACATCTTCATAGAGCTATGGGTACAAAAAAAGCCATATTTGTGGTTGTTCTTATCATTGTGGCCTTTTTTGTAGGGGTATTCGCATCAAGTGTGGTGCGTGCTGACGAGCTTGATGATATCACTAAGCAGCTTGCCACGCTAAGCCGCGACTTGCAAGATAAAGAGGCTAATCAACAAGCGCTCGCTCGCCAACTGAGCGATATTCGTGCACGGGTCTCATTTGTAGAAAGCGAGATTCCCAAGCGTGAGCGAGAGATCGCAGATGAGGAGAAGCAACTCGCCCACCTCAAGGATCGGCTGGATGATCGAATAGTCTCCTACTATAAAAGCATCAGTAAAAACTTCGTGTCAATCATCAACTTTTTAGTTGCGACCAATCTTGATAATTCGCTCCGCGTCTTTTTTTACCAACAGACAGTAATCAGTGAGGATAGGCGCAATATAACAAATACTGTGCGCCGTATACTTGCTCTCGATGAGAAGAAAAAAGCGCTTGTCGGCGAGAAGCAGCGCTTAGCTTCGGCAAATGCCGAGATTGACCGTCAGTCGAAAATCATAGGAACTCAAATTCTAGATACCAAAAAAAAGATAGGAGAGCTAAATGAAAAGCAAAAAAGCATAGTATCTGCGCGGTCAGGAACAGCCATTACAAGCGTTGGCTCTGTTCCGACAGGAAGTGATGCTAACGCATCTATAGCTTTTAAATCCTCCGCTCCATCTGGATCATTTGCAGCCTTTTCTTTTGGCGCATATACTCACAGAAATGGTATGAGTCAATATGGCGCAAAAAAACAAGCAGAAAGTAAAAGCTATCAGGAAATAATTCAATGGTACTATGGAGTTGGTGTTAAAAAAGATGATGGAGCCCCCACGACAATAGATGTTCAGGGTGAGGGGACAATGGAAATGCAAAAGTATCTTTACGGTATAGCAGAGATGCCATCAAGTTGGCCAATAAACGCCCTAAAAGCTCAAGCTGTTGCGGCAAGAACCTATGCTATTAGAGCCTCTAAGCCGATTTGCACAAACCAAAACTGCCAAGTTTTTCTTAAAAGCAAGTCTGATAATCCTCCAGCTGAGTGGAAACAAGCGGTTGATGAAACAGACAAAGAGGTTCTAGACGGAAGCGTTTCTTCTCAATATTCTTCCACAACGGGAGGATATTTAAATACAAGCGGATGGGACACAACCGATAGAAGCAATGGCGGAGATTGGACATCTCGAGCGTGGGAAAGCATGGCCGGCTCCCCATGGTTTTACCGAGGATGGTATAGAGATGGGTATAGTGATGGAGGAAATAGCTGTGGAAGAGCTCATCCATGGCTTTCTCAGGAAGAGATGTCGGATATAATTAACGCTTGGATTGTTAGAAAAAATCCAAATGGCGCTGATACAAACAGAATTATTCCTATAACCATAAGTCAGTGCCCTATTGGTGGGGTCTCGGGAAATCCTTATCCAATGAGCGAATTAAGAGATAAGGGTGGAGTCAGTTCAATTTCATCTGTTTCAACTTCAAACAACAATAGTGGTCAAACGACAAATGTCAGTTTTCAGACAAATAAAGGACCAATAGACATTCCTGGAAGTGAATTCAAGGAAACATTCAACCTTAGGGCGCCTGGTTATATTTCGATACCACAGGCAGGATTTGCATTTTTTAATATCGAGAAGAACTAGAAAAAGCTTTCATTGCCTTATTCATTGCTAACTGTGTACAGACTGAAAGAGTAATAATAATAAAGAAAAACTGCCACCAAGAGAATATTTTTATATTCCCATACTTCACAAAAAGCAAGATGAGGATAAAGTGAACAAAGTATATGGAGTAAGAGTTGATGCTGAAAAAGGCAACGATTTGCCTCGGAATGATCGAAAAAAACCCTACTCGACTCGCGATATAAAATATTGAGCTGGCTAGAATTCCATAGGACAAAAAGTACAGATTCGGTGGGTACTTATTAGCGTAAAAATTCAGCGGTTGTCCTGCTTGATTTAGGATGAAGTATGATGTGTAAAAGACGACTGCCGGGACGATTAATATCACAAGGTACAACCAACGCCTGTCTTCATACTTTTTGACAAAGAAGCCAAAAATCACAACCAGCGACCACGGTAGCCACATAATACTTCTGAAGCCAAAGGGATAGGTATGCTGCAGCAAAAAGCCGGCTGAGGCGACCGCAGCCGCAACATAGAGCCAGAATACAGGTCGTGCGCGGTGATATAGATATCGCACAAGAAGAGCAAGGCATGATATATAGATGAAAAGCAGCACTGCCCAATCAGGCTCATTTGTCGGCGCCCAAACAAGAAGTAGGGATATTGCATGTTTGATGTCTATGCTTTTGAGCGTGAGTACGCCAGTAAGTGGGAGATAGAATATGAGGAATATATAGTATGGCTTGAGAAGTCGCCACACACGACGCGCGACATATACGGGGGTTGATGACGTGTATTTGCTGCTTATTTTGGCATATAGAAGGCAGGAGCAGAAGACAAATACAGGCACGGCGAACTGAGATATGTTGGCAATACTTGTTGAGAGCGTTGTTTGAGCAGTCTGCTGAATGCTATGGACAAGGATAATAAAAAATATTCCAATAGCCTTAAGCTCATCGATCTCTCTATACCGATTATTTGTGCTCATAATATAAGTATTTTACGGGTTTTATCTCCGCAATATAACCTTGAATATTTTTACTTTTTACACTATGATTAATATCCCGAATTGACACGAATTATTATTTATTTTATCTTTAATATATATGGCTACCAAGATAGGAACAGACGACTTTAAAAAAGAAGTTCTTGAGCACAAAGGACTTGCGATGGTTGATTTTTATGCAGATTGGTGTGGGCCATGCAAGGCAACTGAGCCAATTATCGAAGAGCTATCAACTGAGATGAAAGACACGATCAAGATCGTCAAGATTGACGTTGACGCAGATCCTGATATAGCTTCCCAGTATGGAGTATTCTCGATCCCCACATTCGTAATCTTCAAGGATGGTAAGAATGTCTCTCAGTTCTCAGGAGCACGAGACAAATCTGGGTTCGTCTCAGAGATCGATAAAGCCTCAGCTAACTAATTCAAACTATCTGCAGCTCGTCAGGAGGATAGCTACTCTCTTATTGGTTGGCGAATCACTTTTCCTTCTTTTCCTTTGAGCACCATAAGCTTCAGATGTGCTTGTCTAAGTAAGTAGCGCATCAATTCAGCAAACCAGCGAAAAGATGATGTGACTGGCTGTTTTAAGCCCTCAATGATTTTTTCATCAGAGATTGGGAGTTTGAGTGCTTGTTCATCCTTAAAAATCGGAGTCGAGTTGGTAGCGACTACGCCCATTTTTTTTACATCACCTGGCAGCTTGATCGTCTCAGCCCGAGCTTGAACAAATGGGGCTATTTCAGTCGGTGGCTCAGCCTCCACCACCTCCCGAATCACTCCAGACTCAGTTGGCATCGGTCTTGGCTCTGCTTCTTTTGCTGTGCCTGAGGAGGTGTGATCATCTTTTTTTCTATTGTGATCGTCAACTGTATTTTGGCTACTTGTGAAGTTGTTGGACATAGATTCATTATAGAGAAAGAAATGTGTGATTTGCACACCTCGCGCGCAAAGAATGCCTATTTCCGACTCAGCTCGAATAGTAAGAAGTTTAAGCAACTATAGTGGATTGACTGTTTACATATTAGCATCCAAATTCAAATCCACACTGACAATTTTTGACCCAATCGTTACGATCTTTACTTGTCTCGCCCGGGTATTCATGCCCACACTCAGGGCAAGCGTAGGATGAATGATTTGTTGAGGAATTTTCTGTTGTACTGAGTACTCCCCTGTGCATAAGCGATTCAATGGGACTTCTTAATAATTCCCCATATACGCCTCCTGAGGAGTTATCTTTTGTCACCAGACAGCTTCCTCCTCCTACGACGGTAGCCTTCTTTTGATGAGCAGACTGTATAAGCATCACATGCACGGTATCTCGATCATACGCGGCAAATATGGCGGGGCTACTACTACTATATTCATCCCAATTTTCACGCCTCGCTCTTTCACGCAAACTTGTCGCCATATTGAATATTCCCTCAAGCATTGTCTCGAGGTGACTCATATGGCGATTGTGCTCGAATGTTCCTGGTTCGATCGAAGCGGCTTCCTCCACAGCCTGAGTCCAAGCATCTGCATATGGGGCAAGTTCGTGGCGCACTCTTTCTTCAAATAAGCGTGATTTATCAACCCCGAATGAATCAACTCCAACCGCCCCCATAATGTCCCCAATTCCAACAGACGAGTCAACCACAAAAGGATTGGTAATATATGAGTTTGCATTGGGGAATATGGCGACATTGGTATCTGGCATTAGCTGGCGCACAGCATTAGTTGTGGCATCTACAGATTCCATAGACTCATCGTATCGAACAGCCTGCATAGTGACTGGCGTGCCTCCAAGGGCTTCGTCGTATTCTCCCTTTGTCCAAACAAAGGCAAAGCTATAATCAGCTATTTTAGGAGGTGAAAATGCTACAATTGGTTCATTGTGCTTTGCCAGAAGCGAAAGAGTGTTTTGATGACCTTCGTACTCAGCCCACTCACGCGAACCCAAGTCTGTCATCTGGGCCGTAGCCTCATAAACACTCGAAGTATTTATATCCCCATAGTAGAGCCCATCGTCTTTGAGCACATAGGAGATTGTTGTATACGGCACTTGACCAGCGAATTCACCTAAAAAACGATAAAGGTTCTCACGCTTATAAAAATCTCGTTCAGATTGAGAAAGGCCATGAACGGATAAATCCCGATCAAACGATACCTCATTTGCAACGCTATAAAAGTTAAAAATAGACTGTTCTTGAAGTGGGCCCTTTTCTTTGGCGAATGAGTGAGGTCTTCTTGAATATTCTGTTTGATAGAATCTTCTGGGTTGCGCTTCTTGCATATGAGTCCCTGCTCGGGGTCGATAAGTTGAGTAGTTTTCCGGCTTTACGGTTGCGGCACAGCCACTGATTCACGCAGTGTTGCCTACTCAAATAAATTATAAAGATTATCCTAGAGCCTTAAGTCAAAATTAATAACTATTTTATTTACTGAACGATTAAACACTTTTTCTTGTTGAAAACAAGGACATATTCAATTATTAGCGAATTAAATGTCAATTAAAACGTTTTTATCTTTATTTCTTTCTCAGCCTTCTGGCGTGCCATAATAAAGAATAGGTCTGATAATCTATTAAAATAAGTCAGTATATTTTCTTCGTCATCACCCACCTTTTTTAATGTTCTCGAGTAGGCAACGAGCACTCTTTCACATCTTCGCGATATAGTGCGAACTACATGATACCAAGCCGAGATTTCTCCCCCTTGTGGCAAAATAAAGCTATTCAATTCAGGAAGCTTAGACTGGGTAAGATCTATATATTGTTCAAATTGTTTGACTGATTGGGAAAGATATTCTATATCCACTTTTGCTCCTGCCAGATATGCCATTATGCTGTACAGATCCTTCTGAATATCGCTTAAAAGCACTTTTGTCTCGCCACTCTTCTCTTTTGCAATAGCTACCCCAATTGCCGATGTCAACTCGTCAACTGTGCCATATGCGTCGACTTGTATATCAGCCTTTGATATTCGGCGACCTCCAAATAACGAGGTCTCCCCCTGGTCCCCTGTCTTGGTATAAATTGGCATAAAAAAATCCTCCTTGTTCTATGTTCCCAAGAAGGATTATGAAGATTTAAAATTTATCTTCCTGCTCGGGAACCTCATCGTATACGGTTTTCTGGCTTTAACAGTAGCGGCACTGCCACCGATTTTCACGGCGATTGCCCGTACACAATAATTCAATCTAAGCTATTCTATCAATCTTTTTCGCAGTTAACATTCAGAGTATCCACAACCATAGCACTTCTTGCACCCTTCCTCATGAGCAAGGGTAGCTTGACCACAATCAGGGCACAGATCAAAATGCTTGGCCTGAGCTCCTTCGACAAAACTTTCTTCAACAAGCGCTTCTTGCGTCATCTCAGTCACAAGTTCAGGCTCGGTTGATGTCCCACTATTACTATTTGTGTGGCCGTTTGTTGTTGCATGGCCGTTTCCATTACCATTTGTGCCTACAACTGCCTCAACAAGGCCGCTTGCCATTTCTTTTTTCTGGTCTTGAGCCGTGAAGTGCATCGTGAGCACCTTAGCAACCGCATCAGGGAGAGATCGAATCCGATCTTTGCCAAATCCCAAGACACGGGCCCCTCCAATCCCTTCAAGTTGATATATCACCTGCTTCACACGCTCACGCGGTGGAACATGGGAGGCGAGTCGAAGCGATAGAGAGATCATGCGCCCAAGTCCTTCGGCAATTGCGTATACATCAGATCCTGCCTTACCGATATTTATAAATACTTCAAGCGGTTCGCCATCTTCATTGGTGTTTATGGTGATGAACGCATCACCAACAGGAGTCTTGATCTTGTAGGTTGCTCCATTGACCATCATCGGGCGTGGTTGCACTTTAAAAGCTGTTGGTGCAAGCTGTGGCTGTTCGATCGAGCTCACTTCGGCCTTTGGCTCCTCAACACGAGTAAGCACACCCTCTCGACTACCATCGCGCATATATGCAATACCCTTACATCCAAGTTTGTATGCGAGCATATAGAGTTTTTTTACCTCCTCAACAGTCTGAGTGCGAGGCGCATTCACTGTCTTTGAGATTGAAGCATCGACATATTTTTGTATCGCAGCCTGTACTCGCACATGATCTTCAGGAGATAGATCATTGGCCGAGACGAAATAATCCGGACGAGTGATCTCTCCTGATTTGAGCTTATCTCCATGCTTCTTAAACCACGCATCATATAAGTGATGACGTATGCTATGTGTGCCAAGACGATCTCGTCTTATAAACTCAAACTCATACACAGGTTCAATACCTGAGGTGGTCTGGTTGGACATTATGCTGGTTGATCCAGTTGGAGCTTGCATAAGGAGTACAGAGTTACGTATCCCGTATCGGGCGATATCTTTCTGTATATCAGCCGGCAACTCTTTGATAAATTTGCCTTGAGGATATTTTTTCGCATCAAATTTAGGGAATGCCCCCTTCTCTTGTGCGATGCGTACAGATTCACGATACGCTTCATCTCGGATAATGGCGTATACACGATCTATAAACTCAAGCGACTCTTCTGATCCATAACGAATATGGAGCTTGATGAGGGCGTCTCCCAGTCCCATTGTGCCAAGACCAATTCGTCGTTCTCCTTCAAGCTGAGTCTTACGAATACCCTTAAAGATATAAGGGTCCATATCTACAACATTATCCTGAAAGCGAGTGGCAGCTGCGACTACTTTCTTCAGCTCTTCAAAGTCAAAAACGCCTTTTTTATCAGCGTTGTATCCTTCGACAAGTGCGGACAGGTTGATTGAGCCAAGATTGCATACTCCCCACTCAGGCAGACCTTCCTCACCACACGGATTCACACAATTAATACGATTCCAATACCAGTTGTTGTGGTATTTGTTGTACCGCTCCATGAAGACGACTCCTGGCTCGGCTGATCGCCATGCAGCCTCAGCTACTAGATCCCATATTTTGCGGGCTTTGACTATTTTTTGGACAATTACTTTTTTGCCCAATTTTTTCCAGACTTCAAGGTCACCATTCCAGAGTTTGTCATATTCGGGGTCACTAGTGTCTGGAAAGACGAGCGGCCAGTCAGCATCCGCCTCCACAGCGTCCATAAACGTGTCTGAGATACAGACAGAGACATTGGCGCCATTTATACGCGTAAGGTCTTGCTTGACCGTAATAAACTCTTCAATATCTGGATGCCAGTCCCACAGCATAAGCATAAGAGCGCCTCGGCGTGTACCACCCTGCTGAATAATGTCTTTGGTCGCAAGGGAGAAAAGCTCGGCCCAGTTGCACGGTCCAGATGAAAATCCATTGACTTTGTGAACTCGCGCTCCACGTGGTCTGAGTGAGGACAGGTTGATTCCCACTCCTCCTCCATGAGCCATGATCTCAACCATCTGCTTAAGTGTATCGAGGATCCCACCGCGGGAATCCTTGGGGGATGGGATGACAAAACAATTGTAAAAAGTGACATCATATCCAGTTCCAGCACCAGCCAAGATACGGCCACCTGGTACGTATTTAAAATTCTCCATGACCCGATAAAAAGACTCCTCCCATTTTTTTTGATTCTTCTTGGGCTCTTGCGCAGCAGCAGCGCGCGCTATGCGACGCCACATCTGGTCTGGTGTCTTTTAGATTGGATTGCCTTTTTTATCTTTTTGAGAATAGCGGTCTAAGAAGACCTTTTCTGATACGCCTGTGAGTTTCATATAGCTATTTATAATTTAAATTTCTAATGTGGGACTGACATTGTAGTCCAGCCCCCGCTTGATTTCAATATGTTTATTTAGTGCTTTCTATATCAACTTTTTAATCTCTTTTTCAAAATCCTCAGCATCTACAAATCTTCGGAACACACTTGCAAATCGAATGTACGCGACCTTATCAAGTTTTTTAAGCTGCTTGGCAACCAAATTGCCAATTATCGTGCTGTCGACCTCAGTCGAATCTTGCCCTTTCAGGTCTACCTCAACCTGATTGACAATCTCCTCAATCTGCTCAGCTGTCACTGTCGTCTTGCCGGTTGCGCGCAAGATTCCCCGCATAAGCTTCTCTCGATCAAATCTTTCCCGCCGCGCGTCACGCTTGATGACAAGGATCGGTAACTCCTCCACCCGCTCGTATGTGGTGAAGCGCTTGTCGCATTTAGTGCAAACGCGACGGCGCCTCACCACCGCTCCATTTTCAGCTACTCTCGTCTCGATGACTTCCGTATCTTCATTACCGCAAAAAACACAGTTCATATATATGTATATTTATTAAGGTGCTTTTAATTCATGGCATCCGCTATATATCTTCAAAATCAATATATATGGTGTCTATGCTTAATGTACGACACTACTTATGACGTTGCAAGATATCTAAATAGTCATAAACTATATCAACATTATTTTTAGCCTCAAATTTGCTGATCAATCTTTCCAACATTTTATTTGCCCTTTTTTTGTTGAACAAAAACTCACTTTTATATTGAAATGCCGCCCAATAGCGTATTGTTATCAAATTAGACACTATATATTGCGAAATAAGCATCGATGAAACCATTAGTTTTTCAGAGAGCCCAAAATATTTGAATAGATGCTGATTGCGTAAATAATGGAATTTTTTATAATAAATTATGCTTCGCGATTTATTATTTCCCAAATTTTGCTGCTGCTGTGGGTATGTGGGGACTTATATCTGCACTTATTGTGCAAGCAAGTTAAGCTATTTCGCCCCTGATGTGTGTATATACTGCCACCGCGCAAGTGCGGGTGGGCTCACACATCCTGCCTGTTGCCGTCGAGGAGGGATCCAGGGCTTTGTGACGATATTTCATTACAATACCCCGCTAAAGCGTATTATAAAAAACATCAAATACCGAAGGGCGCGTGCAGTATGGGGTGAACTTGTCTCAATTATCGACCCAAGAATATTGACGAAGCTTTCGCCCCACAAAAGAAGCTTTGATGATTTCGTGATCCAACCCATCCCCCTTCATCCTATCCGCAAAAAAGAGCGAGGATTTAATCAAGCAGATCTTGTGGCGCAGTGGCTAAGCTTAGTCATTGAAAAACCGGTAGTTGATCAACTTGTCAGAATCAAGCATACTACAGCACAGGCCCAACTTAGTCGCCGTGCGGACCGCCACCTTAATATGCAGAGTGCCTTTGATCTAAAGCCAGATGCGCACATAGATGGTCGCAGCATTATTTTGGTAGACGATATAGTGACCAGCGGATCAACTGTGAAATCTGCAGCCGCCACGCTTCTTAAACACGGAGCTCTTCGTGTCTATGTATTTTCTCTTGCCAAAGGATAGGTATGGGTGGTACTATTGGGATTATGGCAGCCCGACCACTAAAGATTGAGATTTCAGCGAAGACAATAGTATTCACCGTGATATTTCTTATATTCCTACAAATCTTATGGATTTTGCGCGGGCTTATCATATCGCTATTTCTTGCCTTTATGATAATGAGCCTGGTGAAGCCCATTGTGAATCGCTTGGCTCGACTCAAAATTCCCCGTATGCTTGGGGCGCTGCTTGTATTTGCACTGCTCATTGGTGGGATAGGAGCTGCTTTTTACAATCTTGTTCCACTTCTTGTTGCTGATATGTCGGTATTTATTCACAATCTCACACGTCTTATTCAGAGCACACCATATCTTGATCAGTATACGAATGCAGACTCCCTCACCCGCTATTTGCCCAATATTACAAATAGGGCTTTTTCCATACTAAGCGATATATTTTCAAATATTGTATTTGTCATCACGACACTCTTTTTTGCCTTTTATTTTGTCGTTCAAAAAGAGTCAATTGCTTCGATCACTCAGCGCTTTTTAGATCCCAAACAGTCTGAAATTGTCATTCGGATATTTGATCGAGCTGAGCGTCGTATGGGTAATTGGTTCTGGGGAGAGCTGGTGCTTATGACGGCAATCGGGACACTTACCTATATTGGACTTACTATCCTTGGGGTTAGAAACGCACTTACACTGGCGTTTATCGCAGGTCTTCTTGAAGTGGTGCCGATCATCGGACCTGTCATATCAGCTATACCAGCCTTCATATTTTCAGTAAATCAGACATACTTTCTGGGCATCTCAGTACTTGCGCTATATCTTATTATCCAGCAGCTTGAGAATAATCTGATCGTGCCTATTGTGATGAAGCAGGCTGTGGGCCTCAACAAGATTATTATTCTCATGGTGCTTATTATTGGGGGCAAACTTGGCGGTATCTCCGGAGTCTTTTTGGCTATACCAATCACAATCTGCGTGGAGACAATATTTGTGGAGCTTATGGGATCAGATAGTGCGAGTTCCACCGTTAAAACAATCGCTTCTGAAGCTTCGAAGTAGCTAATTGTGTAATTAGCTTCTTCCTTTTGGTGTACCACTTCTTGAATCGCTACCTGCAATATGCATGGCTAAGCTTACATTCATAGGGTGTGCATAGGTGTGAAATGGAGTGAAATATGCCGTAATTGGACCTGATGTGCCGCTAAAATCTACTTGAAAGGTTTCGTCAAACGGTACGTCGCCCTGGCTAACATCTATTTTAGGATTAATAATTGATCCAGATTCTCCGAAAGTAGGAACAATTATTACCAAATCGACAGTGAGAACTGTCCGCCTTGGCGTCTTTTTTATAATTCTTTGTCCTATTTGGAATCCGTTCTCCAAAACAACGAAATCGCGTCCTCGATAAAAATCTACGAGATCTCGGCCTAGTTTGTCAAGATCCTCAGGTGAATTGATTGGTTGGATTTCATCTCCGGGGAGAATTCCGTGGTCAGGCTTTCGTGGTATTAGAATACCGACGACTGTTCTATATCCATAATCATTATCCGTAGGTCGCCTTACATGAAGTCCACTAGGAAGCTGAATATGTTCAGCGGGTTTAAAGCGAGGTTCTCGTCGCTTTCCATTTTCTACGGTCATAATACTCATATTATACTACTATAAGTCTAAATTAGCAAGCTAAATAAGTATGTTGGGTCTGTTGTATGGGTTATTTTTTGATTATTTCACGAAGCAGTGCCAGTGATAGAGTAGAGAGAATGAAAGCAACTGTTGGTACGAGCGCATTGACCCAAGGATTGGGTAGGCGGGCTGCGTGGAAGAATGTGACGATTGTAATATATGTGAGGATTGCAACCACTACCCGTCGGAGAATACTTGTCTCCCACGCTTTATTGGCCTCCACTTGTATATTGCGCTTCTCTATTTTTCTGATTCTCGCTTCAAGCTCCGCTATTTTGGATGTGCTCATAACTTATCCATTATAATAGAAAGCCAGATGAAAATAGCTATTCTTGGAGGAGGATTCGCAGGACTTAGTGCTGCGTATTACGCGCGAGAAAAAGGTCACGAAGTAAGACTCTTTGAGAAAGAAAGCGCTCTTGGTGGACTTGCTGTAGGGTTTAAATCTGCAGGATGGGACTGGTTTATCGAGCGGGCGTATCATCATTGGTTTGCCAATGATCACGACGTCCTCGACTTTGCAAAAGAAATAGAGTTTGACGATGTAATATTCAAAGATCCAATTACCGCCTCACTTTATAAGAATCAAGACAAAGAATATGATATCGTCCCCCTTGACTCGCCAATCGCACTGCTTCGCCTACCCTATCTTTCATTTCCCGATCGAGTACGTGCGGGAATTACACTCGGATTTCTCAAGTTGTCTCCGTTTCTGAGCCTATATGAGAAGCAAACAGCAGAAGAATACTTGCAAAAATATACGGGAAATCGAGCCTATGATGTGCTTTTTGCAGAACTCTTTCGGAAAAAGTTCGGGAAATATGCGGAGAATATTTTAGCCTCATTTATCTGGGCACGAGTTAACAAGCGAACCAAGGTCCTCGCCTACCCCGCAGGCGGATTCCAAGCTTTTATAGATAAAGCAGAGAGGGTATTGCGGGAAAAGGGAGCAGATATCGTTACCTCAACTGCAGTAAATACGGTGAATAAATCAGGCAATGGTTTTGAGTTAATTTTTTCAAAAGGGACTGATAGGGCGGTCCAAAAGGAGCATTATGACGCGGTGATCTCAACATTACCTACCCCAATTACCGCACGGATTTCCCGTATATTTCCCGCACAATTCACGAACAATCTCCTAAAACTCAAATATCTGCACGCTGTGACTTGTATTATCCAATCAAAAGATCCAGTTCTGGTCAAAGCCTACTGGCTAAATGTGACAACGCCGGACTTGCGCTCAATGGCGATCATTCAACATACGAATTTTATGGATCGCCAACATTATGGGGGAGCGCACCTTGCATATATGGCTAATTATGTTGATTCCGATCATGAGCTTTTGAAAATGAACGACAAGCAGATTTTTGACTTTTACTGCCGCGATATTAAAAAGCTAAATCCAAAACTCTCAACTAATGATTCCAAGTTCTGGGTTTTCCGCGGTCCATTTGCTCAACCGATATTTGACAAGCAGTTTCTCAAATACAAGCCTGAGTACGAAACTCCAATCAAAAACTTTTTCATGGCGAATCTCGATATGACCTATCCGTATGATCGTGGAACAAACTATGCGGTGAAAGTAGGACGGGAAGTGGCTAATCTACTTTAATCTATCCTTTCAGCTTCTTCTTAAAATAAACAGCGAAGTGAGGTTTTACCTAATCAAAAATCTGCTATCTGCGATATTCCAATGAGTTGAAAGGTAAGTATTGTGACCTTGAGGACTTGTGTGAAAATAGTCATTGTTGTTGCAATCTAGTTGGTGCACTCGAATATCACCAGCACAGCTGGTGCTTGTATATTGGTCGCCGAGAAGACCCGAGTCTCTGTAGCACTCGACATCCAGGCCATCAGTACAGTGACCGGCCTGAGTGCTGTGTGGAGCTGAGTTTTGTACGCCGCCTAGGACATGTACAATTTCATGCGCCACGACATCTCTGTTCCAGCAATTGCGCTGAATTCCGTATTCAATTACAGCATAACCAGTCTTAGTGTTGTTGGGGTTATATTGATTGTTCACATCAGCATATGGCTGACCCGATTGTAGGGTTCCATATCCGCAAGTTCCATCGTTGAAATTATGCTCAAGAAAAACTACGTATTTTCTGTCATCACTCTTGTAGCCCTTTGCTTTTAGTTTACGAGTGACATCTTGAAACGAACGAAGACTTGTGGCATTGCCAACAATAATTTCCCTTACTGAGATTTGGCAGTCAGGGTCACGGGTCCAACGCACTCGTACCCGTCCGCCAGTTTTGGCGGCAGAGTCAATAAAAATAGCATCTACTCCAGCAGCGATTTCGCGAAGATAAGCGGCCCTTTCAGTCGTAAGTGACGGTTCATTCTGTTTGTGTAAAAATAAAATCTGCACCCGAGCACCGCCGGTGCCGGCTTGACCTGCACAGCTGCCGGTCTCAGGAGCTGCTACTCCGATAGTGTCAGTATCGGTCGCGCCTCGGCCGGTACGCTCTTTTTGAATTCGGTCTCGTATTTTAACTTTTTGGCTTTCTGGTATAGAAGTATCTTCGTTTGTTTTTTGCAGATAGCTTTTATCTTCGCCCTTATATCGTTTGAGTAGTTCGGGTGAGAACTTATCTCCACCGTGTGTGCACTTTTTAGAATTTATATTTTTTTCAAGCGTGCAGTCCAGGGCTGTCTCCGCTGCATAGGATCTGTATTCAGTCAACTTTTGAGAGGCAAAATAAGTTGAGATTATGGCTAAAAGAGCAAAGAGTGTGGCGACAAGAATAAAAATTCTTTTTGGATTGCTTCCTTTTATTGAAGATTTCTTTTTGTGAGGCATTTAAATACTTTTACAGTTTGAGAATTATTATGTTAAGGTGTGTTTTTTTACACAAACCTAAGCGTTATTCTTTTAATTTCTTTTTGAAGTAATCAACAAAAGGAATAGCATTGGGGTCCTGTTCGTAGAGGAGTGATAGATACATGGTGAGATATCCACCAAGCCCCAAAAGCTCAAATACCTGTTCGATCTTGTTCGCTCCATGGAGTGGGAATTGATACGTCTCGATAGTATTTTGCTCCACTACTTCACGTGTTATATCAAAGCGTTTTTTAATCCGATCAGAGTAAAGATTAGATGTAAAAAAGACGAATAATCCCAGCTTCTTAATCTCTGGCGGGAACTTAAGGCCTTCCATGAGATGATGATTGAGCTCGGGGATTATGCGAAAGTCGGATATGGATTTGGCTGTCTCATTGGTTTGGTTGGCGAGTGCATTACCGGTTCCTCTCAGGAATTCGGACACGATGTAGTAGGGATACTTGTTGTGTATTTTTTGTGCAAGCTTTTTGGCTGGATTTTCTTCTTCATTTACGCTTACTCTAAATGACGCAAGAAGTGAGCTGAGCGCGGCAATTGCCGAATCGATCTCTTCATCTGTGGTCTCAATAAACCCAGCAGATACGAGGAGTCCCAAAAGCCCTCCCACTCCATATCCCACACCAATTCGTGGCTGTCCGGATGGGTTGTGGATAGGATCAAAGACATAGACAGGCTCATTTTTCTCCTTCAGGATTCTCTCAAGATCACCACCCGATGTGACTCCTGTGAAAAGTGTGCATCCTCGGTCGCGGAGTACTGGCTCGCTATAGACCACTTCCTCAGTCGTACCAGAATAAGATGAGAGGACAATAAGTGTGTTTTTCCCAGCCCACGCAGGCGGCGAGTAATCATCTTGAATCTCAAGTGGTGCGCGGAGTTTATCTTTGAATAATTCCTTGATTATAAGTGCGGGGAAGCGCGATCCGCCCATGCCGCAGACGAGTATATTGGATGCCTTTTTATATTCCTTAGGAAGTGGAATTGCGCGTGCTTCTCGATAAGCCTGTTTAAGCTGTGCGGGGAACTCATCAACAGACTGGAGAGCGGAGGCGACATTGGGGATTTTAAGTAGAGTGTCAGTTTCGTTAAGGTCGATCATAGCAAAGCTTGAATATACAAAATTATAGTATAATGCACAGCGTACACAATATGAATCTCAAAAAGTTCACCATATTACTTCGCGAGCTTCGAGTAAACCAGTGGGTAAAAAATCTGGTTGTCTTTACGGCTATTATCTTCTCTGGAAAGCTTTTCAATGGCGCCTTATTCCTGACAACCGTATGGGCATTTCTCATATTTTGCCTTTTGTCGTCCACATCTTATGTGTTAAACGACATTATCGATTATCCCTTCGACGTAAAGCACCCGATAAAGAAAAATAGACCAGTGGCAGCCGGCAGCGTGACGATACAGGAGGCGACATTTATTGTCTTTGTCCTGACTCTTATCTCACTTTTGTTGTCCCTTCTCTTCTCCTTGCAATTTTTCTTTTTGGCTGTGCTTTTTATACTTCTTCACTTCTTCTATTCTTTGTTTTTGAAGAAATTTCCGGTCATTGATATCTTTTCAATATCGGCCTCATTCATGTTGCGAGCATTTGCAGGGGAGGTGGTCACTGGATTTCATATCCCAATATGGCTTCTTTTGACAATTTTCTTTGTCTCGCTTTTTATGGCTACAGTCAAGCGGCATGCGGAGCTTGTGGCACATGGCACAGGAGCCCGCTCGTCTCTTCTTCGATACAATGAACATCATCTTACATTCCTTACCACCACGTTTGCTACAATCACTATCATCTCGTATTCCTTCTATACTTATTTTCAACAGTTGTCACAGAACAATAATATCCTCACGTCAGATTTTTTTGACCAGTTTGTACCCCAATCGCAATCACGGCGATGGATGATGATTACGATCCCACTTGTCGTCTACGGGATTGCCCGATACGCACAACTTTTATATGAGCGGGTACAAGGTGAGCGACCCGAACATGTGATTACCAAAGACATTCCACTCACCATCACAATCGCTCTTTGGGGCATCATCGTAATCGCGCTTTTTTACGGGTAAAGCCCTCAATCTAAACTTATGCAAGAAAGAAGAACGAGGAGTCTAAGGCTGGTCGAAGGAACGACTCCCACCCGAAATTCATCCAAAGACCTTAGTAGAGGTAGTAATTCGGATTTGCAGCAGAGCAGAATTCCGCCTTCGGGAAATGTTTTTCAATTAAGACAGAAGCCGGTGGCTTCACCAAGAGTATTTATAAATGGACACGAAATCCCAGATTGGTTTATTGACAATGGAGTAACTTAAGAGCAAACACTTCTCGATCTTAATGATTGTTTTTTCTGGTTGTATATGGTATATTTGTACCTATGAACACACGAGAAACACAAGTGAATGCTTGGTGGGAAGCCCTCTGAACTCTTGGAGGGTGATATTGTCGTGTCACCAAAAACTTGAAAATAGTACCCTCCAGATCGGAGGGTTTTTTTGTGGACAGAAAACATTAATATATACATATATAAATAAAAGCAAAAACTAAAAGTTAGAGGTTAGAAGAAAAATAAAACTATGACAGATTTACCAAAAATCAAGATTGCTGGCAAGCCAATAACCGTGAAGTTTGCGGAGGATGTGGATTTTTATGGCTTATTTAAGAAAATAGAGCGACATTTTGACACATGTTTTATATTTGAGTCCCTCGGTGAGGAAGGCAAATTTGCCCGCTATTCAATCATGGGATTTGATCCAGTTCAGACAATCTCAGCCCGCGAGAATAACTTAATCATCGATGACCGTGCATATCCAGTTGAAAATCCTTATTTTGCCCTACGTTCTATAATGCCGACTACTACACTCACTGCTGATTATGCTGGAGGGCTTGTGGGCTACTTAAGCTATGAGTCCGCTAATTATTTTGAGCCATCGGTGAATTTAAAAATCCACGACTCATTTGATCAATTTATGTTTGGGGTCTATACAGATGGCCTGATTTTGGACAAGTTGACTGGTGAGCTTTTTTACTTTTATTACGATGTTGATCGTCGCGACGCATTGGAAAAAATAATGCGCCCAGATTTAGTAGATAAATCATTGGATGCCAAATTTGTACGTGATACACTGGACGAAAAAGAACACGCGCAGATTGTTGAGAAGGTAAAAGAACAGATTCGGGCAGGTAATACTTTTCAATGCGAGGTGGGATTTAAGTCTGAGTATCAGATATCAGGCAACGTACTTGAGATTTATGAAAAATTAAGAATGAGTAATCCCTCGCCATTTATGTACTACCTAAAATTTGGAGACAAGAAAATAATTGGCGCGAGTCCTGAGCTTTTATATTCTCAACGGGCCGGGGAGATGACCACACGCCCATTAGCTGGCACCACGAGGCGAGGCAGGGATGCAAAAGAAGATCAACATCTTGCCAGGGCTCTGTTGGCCGATCCCAAAGAACGCGCGGAGCACAGTATGCTCGTTGATCTGCATCGCAACGATATCGGGCGGGTAGCTCAGTTTGGCACCGTGCGGATACGAGAACTTATGAGTGTCAAAAAATTCTCACACGTGCAGCATATCTCAAGTGAGATTGTG
This sequence comes from uncultured Gammaproteobacteria bacterium, assembly GCA_964530005.1. GTDB lineage: Bacteria > Patescibacteriota > Microgenomatia > UBA1406 > GWC2-37-13 > CAZGZD01. The sequence continues at coordinate 18,123 of CAZGZD010000010.1, forward strand.
GGGCTTATTCGACCTGATACGGACATGTTCTCAGGCCTTGCCAGTAATTTTCCCATGGGCACAGTATGTGGCACGCCGAAGATTGAGACAATGAAAATTATAGACGCAAATGAGCCAACTGCACGTGGACCGTATGGGGGCGGAGTCGGACATTTTGGATTCAATGGAGATTGTACTTTTGCACTTGCTCTTCGCTCGCTATTTATATCAGGCGATTATGCATACACTCAGACAAGTAGTGGGATTGTGTATGACTCAATCCCAGAAAATGAATATTTTGAAATTCAAAATAAATTAGCGAGTATGCGGGAGGTGCTGGAGTGATGAAAATCCTTTTAATTGATAATTATGATTCGTTTACATTTAATCTCTATCAGTATGTCGGAGAGATTCTACAAGGTAAGAGTATGGATTTTAGTTTAGATGTCGTACGAAATAATGAGATCACAATTGCCGAAATAAAAAAAAGAGGATACGACAAGATTATTATTTCACCAGGCCCTGGAGACCCAAGCGATGCCAAATATTTTGGTGTATGTACAGAGGTTTTGACTATTCTTGGAAAGACAACTCCAGTACTTGGCGTATGTCTGGGAATGCAAGGTATAGCTCATTGTTTTGGCGGACAAATTGTGCGGGCAGGTGTCCCTATGCATGGCAAGACCAGCGAGATCACACATGATAATCAAGGAGTATTTATTGGTATCCCTCAAAAAATCAATGTTATGCGATATCACTCACTAATTGTTGAGCCAAATAGCGTACCAGATTCCTTAGAAATTACGGCCAAAATTGTTGATGGTAGTGAGATTATGGGGCTTCGACATAAGCAGTACCCGATAGAGGGCGTACAATTTCATCCAGAGTCTTTTGCTACAGATGGCGGGAAATTAATGCTTAAGAATTTTATAATAGGAGGAAAATAATTATGGACTCAAAAGAACTTTTGCAAAAAGTCATAAATCGCCAAGATCTTACTATAGAAGAGGCGAATTTTTTGATGCGACAAGTAGGCACAGGGAAGATGGATCCGATACAGATCGGGGGCTTCCTTACGGCTTTAGCCACAAAGGGCGAATCAGTGGAGGAGATTGTTGGATTTGTTACTGCCATGCGAGAGCTTATGGTGCCAATTAAAAATAACGGAGTAGAGATCGATGTATGCGGGACTGGTGGCGATACAAAAAACACCTTTAATATCTCAACAGCAGTTTCAATAGTTGTAGCAGCAGCGGAGGGTAATGTAGCAAAGCATGGAAATCGAGCGGTTTCCTCATCGAGTGGGAGTGCTGATGTTTTGGAGGAGCTGGGAGTAAATATTAATATTACTCCACGTCAAGCAGAAGAAGTATTGCAAGAAGTAAAAATAGTTTTTTTGTTTGCTCCCAACTTTCATCCTGCTATGAAATATGTCGTGCCGGTACGACGAGCACTTGGTGTACGTACCGTCTTTAACTATTTAGGGCCACTACTTAATCCCGCAGGAGTAAAGCGTCAACTTATTGGGGTACCAACTCCTGAGATTGCCAAAAAGATTGCTGAGGTGTGCTCAAGACTTAACTATACCCATGCACTTATCGTATCATCAGAAGATGGTCTGGATGAGATAAGTGTTAGTACGACCACCCATGCATATGAAGTAAAAAACTCACAGATCAAAGAGCCAAAGATTATTGATCCTCGTGAATTTGGAATAAATAGGGCTTCATCGTTATTTTTAAGAGTAGGCAATGTAAAAGAAAGCGCAAAGATTATTAGGGGCTTGTTGAATGGGATTTTGATAAATCAAAGTGAATGCGAAGATGTTGTTGCTCTCAATGCAGCATATGCATTATATGTTGCAGGAGTTGTGGGAGATGTGAAAGAAGCGTTGGAACGCGCTCGAGAAGTCATTAACAATGGGCAGGCCCTAAACGTTTTGAAGTCCCTAGTTACTAAAACCCAGTCCTATGTCTAAAAATATTCTTGACGAGATAGTCGCAAATACACGCCGTGAGGTTGAGGATCGCCAAAATAAGGTGACGCTTAATTTTTTAAAAGAACAAATAGTCATAGGCGAGCGAGATAGTTCGTTCGTTGATGCAATTTTGAATCCATCAGATGTAGATGTAGCGATAATTGGTGAGATCAAACTGGCTGCGCCGTCTGTGGGTGAGTTGGCGACTGAGCAAGAAGTGGTGCCCACAGCTGTTTCTTATCAAGGAGCTGGAGTTGATGCTATATCAGTCATTACAGATCACAAATATTTTAAGGGAGATATTGAATTTATCCAGCGTGTCAAAAATCATGTGTCTGCCCCGATACTTCAGAAAGATTTTGTAGTGGACGAGTACCAGATTTATGAAGCGGTACAAGCAGGGTCCAACGCCATCCTTCTAATTGCGCGTATTGTAGATGCTCCGACACTGCAAAAATTTGTTGGCACTTGCGCCGAGCTTGGGATTGAGCCTATTGTTGAGATATATGACGATCTTGACGTGGAGAAAACAGCTGCCTCAGGCGCTCGTGTAATTGCTGTGAATGCTCGGAATCTTACGACATTTGAGGTTGATATTGACAACGCGTGTGGACTTTTAGAACAGCTTGATGAGGATTTCATAAAACTTGGTTTTTCTGGTGTGTCTGCACGGAGCGATGTTGAAAAGTATTCGGGCGCCGGGGCACGAGGGGTGCTTGTTGGCACAAGCCTTATGAAGGCTGTGGATATAAAAAGCTATATATCAGAATTGAAAGGAATATAAATATATGAATATAAAGGTCAAAATCTGTGGAATTCGATCAATAGATTCGGCGCAAGCGACAGTATCTGCTGGTGCGGATTTTATCGGGCTTAATTTCGTGCCGACATCTGCCCGAAGAATTTCACAAGAAGCGGCGAGAGAAATATTAGGAGTAGTCGGGGAAAAGATAAAAAAAGTCGGAGTTTTTCAAGACCAACCCATTGAATATATCCAACAAATAGCAGATGATCTAAGATTTGATTATGTTCAGCTGCATGGGGAAGAAGACCAAGAATACATCGATACGTTGAAAAAAGTGGGGGTAATTAAAGCAATAAGTCTGGAAAGCGATTTTGATATAAATCAGACTGAGGACGAGCTGAGTCGGTTCAGAGCAGATTATTTTTTGCTTGACCGCAAAAATCGCGGTACAGGTGCGGGTTTAAATCCTGAGAAGGTAAAAATCTTGGCACAAAAGTATTCTGTTATTCTTGGTGGAGGATTGACGCCTGAGTCGGTTGAACTAGCGGTATCTATTACTCATCCAGCTGGTGTGGATGTTGCGGGCGGGATAGAGACAGATGGCGTAGAAGATATTGAAAAAATAAAATTATTTATTAAAAATGCAAAAAATGAACAAATCCAAACAATATAAGCCAGATGCGGATGGGCACTTCGGTGAATATGGCGGGCGTTATGTGCCAGAGCTTCTTATACCGGCGCTTGAGGAGCTTGACCGCGAATACGCGCGCGCTAAAAAAGATCCTGTATTTACGGATGAACTTGTGGGTTTACAGAAAAATTATCTTGGCCGGCCAACCCCACTCTATTTTGCCGAAAATCTTAGCAAAAAATTGGGAGGTGCTAAGATCTATCTCAAAAATGAAGGTCTCAATCACACAGGCGCACATAAGATGAATCATGCCTTGGGACAAGCGCTTTTAGCCCGTCGTATGGGGAAAAAGCGGCTTATTGCCGAGACGGGTGCCGGTCAACACGGGTTGGCCACCGCAACTGTTGCGGCTAAATTTGGCTTCGAGTGTACAGTGTATATGGGAGCTGTGGATATTGAGCGTCAGCGGCCAAATGTATTCTGGATGGAGCAACTTGGAGCAACCGTCGTCCCCGTTACAACTGGCTCAAAGACGTTGAAAGACGCAGTGAATGCCGCGATCAAAGACTGGATCGAGCACGTTGAGGATAGCTACTATCTACTTGGTTCAGCCGTGGGGCCTCATCCCTATCCGACAATCGTACGAGATTTTCAGACGATTGTAGGTGAGGAGACTAAAGCTCAAATTAGTGATTATGAGGATCGAGTACCTGACTATTGCATTGCTTGTGTGGGTGGCGGTAGTAATGCAGTGGGATTTTTTACCCCATTCCTTGAAGCAGATACGAAGCTTATTGCAGTTGAAGCCGGTGGTCGTGGGGTCGAGAAAATCGGCGATCATGCAAGCCGTTTTCATGGCGGGCGAGTTGGTGTAGTGGAGGGATACAAGTCCTACTTCTTGCAAGACACAGATGGCAACATAGCCCCAACGCATAGTGTGTCGGCTGGTCTGGACTATCCAGGAGTAAGTCCACTACTGGCCGAACTTCACGATACTGGACGTGTTGCTTTTGAATACGCAACCGACCAAGAAGCACTCGATGCATTTGTTCGCCTGACAAAGACAGAAGGAATAATTCCAGCTCTTGAGTCGGCGCATGCCGTAGCTCATGCTATACGCCTTGCACCCACACTTTCAAAAGATAAAGTGATTGTCGTGAATCTTTCAGGGCGAGGCGATAAGGATATATTTATTGTGGCGCGAGCACTCGGCGATACAAAATGGACAGAATTTCTCAAAACTCAAATATGAATATACAAGAAAAACTTAAACAAATAAAAAACGAGAAGAGAATGGGGCTTATGACTCATGTAGTAGTTGGATATCCAACAAGGGATGCAACTCCAAAAATTGTTGCGGCGATGGAAGAAGCGGGTGTCGATTTTGTAGAGCTTCAGATTCCATTCTCAGATCCACTTGCCGATGGCCCAAGTATCATGCATGCGTGTGATGTGGCACTTGCTGGTGGCATTACACTTGAAAAGTGTTTTTCCATTGCAAAAGTAGTGATTGCTACGTCGCAAATACCAATTCTTTTTATGGCCTACTACAATACTGTTTTCACTATTGGTGTTGAGGAGTTTGTCAAACGCGCAAGTGGGATAGGAATTGCCGGGCTTATAGTGCCCGATATCCCGCCTGAGGAAGAGGGGCATGAACACTTTATCGCGATTTGCAAAAAGTACAAGATGTCGTTAATTCGTATACTATCCCCATCAAGTACGCCTGAGCGTATAAAGAAGAATATCGAAGTGGCAGATGAGTTCATTTACTTAGTATCTCGAGCTGGTACGACTGGAGCACAGCAAGAGCTTGATCCGCACGTTAAAGAATATGTTGAGAGAGTAAGATCATTTACAAATCTACCCATTGCAGTCGGGTTCGGCATATCTGATAAGTCGCACGTCGACACTCTTCGCGGGCAGGCTGATATAGCCATCGTTGGCTCGGCCGTGATTGATGTGATAGAGAGAAATAAAAATGGAGACTATATTTCTTCAGTCTCTGAATTTATTAGGTCTTTAAAATAACTTCATTTCGCCTTGCAGCCTCATCTTTTTTCGCTTACCATAAGAATATGCCAGAACCAGGTGGAAGCGAGGGATTTAGAATTATTAGACCTTCTGAGAGTGCAAAAGCATTGACCCATACTCCACTAAAAGATAGACTCGGAGGATTATTACATGGAGCTCGAGAAAGATTGCGTGGTGGTGGCAATTGGCAAGAGCGAGCGTTGCAGAAGTTGAGCAAAAAAAACAGAGAACAATTAACTGCACTAAGAGGTCTTATTGCTCAAAGTACCCCCGAGGGCAAACGACAAGTCTGGGTTTATGGTGGGTCAGGATATGATCCAAAACCCACATTACTAAGCGCGAAGGATGCACGCCATGTATGGCTCGACCCTACCTATCATGGAGGCAGCCGATTTCATGATGAAAAACGTACTAAGGGTCCAGCTCTTGAAGAGTTTTTCGCACGGCTTGGCGCACGCGTACAGCTTGGTAAATCGTGGGGTGAAATGTCAGCTGATGGTAGACAAAAGATAACAGTTGATGATCAATTAGAAATCGACATGAATGGAGTAGATTATCGAGATGCTGAGGCTACTCCGCAAGAGATTAATGTACTGTATCAAAATGTTACATCTGTTGGCCCAAGTGCACTTGGGATGAACAACCTAAGACGCGGTGGCTTGCTTATTTTCCAAGAAGGCGGGATGGCCGCAGGATATCCATTTCCACGAAGATGGGATGGGATTGTTGGTCACGGATTTGAACATGTTGCAGATTTTCCAGTTTCTCAAATACAACTTGGTCCTAAGTACAGCCCGAGTGGTGATCCATACCAGAACATTCAGTTTGTTGATACACGTGGGGATATACAGATTGAGGTATATAGAAAAATAGAGGATACGACTTTTACTGAAGAACAGCTTACACAACTTCATTTATCTCATTAGTAATCTCATGTTTTTGTCATAGATTGAGGTGTTTTGAGCCAAAGAAGCCTGCTTGATATTTATTCTTTTTTCAATTACTATGTGACCAACCTATGTCAGCATCTACCGAGGACTCACAGAAAAAGCAAGCCGTAAATTTCGCAATTGAAGGTATCCAGAAGCAATTCGGAAAAGGCGCGATTATGCGCCTGGGAGAGGGTCCAGTCGCTCCAATTGACGTGATAAAGACCGATATCCTACCACTTGATATTGCACTTGGAGTGGGTGGTATTCCTACGGGTCGGATAATCGAGATCTTTGGTCCAGAGTCATCGGGCAAGACGACAATATCGCTCTCAATCATTGCCTCAGTTCAGAAATCTGGCGGCGTGGCTGCATTTATTGATGCTGAGCATGCGCTTGATCCTGCATGGGCGAAGATATTGGGCGTCAAGCTTGACGATCTTCTTGTTGCTCAACCTGATACCGGAGAGCAAGCGCTTGAGATCACAGAGTCTTTGGTGCGCTCAGGCGGCGTAGATCTTGTGGTGGTGGACTCGGTCGCAGCTCTTACACCACGCGCTGAGATTGAGGGAGATATGGGAGATTCACAGATGGGTCTTCAGGCCAGGCTTATGTCCCAGGCTCTTCGCAAGCTCACATCCATCGTGTCCAAGTCCAAGACCACGATCGTATTTACCAATCAACTTCGCCTTAAAATCGGTGTATTCTTTGGTAATCCAGAGACCACGCCAGGCGGTATGGCTCTTAAGTTCTACACATCGATCCGTATGGATGTGCGCAAGATCGAGACTCTCAAGAAAAACAACGAAGTAGTCGGTGCGCGGGTACGAGTAAAAGTGGTCAAGAATAAAGTAGCCCCACCTTTCAAGACAGCTGAATTTATTATCAACCCTGAAGGAGTTGATAAATTGGAGGGATTTATCGAAGCCGCGATCAACTTGGGTATAATTACCAAGAGCGGCTCATTTCTCAAGCACGGCACCAATGTATTAGGGCAAGGCCGCGATCAGGTGAAAGAATCACTTGAGGGAGATGAGAAACTAAAAAAAGCACTATATGATGAGATCAAGAAAAAGCTCGCAGTCGCTCCAGTAAAATAGTACTAATTGTCAAAAATCTCTCTTTATTTTTACTCATGACCGACGACGAACTTCTTCAAAAAGCTCTTGGCCTTTCCTACTTTTATCTCAAGCTTCGCCCAAGAAGCGAGTGGGAGATACGAGAATACCTCGTTAAAAAAACAAAAAAGTATCCGTTTACCGAATCCATTATCGACGACGTAATCTCTCGTCTCAAAGAGTTAAAGTTTATAAATGATAAAGAATACGTGGAGTGGTATGTACGGGTGAGAAGCCGCGAGAAGCCAAGAAGTGCATATCTACTAAGACTTGAGCTAAAAAGACGAGGTATAGCAAAGTCACATCTTGAGGATTATTTTGTAGACGACGTGCTTGATGAGGAGAAACTCGCTGTTGAAGCTTTATCTCGCATATGGCGACGAATTGGCCGAGAAGAAAGACAGAAAAGATTTCAAAAGGCCGTCTCGCATCTTGCCCGTCGAGGCTTCCGATATGATCTAATCAAAAAAGCTATTGCAGAAATGGAAGAAAAAAGATAGAATAGATGTACTTATTAGTCATAAGCATTAAAAATTGGCATTAAAGTAAAGGTCAAAAGATTAGTTTACGTAAGTTACACGTCATGAATATTTTCAGCACACTATCGCATCTTACTCAGGCAGCAAGAATTTCTTGCGCATCTGTCGTGTACGAAAATATCCGCTAATCTCCACAACCCATACTTCAAAGCCTTCCTTATAAATATATGTTTAAGTCACTTTTCCAGAAAATCGTTGGCGATGTTCAACCCGTGCAGCCTGAGAAACCTCAAGTCCAGCAGCCACAACAACAACCGCCTCAACAAAAACAACAACAACCTCAATCAGTAAAACTCCAACCTTCAAAAGAAGAGCTTCTCAAGGTTCAACAAGAGATTCTTGAGATGCGCCAGAAGGCAGAATCCGAGGCTCGTCGTATCGTACAGGAAGCGGTTGATGCAGAGCGCCGCATTGCTGATCGTGAGGGACGGCTTGAGATAGACAAGAAAACTATTGAGGAAGAAAAACAAAAAGCCCAAAAACTAAGAGCAGAGCTTGAGGTACAAAAAGAGTCGCTTCTTGCAAAGCTTGAAAAAGCTGCAGGACTCACTAAAGAGCAAGCAAAAGACCTTCTTCTTAAGGGCTGGGAGGAAAAGTTGACGACAGATATAGCCCAACGAATTAAAACAGCTGAGGAAGAGTTTAAGCAAAAAGCCGAGGCACGATCAAAAGAATTAGTCGTCGATGCTTTGCGCTATGGTGCGACTGATTATGTCCCAGAGTTTACCCTCTCAACAATAAGTTTGCCGAGCGATGACTACAAAGGTCGGATAATCGGTAAGGATGGTCGCAATATTCGCGCATTCGAGCTGGCAACTGGTGTGGATGTAGATCTTGAGGAAGAGGGCTCAATTAAGATTTCATCATTTGATGCAATCCGCCGTGAGGTAGCTCGTATATCTCTTGAGCAGCTTATCAAAGATGGGCGTATTCAGCCCCAGAAAATTGAAGAGATTGTGGCCAAGAATAAGCGCGAGATCGAAAAAGTCATGTCAAAAGCAGGAGAAGAGCTTGCTCAACAGGTCGGAGTTTATAATCTTCCACCTGAGGTAATCGCAGCACTTGGTAAGTTTAAATACAGATTCTCATATGGTCAGAATATGATCGTGCATACACTTGAGGAGACGAAGATCGGCATAGCCTTAGCTCACGAGCTCAAACTTGATGTAAATGTTGTGCGACTGGGATGCTTATTCCACGATATTGGAAAGGTCGTTGACAAAGAAGGATCTCACGTTGACACAGGAGTTGAGTTTTTGCGTCAATATGGATTTCCCGAGACTGTGGTTGGGTGCGTAGCATCCTCCCATGAAGATATCCCGTTCCCTTCACTTGAGGCAGTGGTTGTCCATATATCAGACGCCATATCTGGTGCTCGTCCTGGTGCTCGTCATGAGGACTTTCAGCAATATCTGAAGCGAATCACAGGCGTTGAGGAAGCGGCCCGCGGTCATCGAGGAGTACGAGATGTATATGCATTGCAAGCAGGACGGGAGCTCCGAGTTGTTGTTCGCCCTGATGAGATCTCAGATGATGAGGCAACTGTGATGGCGTCAAAGATCAAGAGTGATCTTGAGAAGAAGTTCAATATATTTCCCGGTAATATCAAGATTTCAGTCATTCGCGAGTTCCGAGCCGAGCAAACTGCCAAATTCAACTAAAAAAAGTTTCCCAAATTCACATTTTTTTGATGTATAGTTATCACCAACTATGAGTGTGCAAAGTATCTATACTGCCGAACACGTTGCCTGTGGTCATCCCGACAAATTCGCAGATCAGCTTGCCGACCGAATTCTTGACGAAGTGCTCTTCAAATGTGGCCAAGATCAAGCGATGCGATCTGTAGTGCGAACAGCAATTGAATGTATCGCAAAAGACAACGTGATTTTTGTTAGTGGCGAGTCCAAATGGCCTGACTCTCATCCGGGGGTAGATGTAGAAGCGCTTGTTAAAGAAGTGTGGCAACATGTGGAATATGAGCTTGATACAGACATGCTTCAAGTTCTTGATTACATACAGCCTCAATCAGCCGAAATTGCAACCGGATCCGGACACGGAGTAGATGCTGGAGGGGCAGGAGATCAAGGGATTATGGTTGGGTATGCGACAGATGAGACGCCCGAGATGATGCCGCGGGAATGGGTAGCTGCGCGTGATATATGTCTTAAGCTACATACTCTCCGCACGACGCGCGAAATTCCATGGCTTGGCTCAGATTGTAAGTCACAAGTTACACAAGATGCGGAAGGTCGGATTCTCAAAATCATTATCGCAGCTCAGCACAAGAAAAAAATATCCGGCGCTCAGGTTCGAGAGGCAATCTTATCAAAAGTTGTCCTTCCTCTTTTTGGAGATAGAATATCACCCCGCGACGTAAAGATAAATGGAACTGGTATTTTTGTAACAGGTGGTCCGGCATCGGACGCTGGGGTTGTCGGGCGAAAGATTGTGGTTGACGCATATGGACCACGAGTCGCAGTTGGAGGAGGTTGCTATTCAGGCAAAGATCCGACCAAAGTTGATCGCTCAGCAGCTTATATGGCCCGCCACATTGCAAAAGCGGCAGTTGTAAATCAGGTTAAGGGAGCGCGTAGCTGTATCGTCTCAATAGCTTATGGTATTGGTCAACACCAGCCTGAGATGCTGACCGCCACAACCAATAAGGGTGAAGACGTATCCTCATGGGTACGGGAGAAATTTCCGGATCTCTCACCGCACTTTATTATCGAACATCTTTCGCTCAGAAATCCCAAAGGCTGGAGCTATTTTGAGACAGCGTCTTACGGTCACTTTGGCCGTTCTCAATTCCCTTGGGAGAATGTCGACTCTTCGCTTTAAACCTTCATTTCATACGCTTCAATAAAAACTATGTGTTTACGCTGTTGTAGTAGCCCGAATTTGATATAGATTGTTACAATAAGATGTTTTAAATATGGATTGACAGAAGGCTGAAAATCGACTATTCTGTGGTCACTTTAACAGTCTAAAATTTATAAAAATAATAGAAAAGGGGGTGAATAAATACACATGACAAAAGCAGATCTTACCGCACAAGTTGCCAAAAAAGCAGGACTTACTGCAAAAGCAGCTAAAGACTCAGTAAACGCAATCTTCAACACAGTCTCAGACGCCCTAAAGCGTGGAGAGAAGGTAGTCGTTACTGGATTTGGAACCTTTATGGTTCGAAAAAGAGCAGCTCGAAAAGGACGAAATCCCCAGACAGGAGCTGAGATCAAGATCCCATCCACCAAAACCCCTGGATTTACAGCCGGTAAATCCTTAAAGCGCTTGGTAAAATAAAAGCATTCACACGAGTCCCGCTCTTAATCCATGCGACATAGGTCGGGATAAGGAGCGGGGTTGTCTTTTATACGGCATTTATTATACGATTAGACTATGGCCAAACATTCTTTTATCATTATCGCAGTTTTCTTATTTTTCTTGTTTACCCCCTCGATTTTTTATCTTGTAAATTACTCTCAGTCTCTGACAATAACAGAAAAACCAGTCGTATACACACTTCCACATCCTGGCATCTTACCCGACCACCCGCTTTATTTCTTAAAAAAATCACGAGACTCGATTTTGCAGTTTGTGACTCGCGATCCACTTAAAAAAGTAGATCTATACCTACTTCTCTCAGATAAGCAAATAAACGCTGCAGTACTACTTACAAAAAAAGGTAAGAGTTCGCTTGCTATTCAAACAGCATTTGGAGCGGAAGAGCTTGCAGCGCGTATTCCACCACTTCTTAAGCGCTCAAAAGCACATGGAAGTGCTCCGACAGCCGAGCTTGTTGATCGTGTACATCGCTCCAATCTCAAACATAAGCAGGTGATTCAGCAAATCATCAAAGATCTACCACAGGGCGAGAGTGAAGGACTTCCAGATGCTGCGCGCCTTAATGATCAGATCGCGCTTGATCTTCAGAAGCTCTAAACATCTTCTTAATTTTGTCTTTTAGCTTTTAAAGAGCCCACAATAATTCCGCCTATCACTCCAAGAAGTAGTGTATTCTGCTGAAGTGTAACCCAATAATGGTCAAATGACGCAGTGGCCAGAAATACAAATAAGCATACGCGAAATATCTCCAACTTCCATAAACGTCTAAACTCAAAAATAGCAAAAGCAGCAATCAGGGCGGAGATCATCACTCCCACTTCAGATATAAGAAGTAGAAATATATTATGTACAGGTTGCGGAATTCCATAAGGGAGATTGATCGGAAGTATGGCCTGTGCGATAAGATAATTACCAAGCCCTACACCCTGTACGAGGTGTGCCTTGATGAGTATGAAGGCGTTATCAATAAGCATAAGGCGATTTACCAGACTGTTGGGATCCCCATGTGCAAATATAAAGACTGCCGAGAGCCCAATAATCGTGATAATTTTGGCAAACACGCATAGAGGACAGTCAGACTTTGGAAATTTTTTAATTGTCAGAATAAGGCTCACAGCACAAAGTGTGACAATCGCAATTTTTGAGAAGGAAAAGAGTACAAGTGTCGCCGCAGCAAATAGAAGTAAGCTTTTTAAAACAGCTTTTCCCTTGAGTTGAGGTGCAAAAAGCGCAAGCGCATATATCATAACATAAAATCCTCCCATAGAGTTGGGATGGGAGAACGTGGCGTAGGGGCGAAGCATCTCCACCCCATCTATTGAGGACTTTGCAATCCCAGGTAAAGAAAGTGATACAATACGCTCACCCAAGAAATAAAAAAGGCCGCCAATTGATGAGCCGCGTACAAATTGTATTGTGGCGATAGCGAGCTCAAGAAGTGCGCCGGCCGTAAGTGCCCACCAATTTGCCATACTTTTTGCAAAATCTGCATGGCGGACTATAGCGTATATACCCAGGATCTCAATAATTTTTACAAATCGGTAGAGTCCAAGAAAAAATGAAGGGGCAAACAACATATTGATAGTAAGGAGTAAAAGCACAAAGAGCACTTTCGTATTATTAAAACATACAATGACTCGCCTCCAATTAAATACAAAAAGAAGTATCGCAAGTATATCTGTTATGTAGATTGTTGGGGCAAGATAATCAATGCGTATTCCCGATATGTAGGAAAAATCAAAAAAGAAATGCCGCCCCAACTGTGTAGGTAGAAAAAGTAGAAATAAAAAAATAAGTGTTTTATTAAAAAAGCTTTGGCTGATCTTGAGTCGGCTGCTTTTCTGCTTTCTCGTTTTTTTCATCATTGTTGGTAACTGAGATAACTCCAAACACCCCATCATACCCAGGGTCAATCCGTGCCTTCCGAGCTCTGACGAGGCCGATTGCCTTTGAAAGTGCGGCTCCACCCGCTTTCTCAAGATCATCAAGAGGCTTCTTGAGTAGTATGTCAAATTCTGTCCCACACTCAGTTGTGAGGCGCTCGTACTCCCGTTGCGACTTAGTTGGAGATCCGCCTGAGAGTTCACCCAAAATCTCAAGGAGCGGAATTGCTGATACAAAAGGGGGGCGTTTGTGATGCTTGTCATAGACAAATGAAGTACCAACTTTACTTTTTTTAATCGTAATATCATCCGCGCCATAGAGCTTTTTGGAAAGATCAAGTACGCGGTTTTCAACCCCCACAGTAAGAGGTCGGTGGCACACGGGGCATGTCGTGCCTTTTTTGACTGTATCGGCCGCTGAGTACTTCATACCGCAAGCACGGTGTCCTGTCCAGTGATATTTGCCCTCTTCTGGAAAAAATTCGATGGTAAATCCAATCTCAAGCGCGCCTTTCCCATCTTGTTTAATTGCCGATGATATATCGTGATACGAATATTTCATTTCTCCTTTTTCATCTTTCAACTTCGTTTTCGGCACAAAAACGGTAGCCTCTCGTCCCATCTTGGGGGCAGAGTGTGCATCTGAGAATGATAATATTGAGCGATTCTCAAGCTCTTTAATCTGCCAGTTCATAATCGGGTCAGACGAGAGGCCCGTCTCAATTCCGTAGATGTATTTCTCAAGATCGCCAAAGCACTCCCGAATCGAGTCAAATCCACTCTTTGATCCATATTGCCCAAACCATGGAGTCCACGCATGGGCTGGAATAAAGACTATATTTTCGTCCACAGACAAGGCCACCTCAAGAAAATCATGTGAGGACATACCCAGTATTGGACGGCCGTCTGAGGCTAATTTGGCCCCACGATCCAGAAGTCTTTTAGTTATCGCATCCATTGAGGCAAGCGATGGCACAAGGAGGAGATTGTGCACACGGCGCAAACTACCACCTTGGGAAAAAATATTGGCAATTTCCACACTCAGCATAAATCGCACTTTATGATCCTGATCCATAGGTCTGGTCTTGAGCTCAAAGATCCCATCTGCGGTTTCTTTTAGCTCATTTTTGATCGATCTTGCCCACAATGGGTGGAAAAAGTCACTCGTCGCGCAAAGCCCAATTCCTTTTTTTGATGCCCATGCAGCTATTTCTGGAAGTTCCATTCGGGGGGATACTGCACGTGAGTATTTGGAATGAAGATGGAGATCCGCCACAATAGACATGGAAGCTATTGTAGCACACTAATGTAAAAGTGAGGCTAAGATTGCTTTCTGCGCATGAAGGCGATTTTCAGCTTGATCAAACACAACTGACTGGGTTGAGTCCATGACCTCGTCTGTAATTTCCTGTCCTCTATGAGCAGGTAGGCAGTGCATTATAATAGCATCAGATTTGGCACGCGCAACAAGCTCGCTGTTTACCTGATATGGCATAAATATTTTCTTTCTTTCTTCCGCTTCATCCTCCTGCCCCATACTCGCCCATGTGTCGGTATAGATAATATCTGCTCCTTGTACAGCTGCTGCTGGATCGTCCGTAAACTCAACTTCGCTTGTTTGCCCCTCTTTGGATAATGAATATCCAGACGGGGATGCGATAGCAATTTGAATACCCATCTTCGATGCGCCAATCAAGAGAGTGCGCGCTACATTGTTTCCATCACCCACGTATGCGAGTTTAAGG
>CAZGZD010000011.1:0-31555 GCA_964530005.1 uncultured Gammaproteobacteria bacterium
CGGAGTGGAACAACAGCACAATTGCGTGTGTTTGCGGAAAATGGAATACCCTCATTATATCAACCCATAAAAGCTACTCTGCGTAGACAAATGGATGGAGAAGAAGGTTTATTTAGAATTCCGGATGTTGGTCATGTATTTATTAAAGAAACACTCGGTCCTTATACAGAAGCAGAGTCTACAATCGATCCATTAGCTGTATTACTTGAGGCGGGCGTACCACAAGAAAAAATCATACTAATTACAATGATGAGAGATCCTATTGACGCTGCCTGTTCATGGATTGAGCGATTTTCTTTTGGTGCTGAAAGAAGTGTTTTAATGGAAAACTTGGTAAAAGCATATCAAACTGTAGATAGAATCAGTGAGAGAGCTAAAAGTATTGGAGTTGAAACACACGCTTTTGTATATGAATCACTACGAGACAACGACCCTGATGATGTAACTGCTAGATTATTTAGACGACTTCATTTACCATTTTCCTCAACTTCACTCGAAAATTGGACAGCGCTGCCGGCTATGGGAACTGAAGAATCGGGCATAAGCTTTCCTGATGAACCTGAAAAGTACAATTATGTAGAAGGACATTTCTTTTATGATAAAGTAGAAAGCTCTACGAGCTTAGCCTATCACCCCAAAAGCGGTGAAGAACTTAGAAGGCATATTGCTAAAAATGACATATTAGGATTTAAGGTTCGGGGTATTGTTGAAATTTATGATAAAGTTCGCAGGTTATGTTCAGCAGAGTTGGGTATCCAAATTCTTGAATCAGTTGTTTTTAGAGAGCCCGAACTCTATTCTGCGGCTGAAACTTTGAGCCGTAGACGATAATTTGCTCAAAATAGACACGATCCAATCCTCTTACTTTGATTTCGCCAATCTACCGCCAACCCATACAGAAGGAAATGCGAGTATGACAAGCGCAATAGGATACCACTCAGGCCCTAGTCCTTTTCCCCAGGTCGCAACCAGTCCAAGTGTCCCTGCTGCAGTTCCTATTACAGCCAGTACTAAGACATGTTTCATCGGGCGTTGTGGCGCGAGCTTTGCCGTAATATAACCGCCGAGCACTGTATACGCAGTACGATATGCGAGTGCCAAAATCAGCATCCATGTGACGAACAAGCCTTCAGTGATAGGTGGGAAGACGCCAAGCTTCTCCAGTATCAGATCTGATACTGTAGATAAAACGAATACCGTGACGAATCCGCCCAACACTGCCCCGATACTTTTGAGAAACTTTTTCATATGTTTTTTAGTATAACAAACACAAAAATGAAAGCTTCTGAGAATTTATGAAAGATTTACATTTGCGGCGAGGGCTGGAGCATACCTACACGATTACCTTCTGTGTCTTGGATAGAGACAAATAGCCCGATTCCTGGAATATCCATTGGCTCACCTATTACTTCTCCTCCTGCTTTCTTCACGGCCTCAACACTTGCTTTGAGATCATCGACAGAAATAACAAGTGAGGGATATTGAAAACCTGGCTCATCTTTATAATCATAAAAGCCTCCATTGATCGTACCGGGCACCTTGGGGCGGCCGTTTTTTTCGTCCGACTCAGTTGTGGTTGCAAGTAAATAGCCTCCCATATCAGGGCCCATCTGCTTCATATCCCAACCAAAAGCATTTGTGTAGAATTCTGCTGTTCGCTTTTTGTCCTTGGCTGGCATCTCGAAGTGTACGACTGGATTCTTTTTCATAATAAAAGTATAACAAACTTAAATTGAACTTCAGACTAAAAAGCGCTTGAGTTTTTTATTTTTTATCTAGACTTTTTGAAGATGAGTGTCTTTAAATCCTGACTGATACTTGAGTCCAAATCCAAGTGCACGATCGAGCGCGATATGGGAGACATATGCTATCCCAAAAGCCATGATGACATCACTCTGCGAGAGCATTCCGACGAATACAACAAATGATGCAGGCAGATAATTATGAACAAGATTGTAGATAATACGGCCAAGAGTCTTGTTCAGCAGATACCCCGCTATCGATATATCGGGTAATATCCAAAAAGCAATAATAGCCAGCCACGAAACATTATTTAATGCACTGAAGAAAAATAAAGATAAAAGAAAGATAAGAAGTGCCTCGAGTCTCAGAATTACTTTGACCATATGACTTCGCTAAATTCACTCTCCCTGATTAACACTCTCTCAGGAGCATGGAATTTAATATTGATTTAAGTTTACTAAATAATCTCAAATTTTTTACTCACAACTTTCAAGCCATAATCTAATATAATTAATTGATTGGAATAAAGGAGACGGGATAATATGAAAGGATTTTTGGCAAACATCGAGGAGAAGACATTAGCCAATACATATTTTAGGCAGGTACTTTATACAGGACAGCATGCTCAGTTGGTCGTAATGTGTCTTCAACCAAATGAAGAAATCGGTACTGAGGTCCACGCAATTGTTGACCAATTTTTGCGTATTGAGACCGGCGTAGGAAAAGTGGTTATGAACGGTGAAGAGCGTGCTATTGGAGATGGAGATGCTATCATCGTCCCAGCCGGTACAGAGCACAACGTGATAAATGCATCACCGGACAAACAACTAAAGCTCTATACCGTCTATTCTCCAGCTCATCATAAAGACGGAACTATTCACAAGACGAAAGAAGATGCGCTTGCGGATAAAGACGATCACATTTAGGAGCGAAAACTTTCATAGCTCTCTTGAAGAAAAATACTTGCTATTTTTTTATAAACCCGAAGTAGAAGGAGATCAGAAAAAGTGCGAGATGAATAAAGCCTCGATAGAATAAAAACTCAGGCGTCATTGTTGTGAACCCAAAGAAAGGAAAAGGAACGGCAATACCAAGCCAGGAGAAATACCAACTTGCACCAGCTGTGACAAAAAATGCTCCGGATAAAAACTTAGATACTTCCTTCCAATTAATTTTCATTAATATAAACGGCAGAAACTCTCTAAATCTTAAGAAGTTCGACGAGTTTGTATACTACGAATGCCGGCCAGACAATAGCTCTAAGAACTCCAATTACTCCCATCCCGAAAGTTGTGGCATGCTGTATATAGTAGAGAGCTGCACCGATAAACCCCAGTCCATACACTGCTCCCGAAGATCCGCTATTTACCTTATGCCACTTCTTATGAAACATAGAATGATCCTACCACATTATATCACCAACTACTATCTTGTCTCCCCCCCGTTGATACATTCAGGAACTGAAAGTGTGAATTTAAGTATCAACTATCAAGTCTACGATTTTTTACCCTTTCGCAACCCAATTAATACTGGAAGAATAAAAGTTAATAGATAATACAAATAGACGTCAAGCTTGTAGTAGCCGTCGACTGGCTTAAATACTTTGACTAGAAAAAAATAATCAAAAACAATTGCGATAAGCGTCCAAGAAATTGCCAGGAGCAAATAATACCGAGGAGAATCACCTTTAACTTTTTTAAACAAAACCCAAAGCGTTACCACTACTCCAATTGGCATGATTATCCATCCAATCAGAGAGTGTGGTACTACCATAAAAAGCACTATTCCAAGCACATAACCAATTAGCCAGAGAATAGATCCCCATAGAAAAGCGTCTTTAAAAAACTGTTTTGTCATAAATACATTATAGTAACTTTCTCTTTTTTATTTCATCCAAGATCTTCCCACCAAGAGGTCGACATGAGCAATTTCGGGCGTGCGCCATGTGCCACTCAACTCTTTCATCCAGTGTTGGATTGTTGGGCATTTTATTTTTAAAATGCCAGGATGCATTAATTTTCATAACTAAAGTGTAACCTATATAGACTTTCAATGGGTGAACTTATCGTACCGCCATTCTAAATGTGATTTACATCATCAGGTTATATTCTACATACAGGACACCATACCAGCCCTGTTTGGTATACTGGCAAGTATGAATACTAAACCAACAAGTACGCTAAATGATGGCGAAAAGTGTAGAGTCATTGGCGGTGTACACATCGGCAAATCTGGCATCGTGCGGGATATCAAAACTGGAAAGACCGGGCATGTCTCTATCACTGTCGTGCAGGCCGATGGAGAGAGATTCAAGACACTTGCCAAAAATGTCACTATTTTTGAATAGAGAGTCTGTAGATTATCAGGGCCCCCTCATTGGCTTATTCGGATATATTCCCTACTCCGCAATGCTTAGCTGTTTTCCATTTTGAAAATGAAAAATATTGATTGTCTCTCTTTTTACGTGAATTTCTTCAATCTCAAGGCTATTGCAATTATTCAAACAGCAAAATAATTATTTATTTGATACTATTTAGAAAATGATAAAAATAATTATTCAACGATTGAGTATTTTAGGAGTTGGACTGTGCATATTTTTGAGCCTATACCCTTCACCAGCAAATGCATTTACAGGAAGTGGAAGCGGGACCAGTGGTGACCCATTTCTTATTACGTCCTGTGCTCAACTGCAAGAAATAAGTAGTTCTTTAGGGGCATATTACAAGCAAACAAGAAGTATAAATTGTGCAGGTACCGCATTTACACCAATCACCGGAACATTTACCGGTACATTAGATGGTCAAAATTATACAGTCAATAACATATCTATTTCTTCTGGCGGGGGGATATTTAATGCTGTCCAAGGAGCTACAATTCAAAATGTGAATTTGGCAAGTGGATCTATCTCTGGATCAGGCGATGTTGGTAGTTTTGTTGACAGTGCAGGCGCCAATACAACTTTTTCTCATTGTTTTTCTAACCTAACACTAACGACAGGCATACATCAAGAGGTAGGAGGGTTCACAGGAAGAATTGATAGTGCTAATGTTGTGATCGAAAAAAGTGCTTTTACCGGGAATTCCACTACTTCAGGATTTGGTTCACAGGGTGGATTAGTAGGATATATCTCGGGCAATAATACCATCATAAGAAATTCATATACGACGGGAACCTATACCGGAGGCTTTATGTTGGGCGGACTTGTTGGTTATGATGCGTCAAGCTCAAATACGATTATTCAAAAATCATATAGTGCGGCTACACTTGCACCGTCCGGTGCGTGGTTTGTCGGAGGATTGGTGGGATATTTTTCTAGCACGAATACAATTAGCGACTCGTTTGCAGCATCTTCGGTAAGTGGTACATATGATGATTGGGGTGCAGCGCTCGGGTATGGAGTTGGTACTGCAACAAATGTATATTTTGATGCGACGATTGCTGGAACATCAAATTGTATTTCATCGGGCTCTGCTACATGTACCGCGGTAAATAGCGGAAATAGTACGCCAAATTATTTTAAAAATAATAGCTCGAATGCCCCACTAAGCGCTTGGGACTTTACGACGATTTGGCAGACAAACGCAAGTAGCTATCCAACGCTTCGCACATCTACAATGCCTGATTCTACAGACCCTTCAAATACTTCAGAATCGTCGGTTGCAGGAAGCAACACAATAAAGACATCATGTGCCGATTTGCCCCCAGTATCTACACCCGATCTTTTTCAAATAGACACCTCAAATACACAAGCAATTCTATATTTTGCACCTGCGATAGGGCCAACTAATAAATATTTCATTTCATATGGTTTGCAAACAGGTGAAGAGCGATACGGAACAGAATTTAATCAAGAAAAAAGCGCTGGCGTCATATCACACAAGATAGAAGGCCTGACTCCAAACACAATCTATTATTTTAAAATTCGAGGAGGGAATGGCTGTATGCCTGGAAAATGGAGCAATGAAATGAAAGTAATTACGGCGACAAGTGCTCAAAGCAAACTGTCTTATTATAAAAACCAGCCCATAACAACTAAAAGCTTATTAGCAAATACGACAGCAACAAATAAAAAAACCCAAAAAGCAGTACTTGGAATTTCAGCAAATAAGAACACATGTAAATATACCGTACAAACTGGTGATAATTTGTGGAATATTGCAGAGAAAAAGCTAGGATCAGGAACAAAATTTGCAAGCATTATTAAAGACAATGGTTTGAATTCCTCTCTACTGCTTAAGGGACAAATCTTGAGAGTGGGATGCAAGTAGCAATAAAAGATTGATTCTGGAATTTAAGAAAAGATCCATCTTGATTAACGTGTTCAGCTCACTGCTTTCTTGACCAGCTCGACAATCTTCGCCTCCTCAACAGGAGTCAACTTCTTTAGCGCATATGATGTCGGCCACATGGCACCTTCATCAAGATGTGCATCTTCTTGGAAACCAAGCGTAGCATATCTATATTTAAATTTGCTCGCAGCTTGAAAGAAGCAAACGACGCGGCCGTCGGGGTTTGCATACGCGGGCATCCCATACCATGTTTTTGGGAAAAGATCTGGTGCTGTCGCTTTTACGATTTCATGAATTCGTTTGGCTATGGACCGATCTGGCTCTGGCATTGCGGCGATTGCTGCACGTAATATCTGCTCACCCGCGGCTTTATTCTTGATAGCTCGCTCCTCTGCCTTAAGCTCAAGAGCACGCGCCTTCATCGCTGCTCGCTCATCGTCCGAGAATCCTTTAGCTGTTTTTGTGGATTTTTTATTTGCTGCTGGCATATTTTATTATACCTCTTTGGTGACTCCCCTGGTTGACTTGTTCAGGAACAGAAACGTGATTATTTTACGAGTCTGCTTTCTTTGAAAAATATACAATATATAGTATTGACAATACACCAATTGAATTTATAAGAAGCAATGCTACAAACCACTTAAATTGTCTACGCCTGGCAGCTTTCCACAAAGCGACACCCTTCCAGGCAATCTCCCATATTGCTAGGATGATAAATATCCACAGATTTTGTTGGATAAATGCATAAGTCATATTTCTGTTTCTTAATTTTTAATGTTAAATTAAATCCAATAAATAGATTGATTCGATAATCTAAACTTTGCTCCACCTTATGGAAAAGACTAGAACCTACCTTACTACAACTAATCAAGCCTAATTACTACCTTAAATAACGAATTTATTTATCAGGAGAAAATTCTATTATCCATTCAATACCGTATTTATCTCTAAACATACCGGCATAGGAACCCCAAGGACTATCACCCATCGGTCCTTCTACTTCTCCGCCAGCCGAAAGGCCAGTAAATAATCTGTCCGCCTCTTCTTTACTTTCCGTACTTACCAAAATTTTGCTTCGATTTTCACGCTCATTTACTCGTCCCAGGATTTCTGGAACATCATTTGCGATCAACATAGCACCATTACCAATAGGTAAGGCAATATGCATTATTTTATTTTCTTCTTTTTCTGGTACTTTGAATTCAGTGCTGGCAATATCTTTGAAACGCACTACTTTCGCAAACTCTCCGCCGAATACTGATTTATAAAACGTAAAGGCTTCTTCTGCATTGCCGTTGAAGTTAATCCAAGGATTTAATGTTGCCATACGCTATATGATATCAAATTAAAGTAATTTGATAAAGAACTTTTATTTGGCTCCCCGGCGAGGATTCGAACCTCGAACCTTGAAGTTAACAGCTTCCTGCTCTACCATTGAGCTACCGGGGATTGACTCAACTGAATAATTATACCGAAGAATTCCAGATATTAAAGGGTAAGAATAGATTTGGAGCCTCAAGATGGTATAATTTCAACCTTATGGAAAGATTTAGACGTCCCGGTCCTTCTCCACTTGGAAATAGAGCAGATCTATCTCTTATGGTCGGATTTGCTGAAGATTTTTTTTCAAAATCCAAGTCGGGACAAGCTACACTTCTTAGTGTTTTGGAGAGTGCAGTCTCTGATGATTTTACAAAAGGAAAAAATGGGGTTGTCGCTACGCCAAGGGGTGACGTTGATCCGTTAACTCTCTATCACATCATCTCTGTTATTAAAAAAATAAGCAACAATCAAACTCCCGATGGCAAAGCTCAATATAAAGATTCTGAAGTATCGGACTATGGCTTTCCTGAATATCAGCATGATTTGGGATTTCGGGTTGAAGATCTTGGAGATTATGTCGCAGATCTTGGAGCGGGCGTTCGGAGTAGATTTGCACGTGATGCAGAAGCAATTGGTATTACGGTTATTGGGATCAACCCACTTCTTTCCTTAAAAGCACAAAGAAATAAAAGAAGACGGACAAAAATTCTAAAAAGAAAAATTAGAGATTTGCCTCCAGCCACCGCTTCCACATCATCTAATCTCCCCTTAAGAGATGAGTCGATGTCTTCCGTAGTATCTCACTTTGGACTGTCGTATTTTGCCGCTGGACTCATCAGTCTTGAGGACGCAGTTGTTTCATATAGGGAAGTTTATCGAATACTACAACCAGGTGGATCTGCATATATAGGCCCATATAGAGATGACGAACTAGTTTGGGGGGTGGCTCATATCGCAGCGGCTGGCCTAACTCAAAATACCACACTGCACGATCTTCAGAGCAGCAGAGGATTAGCCTTCAGCATGAGAATAACTAAACCAATCTTAAGCTCAAGAAAATAGCCACTCTTCTATTAATGATATAATGAATGCTTCATCAAAATAATGAAAAATCCATATTCAAAATTCCCAAAAAGTGAGCTTATCACTCGAGATCGCCTGGCAATAAGCCGAACCTCATTGGCCAATGAAAGAACTCTTCTTGCCTACATCCGCACGTTCATAGCGCTTCTTGCTGTAGGTGCCACTCTTCTTCACTTCTCCAGTGAAATTATTCTTTACCTACTTTCAATTGTGATTATCGCAACAGGCTTGATTGTATTAGTCTTTGGCATCACCCAATACCAGAAAGCTAAAGGAAAGATAGAATCAATGAAAAAGAATCATCAATCTTAAAAAGGAAGAGTGAGTGAGACATCAGAGTCACCTTCATCTTCCATATATTTACTCCAGGAAACAGGAATCTCTACCTTCCCCCGCTCATTGAGATAATATATACGACCATTTGCGACTCCATAGTCAAAAAGCGCTTTCGTAAGCATCACATCATCCATACAATATTTTTTGAGCTCTTCCCACTTTTTTTCTTTATAAAGATCAATCGCCATCAGTCCATGACCTGTCTTTTTCTTATCGAGAGTGGCATGTATCGCATCATTGAGTCCAATCCTATGGCCAATCTTACTTCGAATATCATCAAGAATATCAAATGTTGAAAATGAAGAGGTGTCTCCTGGATAGTATGGAGATAGCACAGGTAGATCAAAGGACACAATATTAAATCCCACAATGTATGAGGCATGCTCAAGATATGGAAACATCTTCGGAAGTTCATCTTCCAAAAAAGTCATCTGTGTATCGGTTGCGTAATCGTATAAAGCCGCAACAGATATCTCAAGCTTCCGGTGATCGCTAAATTCTCTAAATGTGTACTTGGTCTCAAGATCGAGAACAACAGGAGATCTCATGTGTATCGCAAAATATTCTTAATTGACATTTCTGGAGGTGTCTTTGAAGATTTCCATCTCCACAACGGTTGGTGAAGCATGCTCTTTTTTAAAAGACAAACTCATACGATTGAGGTCTTCTTGATACTTTTGGTGCATTCGATCAAATACTGTAAAAAATATCTTGCGCTGTGCAATCGGCAGTCGGTAGTATTCATTCTGGAAAAGCTCTTCAAGCTTACCCAGATTCCACAGAGTCTCAATAAATCCAGTATCTTGCATATTGATATTTAGGATATCTCCACTGAGCGGCCTTATCTTAAAATGCATCATCCGAACATCATCATACATGAGGGCAACTGTGGGTTTATCGGAGATGAGCTTTTTTTGAAAGTTTGCGATAATATCGAGTGCGTCGTCTTGCTTGATACTCGTCATACAGTATAATTATGGAATGCTAAGTGCTAAATTACAAGAGGACCAACTTGTCGCTCTCCGTGCTGGCGACCGCGACCGACTCGACGTCTTGCGCTATATTCTATCACAGATCAAAAATAAAGAGATTGAAAAAAAAGATACTCTCACTGACGAAGAGGTGCTTGTAATTCTAAAAAAAATTACCCGCGAGCTCAAAGATTCAATTGAATCATTTGAAAAAGGCGGCCGGGATGATCTGGTTGCAGGAAACAAAAAGCAGCTTGAAATCATATCCACATACCTACCGGAAGAGTTGAGTGAAGAAGAACTTGAGAATGAGGTCAAGGTTATTATTGCTCAAAACAGCGACCTTGCCAAGCAAAACTCAAAAGCACTTATTGGTATCTGTGTCGGACGGCTTAAAGCAAAGGCTGATCCCTCTCGTATAGTCCCACTTGTCGTAAAGCTCACAAGCTAAGGCGCAGCACCCCTCCACATAATTTGTTTATACTGTAAAGTATGGACAGACTGAAAAAAATTGCATTTATCGCACTTGTGGCATTTTTGCTTTTTTCACTCACTCGCAATATATTTACCTACCAGAAAACGCTTTTTTTCTACAATGCATTAAGTCGTGAATATACGACAGAAAAGGAGAAAAATATCAATCTTCGCACACAAATATTAAAAAAAAGAGACCAGGCAGAGGTGGAAAAAACAATCCGCAATAAACTGAACCTCGTAAAAAAAAATGAGATAGAGATTCTCGTGCCCAAACCCACGCCCACGCCGCGCCCCATGAAAAAGCCCAATCATCCCATCTGGTATCAATGGCTTGCGCTCTTTTTCGCAAGCAAGTAGAAAGATAGATTCATTGACTTAAAAAGCTAAATTAGCTATAATAGTAGCTATCAATCTTGAATTTTACGGGGTAGTGTACGGTTGCACAGGAGGCTCATAATCTCCTAGACCAGGTTCAACTCCCGGCCCCGTAACACAAAGCACTTATATACTTATATAATATCTTCATGATGAAAAAGTGCGTGTCTATAATCATCCCGGTTTTCAATGAAGAGCACAACATTGACCCTCTAATTCAGACCCTTACACAGACACTTGCACATTACGAATATGAGATTCTTTTTATAGACGACGGATCCACCGATAATACAGTTGCATCTATTTCCATTCATACTAAAGCAAATAAAACTATAAAGCTCATCAGCTTTTATCGCAATTTTGGCCATCAAATGGCGCTTGCTGCAGGATATGAAAATGCACGTGGTGACTGTGTAATAAGTATGGACGCAGACCTTCAGGACCCACCTGAGATCATTCCCGAATTGATTGCTAAATGGGAATCTGGTGCAAAGATTGTCTACGCTAAGCGTAAAAATCGCGATGTAGACAGTCCATTTAAAAAACTTACCGCATATCTATTCTACAGGTGCATTAACCTCCTCTCTGACGAACCAATTCCACAAGAAGTAGGAGATTTTCGTCTACTAGACCGTGATGTGGTTGATTTCCTAAACAACCTGAGTGAAAAACCCAGATTTCTTCGTGGTCTCGTCGCATGGGGTGGATTTCCAGCCGAATTTGTCTATTTCAGTCGTATGCGGCGAAACGCAGGACATACTCACTATACATTCTCAAAAATGATGAATTTTGCGCTTGAAGGCATTACGTCTTTCTCAACCAAACCTCTCCGCATCTCAATATATCTTGGATTTACATCAGCATTTGTTGGCTTTATCGGAGTTTTGTATGCAATACTTGGACGGATATTTTTTGCCCAGTACTGGGTCACTGGCTGGGCAGCCTTATTTGTCGGAATCATGTTTATGGGAGGAGTCCAACTCATCACAATTGGCATCATCGGTGAGTATATTGGAAAGATATACTCTGAAATCCAAAAGCGGCCTCGCTATATCATCCGAAGCAGGATAAATATATGAAAGTCGTAGGTATGATTCTTATCTCCATTGGCCTTGCTCTTGGTTTATTTGTTATCTATTCGTTTATGAAAGAACGCAACAAGATAATCTCCCCAATCCCACAAGAACAAGGTGTAAAAGTCATCTTTGTCACCCCACAAGCAACTACCTCGCAATAAATTGCACCTCAATTTTATTGAAGGTTAAGCTTTAGAAGAACTCCTGAACCTCCCAAAAATAAAAAGTCGATAATTCGAAGTATCAAAAATGAAGCAATAAATAGAATAAATCCAACAATAGCAAATGTCAGCGTGCCCCGTGCTTTTTTGAGTTTTTCGGGATTACCCAAAGACGTAAGATACAAATACGAACCCATAACAAACATTATGAAAAGTACGATAATGACAAATCCTGATGCTGCAAATATAATATTGCCAATTACCACTTCAAGGCATTTGAGGGTGGGAGCTCCATCTACAACACAATCGCCCCAATCTTTGGTTTGTGCATATACTGGCGGAATAAGTGACCACATACACTTATTGTATATTACCGAGCTTTAAGAAGTGTAGGAATTGTAGCCGGGCATGTAAGTCCTAAGCAGAGTGCTTGATCAAAAACTACTTGCTCAAGTGTTGCGACCAGTGCGACAACTACAACCACAAGTATTACTCCAACAATTGCGGCCTGTAGCTTATCTCGTGCTTTCTCAACCTTCTCTTTTTCTCCACCCGATGTGATCCATGAAAATGCTCCCATAAGAAGATATAAAAGCGCCATCACTCCAGCACCAACAAAAGCGAAGCGAATCAAAAAAGTAATGATATCTGCGAATGTCGGGATCTTAAATCCGAGAGCACTTTCCTTAACCTGAAGAGTAGCACGATTTACGGCAAGAACCGAGGATGCTCCAAATAAAAATGATGCTGTACTTATAAGTAAGGCTCCTATTTTTGAGAAAATTTTTTCTTGTGCGTTGTGTAGTCTTTTCATAGCTATGAATCAAATCTTAACGAAACTATATAGGCTTGTCAAGGGCAAGTTAGTCCTCTTGCACTCTATACTGCAATGCCTCTGCGATATGTTTGGACTGAATACGAGGTTCGCCTTCAAGATCGGCAATGGTAGTTGCGATCTTTATGATTTTAAAATAGCTTCGCGCTGATAAAGAAAGCCGAGATATCGCCTGTTTAAGCAACGATACTGAATCAGCGCTCATACGGCAATACTTGCGAATATGAGCCGTGGTCATCTCGCCATTTGTTGTAATACGGGTATCTTGGAGGCGCGTCTTTTGAATTTTTCGTGCCACTTCGATTCGAGCACGAATCGAACTACTTGTTGACAATTTTTTGGATTTTGTCAATGTGTCGTGATCAACCGGTGGCACAGTAACATGTAGATCGATCCTGTCCAGCACTGGTCCTGAAAGGCGTTTTTGATATTTCATAATCGCACCCGGGGCACAGCGACAGGCTTTTTTGGGATGACCCAGATATCCACATGGGCATGGATTGGATGCGGCAAGAAGTAAAAAGCGAGCAGGATAGGAGATACTCCCTGCAGCGCGTGCAATGGTCACAACTCCATCTTCAAGTGGCTGTCTGAGGGCTTCAAGTACAGATCGTGGAAATTCGGCAAACTCATCCAGAAAAAGTACTCCTCGATGAGAAAGTGATATCTCACCAGGACGCGGATGGGTACCTCCACCAATAAGACCAATGCGAGAAATTGTATGATGAGGCGCACGAAATGGTCGAGTCTTGATAAGCTTGTGATTTTTATTAAGCCCACTGGCCGAATAAATCCTCGTCACCTCAAGTATTTCGTCTCTCGTCAGTGCTGGAAGGATGGATGGAAATGCGCGCGAAAGCATTGTCTTACCAGCTCCAGGTGGCCCCTTCATGTGGAGATTGTGGAATCCAGCCGCAGCAATTTCAAGTGCGCGCTTAGCTTGCTCTTGTCCTGCGACATCTCCAAAATCAATTTCATACTCCACCTCTGGATCTGTATCAGAAGATGTAGACTGTCTGTATATATCAATTAATTTCTCTCCATTTAGATGTAGTACTACATCTGTCAAGGTATGAGCCGGATACACATTGATTGTGTCAACCGCAACAGCTTCATTGGCATTATCTGTGGGAATCAATAAATTCTTCCACACTGTCTTAGTTGCCATAAGAGCCAGTGATATGACTCCAGGAACTGGGCGGATCTCACCTTTTAAAGAAAGTTCACCCACGAAAAGATATTTTGCAAGTGATCCCGAATCTACCATGCCCGATGCTGCTAGAATTCCGACGGCAATGGGCAAATCAAAAGCAGATCCTTCTTTAGGAATATCAGCTGGGGCAAGATTGACCGTGATTCGAGAATCGGGCATCTGAAACCCTGCGTTGACAATCGCAGTACGTACCCGATCTTTAGCCTCATCAATGGCCTTTGAGGGCAAGCCAACGATTGTAAATGTGGGGAATCCACGAGATGCCACATCTACCTCTACCTCAATCAAGGTCCCATCAAGACCAATTGTCGTACCAGATGCAACTTTAGCGAGCATGATAAAAATTTAAAAATCTAAGAATAAATTTTGTAATAACTACAATTTTCATTTGATCAGAGTTTTTCCAGTCATCTGTGATGGTACTTGAATATCCATAAGGTGAAGTATTGTCGGCGCAACATCAGACTGCTGCCCCGCGCGGAGCTGAATATTCCGATGATCTTCGTGGCCGGACACGAGGATAAAATACACCGGATTGTGAGAGTGCGACGGTTTGGGGCGACCATCAGGATATAGGCTATCCTCAGCATTTCCGTGATCTGCTGTAAGAATCACAATGTAGTCATTTTCAAGAGCAACAGAGACAAGCCGCCCAATAGCTGTATCCACAGTCTCACAAGCCTCAATAATCGCTTCTTTTACACCTGAGTGACCTACAAGATCAAGGTTTGCGAAGTTGATAAGAATAAAGTCATACACTCCACGTGCAATCTGTTCTTCTGCTTTTTCTGTAATATCTTCAGCCGACATCTTGGGCTCAGAATCATAAGACGCTACTTTGGCACTCGGGACTAAAATTCTGTCTTCTCCCTTAAAAGGAGTCTCTATCTGTGAATTGAAGAAAAATGTAACGTGAGCGTACTTTTCGGTCTCGGCAATTTTGAGTTTTTTTAAGTTGTGCGTAGCGAGTGTCTCGGTAAGGTGGTGAGGCACTTTTTCCTGCTCAAAGATGGCCACTCTTTCTAATGCCTTGTCATACGGCACCATTGTCAAAAATGTGATATCTGGTCTATTGGAGCGAGTAAAGGAATCGAATGCTTCATCAAGAAGAGCGTGGGACAGTTGACGCGGTCTATCTGTCCGAAAGTTGAAAAATAAAGCAGTGTCGCCATCTTTAATTCTTCCAATTGGCTGACCATCTGCGTCAACAATACTCATGGGACTTATATAGTAGTCTGTCTTGTCACCACGCGCATATGCTTTTTCGACTGCTTCCTCAGGACTACTCGCATGTTCTCCAACTCCATCTATGAGTGAATCATACGCCGCCTGTGTTCTATCCCAATTGTTGTCACGATCCATGGCAAAATATCGCCCACAGACTGTCGCAATTTTTCCAATCCCCACGTCTTTAATCTTTTTAATATATTCGAGGGCAGACTTTTCCGCAACATCCCGCCCGTCAGCGATAAAGTGTATAAATATATTTTTGATTCCGTGACGATTGGCCAGATCCAAGGTGGCTATAAGATGATCTATATGGGCATGTACCCCAGCGTCCGAGCAGAGGCCGATAAGATGTAAGCTTGATCCCTGCTTTTTGACATTTTCCAGTGCAGTTGTGAGCTTCTTGTTTGTAAAAAATTCTCCGCTTTTAATTGCACGGTTAATACGCTCGTATGCCTGCCACACTACACGCCCCGCCCCAATATGAAGGTGCCCGACCTCAGAGTTACCCTGAGTGCCTTCCGGAAGTCCCACCGCATTACCAGATGCTTTATTAAGCGTATATGGGTATTTCGATAAAAGGCTATCTATGACTGGAGTATTGGCCGCCTCTACAAAATTTCCAGGACCTGCAGGTGCATATCCCCACCCATCAATCACGACAAGTACGACTTTGTGTTTTGGAACTGTAGCCATGTGCGATATATTGTATCAGAATCAAAGGCAGATGAGATTTTTGGGAAATTGAGTCAATACTCCTATATCTCCACTCTTATTCACATATACCATATCCTCAATCCGCATCCCATATTTGCTCGGAATATATACTCCCGGCTCAATGGTAAACACCTGCCCTGCATTTATCCTATCTTTGGAATTTGAAGATATATGGGGTCCTTCGTGAACCTCAAGGCCCACTCCGTGTCCTGTGGAATGGGCAAAATCAGGAAGAACGCATTCTTTCATCCTTGCTCGGCAATACACATCAATATCTTTCGTATTTTTAAGATTCTGCATTGAATCTATTGTTGCGCTCTGTGCTTTTCTTAATGAATCGTATGTCTTTTGAATCTCGGTTGGTGGCTTACCGTAAAAAAACATACGAGTCGTGTCTGAGCAATAATCGTCTACTCGTACTCCGTAGTCGATAAGGATAAGGGTGTTTTTCGTTAGCTTAACCGTTGTCTTTTTACTATTGTGATGGGGTGATGCAGCATTCGCACCAAATGCCACTATTGGAGCAAATGATGGCGCGTAACCCTTTTGCCTGAACCAATCTTCAATGCGATATGCAATCTCGCCTTCTGTCTGCCCCACATTAATAGTCTTTATTATTTCTTCAAGACATTGATCCGCAACAGTCGCCGCTTTTTTGAGTTTTTGAATTTCCTCTGCGCTTTTTATCTCACGTAGATTCTCAACAAGTTTCTCTGTTTCAATAAGCTTAATCCCCTTAAGTTTCTCCTGCAAATGTTCAAGCTCTGCTACTTTCAAATCCTGAGACTCAAAACCCAGTTGCTGAATTTTTTCCTTTTTACAAATATCTATCAAGTGATCGCTCAGCCGCTTATCTTGAGAGATAAGACGAGGAGTAAAGCTTTTTTTATATTTTTTCGCATCCTCTATGTTGCGCCCATCAACAAACACATAGAGATTCTTATTTGTCACCAAAGTCCACACTTCTCGCTCTTCCGGCCGCCCTGCTATATATTCTGTGAGGTATAAAATATTGTAGAAATTCGTGACAAAAAGCGCATCAATTTCCTTACTTTTGAGCGAATTCTGAATTTTTGCAAGACTCATGTGGCTAGTATAGCTGAAAACTACATTATGAGAGAAACTCGTGTTTATTTCTTAAGTGTCTTTACCATTCAATGGGAATTTGTTTGGGATTTTTTTTCTGATATAGCAATTCACTTATGTCTTCCAACTCTTTTTCTGTATGTTTTTTCACATCATCTCTTCGTAGCCACTCAGTTGGTGATTTGAAAAAGCTCTTCCATTTTTCACCAGTTGCCATCCATTGCAATAGCTCATCAAGACCTGGATAGTCATCCGACTCAGGCGAAAGCGCAAAGCTATCTGCAAGTGTGGCGCGAAGAGTGCTCCCTTTGCCCGATCCACTTGCACGCACATCCACCTTTGCTTTATATTTAAAAAGTACTCGTTGCATGATACGACTTCCTTCTCGGGCTGTCCTGAGTTTGAAGTGTTTCTGAAATCTTGGTTTTTTCTCGGCGATAGCCTTCTCAATAATAACCGATGAGACCTTATCAAGAAACTCATCCAAAAATCCGCCAAATGCTGTTTTTCCTTCTTTGCTCATTCCAGCAATCCAACCATCCAAAGCATCAAGTATCCATGCCGCTCCGTGGACTACCTGGGCGGCTCTTTTATGATCTCGTTTGTACAGCTCAGCAGCTACCACATTCAGAAGCACACGACCCACCGACATAGTATTGGCCACCGCACGGCCATGATCATACATAAACTTATTAAACGGCTGAATAAATTTTTGTGGCAGGCCTTCCACATTTTGGTAAAAGTCACGAATTTCATCAACGGCTGGGGCATACCACATATCAGGAATTGCATTTTCTACCTCATCAGGAAGAATGACCATTGGAGCTCCGTATCCTGAGATTTTGTCGGATCGCTTATACATAAACTCAAGTGAAAGTTTGTCCGGGTCCCAATTTGGAGACATTGTATCTGTGATATGTTCTTCTCGCGACTCAGCCGGCAGATTGTGTAAAATTCTTGCAGCTTCACTTATTGGCGGACCATCTTCACGCTCCGGAAAAAGACTATCAATCTGTCGCGCGACCTCTTCTCCAGGACGACGAATCTTTCTATCAAGTAGAAGATCTGCCTCTCCAAATCTTCTCACCCATACCGACTGAATACCAGCAAAATTGGCAGCACGAATGTCGGCCGTAAGTTTATCACCTACCATAAGTGCCTTATCTGCTGATATATCAAAATGCTGAAGAGCCTTAAGAAGCATGCGAGAGCTTGGTTTGCGATCTTCTTGCCCCTCAGGTGTAAAGACAATATCCGCACCTATCTGCTCAGCCCACCAGGCAAGTTTTAGAAAAGATTCCTCATCTGTGGGAGCCTTGTTTGAGATGATTGCAATATGTTCTATTCCCTGCAGTCTAGCTTTTTGTATCGCGCGGACTGCTGCAGGATTCGGATCAATTCCATTGTGCCCTACAAATGTACCCTCAGCATCAAGAAGGAGCGTGTTGATCCCTTTTTTTGTAAATCTTGTAAAATCAATATCCTCAAGACTATGAACTTTAAGATTAGCTCGATATTGATCTAGAAAACGGAGATTTGGCGACATTTCACCTCCTTCAGGAGGACGAGGACCGGATTCAGTTAGAAACATAGGATATATAATAAAATTAGGCAATATTATCTCATAGTAGTAGATAAATTACAAGAAGCGCCTCTCAGGATGGGCTATTTGCCTTTTTTATTGAGATAGAAAGAGGTGCTCATGCCGAGAATTGAGCCGATGATAGGCCCGACGACATATGCTGTGGAGAAAGATTTGATTCCATAGGCTACTGCTGGATTGAGTACTCCGTTAGCTCCAATTGATGCGATCGATATTCCAAGTAATAGTGAGCCTCCAACCACAAGTCCGGACAAACGCTCATGCACAGCTCCAGCTACCACCGCAGCTATACCAAATGCGAGGAAGAATGTACCTATTGCCTCAGCAAAAAATACCCGATACGTATCAGCTACCGCAAGAGCTGTCGGACTTATGATAAATGTGCGGCCAATATTGAGCGCGACAAATGCACCAAGAGCCTGTGCTACGATATACAAAATAGCCTCACGACTTACAATCTTTTTATTCACCCACAATCCAATTGTGACAGCTGGATTGATGTGGCATCCTGAAATGCTCCCCACTGTGTATACAAAAAGGCCAAGGGTAAGTGCGGCTACGGCCGGTGTGGGAATGGGGAAGTTGGGCGTATTAAGTGAAAAAGTGACGGCAAGAGTGAGAGCCAGAGTACCTATAAATTCGGCGAAATATGTTTTTATCTGTTCTTTCATATATGGTATGAAATTACTATACCACAAAAATTCTGCTCGTCAAATATACTCCTTTGCGCTCAGGAGTTCAGCCATAAGTACAGCCCCTCCTGCTGCTCCAAGTATCGTATTGTGCGATAGACAGATGAACTTCCATCCCAGTACCGGATCTGGGCGAAGTCGACCTACCGAAACCGCCATGCCACGACCCAAATCTCGGTCCAGCCGGGTCTGCGGACGATCTGGCTCGTCGAAATACGTAATGAATCTATCAGGAGCCGAGGGAAGGTCGAGGTCTGCGATTGGACTCTGATAATTCGAAAGTGCAGCAATAAGCTCCTCTTGTGTTGGATTTTTCTCAAACTTCACTGATACTGAGGCCATATGACCATCTGCAACAGGCACTCGAGTACATGTCGCTGAGATTGTTGGGGTGGTCACATTCACTACCTTTCCGCCTTCAATATGCCCCCATATCTTAAGAGGCTCTGTCTCTGACTTCTCTTCTTCACCACCAATATATGGAATCACATTGTCCACGAGTTCTGGTGCCGAATCAAGAGTCCGCCCAGCCCCAGATATCGCCTGCAGCGTCGTAACGACAACCTGCTTAGGTCCAAACTCGCGCCACGCAGTAAGTGGCGGAACATAGGATTGAATGGAGCAATTGCACTTGACTACAATGAGTCCTGTACTCCATCCGTGCGCTTCGCGTTGCGCATCTATAAGCGCCACGTGGTCTGGATTTACCTCAGGCATGATCATGGGCACATCTGGAGATGACCGGTGTGCGGAGTTGTTGGATACGACTGCGCAACCTGCCGCTGCATAGTCATTTTCGAGCTTTTTTATATCTTCTTTTTCCATGTCTACTGCACAAAACACAAGTCGTACTTTTTGGGCAATTGCCGAGATATCTGAGGCATCTTGGACAATAATATCTTTGACCACATCGGGTAATCGATCTGATATCTTCCACTTATTGGCGACTGCTTCTCCATACATTTGCCCAGCAGACCGATTTGACGCCGCAAGTACCTTGATTTCAAACCATGGATGATCCACTAAAAGCGTTACAAAACGCTGGCCGACCATGCCGGTTGCGCCGATTATCCCAACTGGTATCTTTTCTTTTTGTATCATAGCCTTATGTGACAAAGTAATCTGCAATTCTAAGTATATCAGCAAATACTCCACCAGCCGTCACATCCGCACCTGCTCCAGGTCCTTTTATAACAAGTGGGAGCTCACTATATCTTTGTGTCGTAAATGCAAATATATTATCTGCCCCTTTTACTGAATAGAAAGGATTGTCTGCCCCCACTTCAATAAGCTTGACATACGCTTTTGGATTTTTTCCACGCATATCAAGTGTCGCAACGTAGCGAAGACTTCGACCGGCATCCGCGGCGCGCTTAGCCAGCGATTCAAACTCGGCGTCATGCTCCTTAAGAAGCTTAAAAAACTCTTCCGTGGTCTTAGCCGATCGTGCATCTTGTGGAATAAGATTCTGTACGACAATGTCTGATATCTCGAATCGAAGCCCAAGCTCCCTGGCAAGAATAAGAAGCTTTCTCGCAACATCCATACCATTTAGATCGTCGCGGGGATCAGGCTCTGTATATCCTTTTTTTCTTGCGTCGGCTACAGTTGATGAAAAAGATACTCCAGTTCCAAAATTATTGAATATATAGCTTAAAGAGCCTGAAAATATCCCCTGAATCAAAAGTATCAGATCACCTGTTGCCTGTAGGTCTCGCAATGTACTTATAGTCGGAAGCCCAGCACCTGCTGTGGTCTCATACAGATATCTACCCCGTGAGCTATGGGCTGCTTGCTGCAAAGCTTGATATTTTTTGTAATCCTGAGTATTTGCCTTTTTATTGGGTGTCACAATTGAGATATTGTGCCCAAGGATCTGAGGATAAAAAGGAGCAAGTGACTCTGAGGCTGTACAATCGACAAATATACTGTGAGGTAGATCAAGTCGGCTTATACTTTCGACATACTCTTTCAATTCAGTCTTCATCCCTCGACCTTTAAGTTCACCCTCCCAAGAAGCAGACAATATACCTCGATGATCGACAAGCATCTTCCTTGAATTTGCTACTCCGACAACTCGAATATCAATACCTCGCTCTTTTTTGAGCGACTGGCTTTTCTGATGAATCTGTCTCATGAGTGTTGATCCAATGAGCCCTGTACCAACAATAAAAAGATGTACAGTATTTTCCATATAAAAGAATGCTCCGTGTACATACGTTACGGCTTTTTCCAGATCGCGCTCTGCAACGACCGCCGATATCACTCGCTCAGAAGATCCTTGTGCGATGGCTGCAATATTGATACCGCCTCGGCCAAGCACAGAGAAAAATCGCCCAGCAATTCCCGGGATACTTCGCATACCATCTCCAACTGCTGCAATGAGTCCATATTCTTGCTCCGCATGAATTTGATTTACCAAGCCATGCTTAATCTCAGTCACAAATTCTTTAGATAAGCTATCCACTGCACGGTCAGTGTCTTCTCGATTTATCACCAAACAAAGAGTGTTTTCACTTGATGCTTGCGTGACAAGAAGTATTGGTACTTCGGCTACCTCAAGTGCCCCAAAAGCACGAGACGCTGGAGACGCGACCAGATCCATATCTGCCCCAGTTAGTCGAACAATAGTCACTTTCGCAACTGATGAAATTACCTTCATAAGATCTTTGTGTGAAGATTCAGATGAGATTGTCGTACCTGGGTGCTTTGGATTATTGGTATTTTTTATGATGAGTGGGATAGCCGCGCGCATAAGGGGGGTGATTGTCTCGGAATGTAACACTTTTGCTCCAAAATGCGACATCTCAAGCGCTTCCTTGTACGACATCTCAGTTATCGAAAAAGCTGTGGGCACTATATTCGGATCTGCACTCATCACTCCATCTACATCTGTCCATATCTCGACACTTGACGCGTCAATTGCTGCGGCCAATATCCCGGCAGTATAGTCTGATCCACTGCGTCCCAAAGTCGTGGTTGTACCACTTGTGTCTGCCGCGATAAAGCCAGTTATGACTTTAAGCTTTTTGGGGTTTTTTGAAAATGCAGCGTTTATAAGTTTGTTTGTTTGGGCAAAGTCAACCCGCGCACGACCTGCTTTTTTTTCTGTCCGGATAATCTCACGGGCATCCACATACTGTGAATCTATACTGCGATCGATAAAAATTGCAGAAATTATGGTGGCTGACAACCTCTCCCCAAAGCTCAAAATGGCATCATGCGCTGTCTCTGTGAGGCGCCGATTTATAGATACCTCTTCCAAATTTTTCTCCAGTTGACCCAAGAGAATCTCTATTTGTTTTTTTGTCTCAGTTTGTCGTTTCTTTGATTTTATAAGGCTCGGAATTTGACCCGCGTGACGTTCTGATAAAACCTTAAAATCATCCTGCCACTTATTATTTTTTGCAGCTTTTTCAGCAAGTTCAAAAAGTGCATTGGTCACACCAGCAAATGCAGAGATCACAACCGCTGCAACTTCATCCTTTTGTGGCATCACAATAGACAAGACCTTTTCAATCTGTGCAGGCGTAGCCAACGATGTCCCACCAAATTTAAGCACTTTCATACTAATATGGGTTTATTATACAGCCTCGACGGGCAATCTAAATCTGATCATATAAACTCACACATCTTGACAAGAAGTGCTGCCAGGTGCTAAAGTAAGTCAACTCATTCATTATGGCAAAAGCTAAAAATAAGAAAAAAAAGGTAATCCGTCGCGGTCATAGAATCAACCTCCTATCCGGTCTTGTGCTAGGAGCAGCCGCCTTCTTGGTTCTCATATCGGCATTTGCGGTGCAGTCACCAAAAGACTTTACCTCCAGTGCTTCAGGTCCCCATGGCAAAATAGGACTCAACTGTCGGGCACGAAGAAAGGTGGAAAATATAAAAATTGGTGGAATTGAAGTCTCCTCCACAAGTAGCGCTGGATTAGTGACTATACCGGCTGGATCTCAAAAAATCGAGTGGGAATCGACAGATCCAGCAATTCAAGCATATGATGTGCTTATTACCAAAAAAGCAGCTTCAGAGTCTGCTCTATTTACAGCATACAATAGTGGCATCTCGCAAGACTTGGCACAGCGAGTTGCCGAACGTGGCCAAGGAGAAAATATCACCGTTGAAGCTATCAAAGTCGATGATTTTCAAGATGGAATTGATTTTGATTTTGAAAACGCACAACCAACAGGATTCGATTACACAATTAAGTTTAGTCCGTGGGTCTGCGGAAATCGTAGAAAAGGGCAAGTCAAAAAAATTCGTGTCACAGTCGATCCCAATGCGCCTACGCCGGCGGTGTCCACGACACCGACAGGTTCTGCCTGTACTGAAGACGCTAAGATTTGTCCCGACGGGTCAGCGGTTGGACGAACAGGTCCCAACTGTACCTTCGCACCCTGCCCACCGACTCCGACCCGTAGGATTGAATGTGTTAGAGCCCCTTGTCCATAAAAGCTCTTCAACTCCTTAGCTTGCAATCTTCACCAATTTTCCATACTATTATTCGTGTAGTATGAATATCAAGCATGTCGTCGAAAGACGATTGATCATCACACTCATTGTCTGTCTTATTCTTATACCAGTTGCCATATGGTGGCTTAGATACGGCTCCAAAGCAGCGCCTGAGAAAGCCAATATTGTCATTGATTCGCGACAAATCGTGAGTCCTCTTTTTTTCAACTGGCAAGCACTTGCACAGGGCGGAGAAGAAAAAGGTGTCCAGATGCTTGGCAATGTCATCCCGCAGACCCGCGAGCTTGAGCCCCGCTACATCCGACTAGACCATGTCTATGATTTTTATGATGTGGTATCTCGCGATGGATCAGGAAACTTAAATCTCAATTTCAGCCGCCTCGATGCTACAGTCTGCGATATCTATGCTGCGGGAGCCAAGCCTTTCTTTGCTCTTGGTTATATGCCTCCCGTGATGTCTATAGACGGATCTCTCATCGGGCGCCCAGCAAACTGGAATGAGTGGAGTGTACTGGTTCAGCGCACAATAGAACATTATAGCGGGCAAAATACTGTGTTGTGCGGAGGTGCTGTATCTGGAAATAAGCTGGCTGATATCTATTATGAGGTGTGGAATGAGCCCGATCTTGAGACTTTTGGCAAATGGAGTCTATATGGGGGCGACAAAGACTATAAAGTCCTCTACTCCTATTCCTCATTTGGAGCCAAATCTGCTCGCAATGTCCGCAATTTTCACCTTGGTGGACCTGGTATCACCGCTGCATATCGCAATTGGTTCCAGGTATTTTTGCGCTACGTGGCAGATAATAATTTGAGAATTGATTTTTTAAGCTGGCATCATTACACCAAAAGTCCGGA
Organism: uncultured Gammaproteobacteria bacterium; assembly: GCA_964530005.1. Classification (GTDB taxonomy): domain Bacteria; phylum Patescibacteriota; class Microgenomatia; order UBA1406; family GWC2-37-13; genus CAZGZD01. The sequence goes on from CAZGZD010000011.1 coordinate 24,542, forward strand.
TGATTTTATAGGTGATGTTCAAAACATCGACGACTGGATACCACGAGAAGATTTTGGCCGTTTCCACGCGCTTCCTAAAATCATTACTGAATGGGGATATGACTCGGAGCCCAATATCACAGCCCACACCTCAGTCGGCGCAGCGTATACTGTGGCGGCAGCCCGCAACCTTATAGATCAGAAGATCAAACTCGCCTTCAGCTTCGAAGTCAAAGATGGACCAGAGCCACGCTGGGGAATCTTGAGCTATCAGGGCGCCAAAAAACCTCGCTTTTTCGCGCTAAAAATGTTGAATTTGTTAGAAGGATATCGCCTCAAGATAGATGGAGAAGGTACGTATGTGCGAGCAATAGGAAGCATATCTCCCAAAAAGATAGTTATTATTCTCACCAACTATGACCAAGAAGGCAACAATAATGAGCTTGTCCCCATCACCTTCACCAATCTTATTCCGGGCGATTATAGACTCGCAATCAACTATCTCAGTGGTAGATCGATCACGGCCGGGACTATACGAGTCGCGCAAGATGGGGAGATTAAAAGAAGTGTACTTATGGCACCCAACAATGTAGTTGCTCTTGAGCTCTTCAGGAAATAAAAATTATTTTTTCAAATCTTTGCCCTTAGTCGCTTCTTTAAGCTGCATTAGACCTTCAGACACCATCTTATTGACATGAAGTTGCTGACGATAAAGATAATACTCTCCAGCCGCAAGAAGAACAAATGCAATAATTACTATATAAATGAATTTGTGAGTGTTCCCTTCTTCTAAATTTGTCATATAAATTTACTATAAAGGAACTCGTGCTCCTTTGTCAACTCCTAAATACTACAATTCCGTCACATGAATACTGGGCGTTTGAGGTGGGTGGCTTAAAGCATCAGCGGTCTGCACACTCGCAGAAACTCCTGTTGTCGGTCTCAATACTCCAAGATTTAATAAGGCTTGATGAAAAGTAATTACAAACAATCCGCTTGGTGTTAAGGTTCCATCTCGTTCTAACAAAGTGAATGGCCCGTCCCCAATAGCCCCTGCAAAATGAATTTCAGGGGGTTCTGGTCTAAAGGAAACTCTGTCTGGTCTTGGTCTACCCGCTCGTCTCGCTCTATCTGCTTCTTGATTTGCCATGTGAAGATTATAACAAAGATTTAATAAATTTCAATATCGCATTGTCACAAAAGGCTATTATGATAGAATAGATCTCATGCCAGCAAAACTCAGAATCGAAAAAGACTCCATGGGTGAAGTAAAAGCTCCTAAAAATCCCTCAAATATTCATAAAGAAGAAGCGAGCATCAAAGAAGCCGCTCTTTCACTTGGCATAAAAGATACTAACTTCGACCGCTGGATAAATCCAGCTAAAATGGTATAGGAAAGAATATACTATTGTGGAGTGGGAGACCTGTGTATTAATTTTTGCGCTATACGATAGGCTATACCAACAGGCAGACTTCTTTCTTCTTTCCATTCATTTGAGTTAACAAATGCCAAGTGAGGACTTTCTTCTCCTGGATTGAGAATACGCCCTATGTCGGGCTTATTATCTACAATGACAATTGCGCCTTTCGCAAAAAGTTGTGGATATTTTCCATCCGGCTTTACTCCGTCGCTTTTTAACGCTTCTTTTTGACCATCACTGAGCCAATTAGCCGTATCAATAAAATCTACATATCTTTGGATTGCATCTTCATCAGACAATCCCTCCGGCCGCTTTACATTTTCCTCTCCTATTACAAGATCGGCAGTGTCTCCAACTGCCCTATCAACGTTTGCTCGTGGCCCTTTGCCGGTCCATGCGATGACAAACACATCGGGCACTTCCTCGCGGATCGCACGAATAGTCTCCTGCACATTGTCATATGGAATTCTTTCGCCATCTGGATCTCCCTCGGCTGGAGCATAGATTGTATTCATTCCATTTAGTACCACAACTGGTCGCTCTCCAACTTTTGCTTGTAATTCAGAAATTACTCTCTTATCGTACAAATAAAAGTCTCCAGATGAGATCTTTTCGCGAACTGGGGGTTTAATATCAACCGCTTCTGTCATAATTTGGAGTATATCACTCACTATAAGATTAATCAATATCCACTCACTATCTTGAAAAGGAAGAGGAAATACTTGTGAGGTTTACTTGACAAGCTTACATAGAAATCTCTATAGTTATATATACATATGAATTCTCTATCAAGCTTTAAGCTCAGACTTTTAAAGCTCAAGTCTTTTTGGATCAATCTTTCACTCAGCGCCAAAGTATCCCTCGCGCTTATGGTACTACTACTTCTTATACTTCCCTCCGCATATATATTATCCATGAAGGGAATCAATCTATTTGGTCGTGCGAGTGAAATAAAAAATACGCCTCCACCTCAGCAGTTTAAGATTGAAGTAGAAGGAGGACGAGTAAATGCCACATGGCAAGCTCCACCTGAATCAAGGACAACCATTGTCGATTACAGATTCGAATATAAACCAGTAGGTTCACAAACATGGACTGTATACGATGATGGTGTATCAACGGCTACATCAGCATCAATTGATGTCAGTAATGTTCGAAATCCTCTCGAGCTTCAGGCGCGAGTAAGTGCGATTGCCTCCAACGGATCAGTAAGCGCTCCATCCAATGAAGCCGTGTATTTTATTGGAGACTGGCCAAAAGTCACCGATTATGGCGCTACTCCCAATGATGACACTGATGATACTGTGGCACTTCAGAGGGCGATTGATGATATATCTGATAAAAAAATCAGAGAAGGAAAATCGGGAGTGTTGCTTGTACCTCCTGGTCGCTATCGCATCACCAAAATGTTATTTATGAAATCATTTGTCCGCTTCATAGGCACACCTGGTAAAAGTATTATTGAGCATGTGGGTACAGACCCAAATGCAAAAACTCACATTCTCCTTGGAACTGCTCATCCATGGGCATATGGTGGTCAACCACTGGATTCTGAAGGAAGAAAGCAAACATTTACAAATTTCCCCGTTGAAGAGAGTGTCTGGAATAAAAACTCAAGCTCAATTACACTAAAAAATGCAGAAGATACACAACGACTTCAGACAGGTGAGATAATCTGTGTGAGGTCGAAAAAATATTTTCAGGTTGGTGATTATCAGCAACCTGACTTCGTCCAGTTTAATCGAATCAGAAAGATCGAAGGAAACAATATCCAACTTGCCGATCGCGCCCTCAATACTATCTCAGATCCTGTAGTCTGCAAAATTGAAGGTCGTAGTCCCTTTTATAGTTACGTGATGGGCCGGGATGTGAATTGGTATGCTGCACAGTGGGTAGAGTTGTCGGGCTTAATTTTTAAGGGTGGAGATATAGGTATAGGCGGAGGACTTTGCTATGTGTGTTTTGTAAAAAACATCAGGTTTGAAGACATGCCTTCTCCAATAATAGTAAATGCTTTGGTTAAAAATATATTCACTAATATTGACGCTGATTATTCAGGTCGTGCAGTTGAGATCAAAATGAGTTCATCTCAGTCTTCTTTTAGAAATCTTAACTTGAAATATTGGCCGATACCATGCACGCCGCCAAGCGAAAACACCAATTGTACACCACCCAATTTTCGAGAAGTCTGGGTTGTTGATATCGGCGAAAGATCGGTCGATATAACATTTAATAATCTTAAAATTGACGATACTGGTTCAAGCCGCTATAAAGCCCTTTTCTCAATAGGTGACGCAAAAGACGTCAGGCTACTCAACTCCAATATGGTGGGAACCGGTGGCGTCAGTCCAGAAGCAGCGCTTGAAATTCGGGGCAACTATAATTTGGGAGCAGAAGACCAACTGTTCCCAACAGAAAACTTTTGGTTTGAAAACAATAGTTTTGATCTCAGGAGTCCTGTTCGCCATATAGTTTTGTTGGGAGACAGAGTTAAAAGACAAAAGGCACCGTGGAAGATATCCAACATCCTCTTTAGAAATAATCGTTGGACTGGTATACCGGCAACCTCAGGAGTCGGATACAATGCGAGGAATCAAATAAAGAACTGGTCTATCGTAAACGATAGGTTTGACACTGATGTGGCCAGTAAGATCAGAGTAGAAGAAGTTTGCTCCAGCGAAGTACCACGGACTAACTCTACCAACCTGCCTATTGAAACTATAAAAAGTCCCGCGTCATGCACAGAAGACCCAAGGTAGATTTCTATCGACTAATTCAAAACAAACTCAACTTTTTAAATGAAAATAGGTAAATATTTTGAGAGACCGCCTCGGGAAGCTATACACTTTGGGTGGGGACATGGCCAGTACCTTGACTATTGGTCACTCATTCACATCACAAGCGGCGTCATAATAGCCTCTCTTGCATCACTTTTTGGACTTACCTACTCTCAATCTTTAATATTTATACTCATACTTGCTGTGCTATATGAAGGTATCGAGCTTATAAATAATTATATTGAAAGCTGGACTAACGCAATCACAGATATTCTTCTTGGAGTGATCTCGGCAGCTGTCACTCTATCTCTTTTTACCCGTCACAACATCAATAATAATCAACAGGCATTGGTATTGGCCTTCGCAATACCGATAAACATCACACTTCTTCACCTTGGTTGGCACACATACCTTAAAAGAAGGTCGAAGAAGAATAAGTCTCACAAGTACATCGAGCCCCTACTCAATGCCATCACAATTATTGGAGCTTTAGCCGTAATAGGAACCTTGATTTACTCAAGAAATTGATATAAATTTGGTGGAGATGCCGGGAATTGAACCCGGGTCCGAGAAAGCAATTTGAAAAATGTGTAGCTTGGGATAGTGTGTTTTGTACTTATTGCTCAAATCTGGTGACACACAAACCCTTATTTGAGCTGCCGATTAAAATACTTGAATAAAGAGGATAATCGGGATTCCTCAAAATCTGCAAACCTGGTTGGTTTGACCCCATATGCGTTGAACCAGATCGAAACCTCATACGGAGTGCTTAAAATAAATTAAGCAGCCAGAGCGAACTGAGTTTGAGCTGCAAAAGTCTGGCCAAGGCCAAAATTAGCAATCTCATCCAAAGCCGCTAAAGCTTTTTGCTTAAGCGAATTTGCTTTTAGCGTTTTCTATTTGACCCGATAGATGGGCCCAAGTCATTTATCAAAGAGCGATTTTCCCGTCGAAACCAGTCATCCCCATGTTTTCAAAAGCTATTTTCGTGCGCTATCTTTTATCTCTTTTTCGATCTCTCGTACCATGTCTCGAGCGCGCTCGTGCTTCTTCTTGGCAATCTCGTGCTTGCCCTTGGCAAGTGCCAGCTCGAGCTTGATACGACGCCCTTTATTATAACATGCGACAGGTACGATAGTCAATCTGCCCCCTTGCTTTTTCTTACTCTCTATCTTGAGAATCTCTCGCCTGTGGAGAAGCAGAGCGCGAGTGCGGCGAGGCTCATAATCACGAGGTACGGCATACTTGTAGATTGAGATCTCAGCATTTATAAGCTGAGGTACCCCTCCCATAATTTTCACATAAGAATCCTCGAGGCGAATATTGCCCGCTCGCACTGACTTGACTTCAGCGCCGGTCAAAGATATACCCGCCTCATAGGTTGACACTGCCTGATACTCTCGATTAAAGAGCCTGTTTGCGATCCGTTTCATCTCTTTATTGTATCAGACCAAGCTCATTAGACCCACGCGGCTATGATCGCACTCATCGCAAGCAAAGACGCTAAGTAATACCCATTATCCAGCTTCCAGAGCTTCCAGTTCTTTTTGCCGGTCGGATCCCATACATAAGACGAAGCTGATGTCGTGGCCACAAACCCAAGCCACACCCAGAATGCGCCTTGCAATCCTTCATATACTGTCTTTGTTTCAGCAAAGGCCAAGACATGCGCGAGCACGTAGGCGGTGATGAGTGCTTGAATAAGGCTTATGATCATCGGCTTCACCATATCTGAGCCTTTGGCCGACCCCATCACGCTTGCTGATACTCCGATAAGCTTGAGCCAGGCCTTGCCAAATAAAGGTCCATACCAAAAGAAGCCTATCGCGAATTGTGCGAGTGCAGCGACTATCACAGCTGCATTATTTACAACTACTGTTTGCATGTATAAATCACCTCCTTTCGGTATATTTTCTGAAATTATAATACTCTTATAACATCCAATTGCAAGTAGATTAGTGCGAACGGACTGTTGTAGGGTTGTATTTAGTAACTTGTGCTTATATAATAGTTTCTAAATGAATGAACACAGTTTTCATGTTTCTCAGCAATTTACATCTATAGCTCCATTGCCGCGTTTATTTGGTCTTGGCCAATCTAAAGATATTCCTGTGAGGAGAATTGGCGTAGTCGTTGATGGTCAAGCACAATGGACAAGGACAAGAAATATTTCCCCAGTATATCTTGCACTTGCGTGGTTAACAGGTATTCAAATTAAAAGAGGTAAGTTTGAAGAAAGATCCAGAAATGCTGCACTAGATGCTAATAGCTTTGTCTATCGTAATAGTCATCGAGGCGATTCGGTTAGAGCACTTCCTTTAAGTGAAACTCCACGAGTGGCTTGATACAATATCTAAATGCAACACTTTCTTGATCTTGCAAATCTAACTGCAGAAGATATACAAAAGCTCCTCGACAATGCTGTCGCGCTTAAAGCTGAACTTAGAAAAGGTGGAAGCGGGTCTATTTTGAAGGGAAAAGTACTGGGTATGATATTTGAAAAGCCATCTCTTCGTACCCGCATATCTTTTGAGGTAGCAATGCTCCAGCTTGGTGGACATGCTCTTTATATATCTCCAGCTGAGATTGGGCTAGGCACACGCGAATCAGTAGCTGATATTGCACGAGTGCTGAGCCGATATGTGGACGGTATCATGGCTCGCACATTCTCGCACGATCATATTGTAGAACTTGCTAAATACGCCACAGTTCCTGTCGTAAACGGACTCTCCGACTACAATCATCCATGCCAGGGACTCGCTGACCTACTTACCATACACGAGAAAAAGGGTAAGCTCCAAGGCCTTAAACTCGCATATGTGGGTGATGGAAACAAT
>CAZGZD010000012.1:0-25481 GCA_964530005.1 uncultured Gammaproteobacteria bacterium
GGTGGCCGACATCTGTGATATTCATCACGTGTTTTACCTTGTATCCAAATCTTGTAAGTGTACGCTTGAGAATATTCTCATTCAAATATGTGCGGATATGGCCGATATGAGTGTAGTCGTACACAGTGGGACCGCACGCGTAGAAAGTGACAGTTGGCGGATTGAGTGGCACGATTTCCTCGATTTTCCTACTGGCTGTATTGTAAAGCTTCATATCTACTTATTGTAGCAATTTGAATGGTCGGGGTGGGCGGACTCGAACCGCCGGCCTCACCGTCCCGAACGGTGCACTCTAGCCATCTGAGCTACACCCCGATGTATATATGTATTATATAGTGAAGTTGACTTTACTGTTTGCTTTTTGCTGCTTTGCGCTCTGGAGCATTCTCCATCTGTATTTGCTTTTTGGGCTTCTTGGCAAATAGCCCTCCTCGAGCCTCTTTGCCCTGAGGTATATTGTCCTGCTCGGCAGCTGCTTTTTGCTCCTCTTCCTCTTTGCGCTTTTGCTCCTCTTCCTCAGCCGCTGCCTTTTTCTTTTCTTCCTCTTCTTTATGACGCGCTTCGATAGCTTCTTCTTCGCCCTTTTTAACAAGATCAAAAAGCCTTCTTTTGAGTTGCTGCGCTTTGTATTCATCTTGCTTGCGATACTTCTCTTCAAGCATCTGCATATCAAGAGGCGTAAAATCCTCGCCTTTTGCTTTCTTCTCTTTCCTTACTTTTTCTTCTTCTCGTTTGAGGGCTACTGTATCTATTGGTGCTTTGGCATCAAGTGCTGAGAGAGGATTAAAAGTATCAACCACTTGCTGAGCTACGTGTTGTGGAATTCTTTGTCCTATCTCGGCAACTTGTTCAAATGGATTGCGATAAATTTGCGGCTTGGTATTTTTCTGTGCCATACATTTATGGTACAGTTTTTGTGCTTAAATTCCAAGACTTGCTCGACCAGATTCTGTGAGGTGCTCCATCGACCACGGAGGGTCAAACGTAAGGGTGATTGTGATATTTTCCTCACTGAATCCGAGAGGCTTGAGCTTTTCTTTGATCTCAGCCTCAATCACTGGGAAGAGTGGGCAGCCGATCGATGTAAGTGTCATCTTGATGTCTATGGTATCTTTTTTGATAGCTATTTTATATACAAGCCCCAGATCAATGATTGAGAGGTGCAGCTCTGGATCATGTACGTCTTGGAGTCTCTCGCGCACAATATCTTCGGTGATTTTCATAGTGTAAGTATATCATCTTTACCTCTATTTTGACTTTGGCAATAGGCATTTACTCCAAAATCGTGGTACAATGATTATTGATGGATACATACAAACTTCGATTAGTGCCACTTGGTGGAGTCGTGGGAGTCACCAAGAACATGTATCTGTATGAGCTTTATCGCAACGACACACTACAAGATATTCTGATTGTCGACTGTGGAATCGGATTCCCAAAAGACAATGAACTAGGAGTCGATTTCGTGATACCCGACGTCTCGTACCTTAAAGATAAGGTGGACAAGATCCGTGCAATTCTCCTGACTCACGGACATGAAGATCATCACTCGGCCCTCCCCTATCACTACGATGCACTTGGCCGTCCTCCAATATATGCGAGTAAACTGACAGCCTACTTTGTCGAGAATAAATTCCGCGACCGAGCTGGACAGTCTGTTCGGGTAAATCAGATAGAGTATGATCGGACATATAAATTCGGTGATTTTGAGGCAGATTTTATACATATGACGCACTCGATTCCTGATACGATGCATATGCTTATAAAAACTCCGATTGGGACTTTTTATCATGGGGCGGATTTTAAGATAGATCTTAATCCACCGTATGATAGTCCGCCAGATTTTTATAAGATCACCAAAGCCGGACGAGATGGGATTCTGTGTCTGCTCTCAGACTGCTTGGGTGCGGAGCGTGCAGGATACACTTTATCTGAAAGTATTGTAGGACAGACATTTGAAGATGAGATGCGCAAAAGCCGCGGCGCATTCATCATGACGTCATTTTCATCCAATATATCCCGTATTCGCCAATGTATGGATGCGGCTGTCAAATTCCAGCGAAAGATTGTGTTTATGGGGCGTTCGATGAAGGAGAATACTGAGATCGCGACTAAAATTGGCTATCTTCCTTATGCTCATGATTTGATTGTGAAAGAGGAGAAGATGTCACGCATTCCGCCTAAGAATCTATGTCTTATTGTTGCTGGATCTCAAGGTCAGTACACCTCCGCCCTTTCAAAGATTGCGCTCAAGCAGAACAGATTTTTTAAGATAAAGCCGGGAGATAAGGTAGTGTTTTCCTCAGATCCAGTGCCTGGCAACGAAGACTCGGTATATGATCTTATAGAGACACTTACCATACAGGGGGCTGATGTGATCTATTCAGATATCCAGGAGCAGCTACATGCTTCAGGTCACGGAAATCAAGAGGACCTTAAGCTGCTTATTCGCTTCACAAATCCCAAATACTTTATTCCCATTGGTGGAGATATTCGTCATCAACGTCAATACCAGAGGCTTGCTGTAGATCTTGGATACCAGGGTGATAGTGTGTTTATGCTGAATGAAGGAGATACGGTATGGTTTACACGCGGATCAGCTTATCGTGGTGAGAATATTCCGACTCAGACAATCTATGTGGACGCCCATGGTGTGGGTGATGTGGGATCTGAGGTCCTTAAGGTGCGGCAGACTCTGTCATCGGATGGAATAGTTGTGGTGCTTCTTATCCACCGAGCAAATGGAGAGCTTGCTGGTCGCCCCAAGATTGTGTCCCGCGGATTTGTGTTTGAACCACGTGAGCAGAAGCTTATTGAGGCACTCCAGAGCGAGATTGAGCGGCTTATGAAACCCAAAGGTGGATCCACTCCACTTATCGAGAATGTGAAAAAACAAATCACAGCTAATGTCGAAAAATTCTTATATGAGAAAAAAGGTCGACGCCCCTTGGTGATAGTTGAGAATGTTCAGATTGACAATTAGTCACTTGATTCGCACCTCCTCTTCGCGCTACAATATACACTATGAGCGATTTGCCGACAGATCTTAAACAGATATCTTTATTTCTTCAGAGACTTCCTGGAATTGGGGAAAAGACTGCACGTCGTCTGGCTTTCTACTTTCTTCGTATGCCAGCTGAAGATCTTTCACAGTTCTCCGTGCATGTTGCGGATCTTAAGAGTAAGACCAAGCTTTGTACAGTTTGCCTGAATCTGACCGAGGTAGATGTGTGTTTTGTATGTGAAGACGACTCGCGAGATGCCCAGCAGATTACAGTCGTTGAGGATGTGCTCGATCTTTTGTCTTTTGAAACAGGTGGGATATATAAAGGTGTGTATCATGTGCTCCACGGCAAGATCGATCCACTCAACCACGTGGGACCCGATGACATACAAGTTGAGAAGCTTATGGCTCGAGTTGCCAATGGTTCAAAAATCGAGGAAGTAGTCCTTGCTACGAACTTCGATATGGAGGGCGAGGCGACTGCAATGTATATTCGCAACAAGCTCAATGAACTCAAAAATAAAGAAGGTAAAGAATTCAAAGTTACACGACTTGCATACGGCCTGCCAATTGGCGCTGATCTTGAGTATGCAGACTATATGACTCTCAAGCGCTCCCTTGAAGGTCGGAATGAGTATTAGTTTCTTGATGCTGCCAAGGCCATTACGTTAAGGGAGCTTTTCCAATGACCTAATGCGCTCCTACTCCTTGCGCCAGCAAGCTCAAATGGGTGCGCTGATAATGGTTCAATAGAAACCGCTCTTATACTATTTGGGTTCACGGTTATCTCAACCCCCTGCCTTTCTAAGTAATCTCTTCCAATCCCCAAACCTATATGTGATAGCAAGCTCGTTAAGGGATCATCTGCTTTCAGCTGATCATAGAGTGCTCTTAATTTGTCATCAACTATGAGCACGCCATCGCGTCCTGGAATACTCTGCGCAAACCTTAAGAGTCCAACTCCAAGGGGATGGAGCGTTTGACCCGATAGTCCAAAAGCTTCGCTATCCGCGATAACTGCAATTGGAAGAATTGCATCGGGGCCTTCTTGATTTGCTGCGAGCCTTCTTTGTAGTTCGTCACGATTCTTTACGCTTATGTGAATTGTGCTTCCGGTGAAAACTGCATCATTTATATTTTTTGGAGTGATACCTTTAAAGAATTCCATATGTTAAAAAGAATAAATTAATAAAAAAAGACCCCGCTTGGGGGCCTTGGGTGAAAAATTAGGTTAGTCTAACAGGTACATTGGCCCCCGCAGTCGCATGAGGCGCAGCAACAAGAAGAATTTAATTTCTTTATTTTCATAAATCTATGATACATGATAAGTCGCGAATATGTCAACCTCGATTTAATCGAAGTTAATCTTTCTTAAACCTGCTTATTTCGTCGGCTATTCTTGGTGCTATTGTGATCTCTTCAAGCTTGTCGAATTTTTGCTCCGGCCGAAGATAGAGACTGTCTGTTGTGAAGAATTTCTCAATTGCCGATTCTTGGATGCGAGATGGAGCCTTTTCTGAGAAGTCATGGTGAGAGATTGCGGCAATGACACGCTTTGCACCTTTCTGGATGCATAAATCCGCAGCATTTATAAGTGTGCCGGCCGACGTGACTATGTCGTCCACAATGATTGCAGTCTTGCCTTCAATATTGCCGTACATGCTGAGTGCACGAGAGGAGTGAGGGCTTTCCAGATTTCGTTTTTTTTCGATTACGGTCAGGCCATGTTCTGCTTTTTCAAAGAAGTAATCTGCAAAGTGACGAGCACGTTCTATACCACCCTGGTCAGGCGATACTACAGCAACTGTATCGTCGTTTACTTCGTGTCCAACATATTCCTTGACGCGGTTTGCAAGTGAGTCAAATGCTGTCGCATGCTTGAATGGGATTGAGAATACCCCTTCAGTGGCTTCATCATGTAGGTCAAATGCGTATACTTTGGCAATTCTTAGAGCTTCGAGGAATCTGACGATCACATTGACTGATACACATTCGCCAGGTCTGTGTTGGATATTCTGTCTGGCATAGCCAAAATATGGAATCACAGCTATCACTCGCCGCGCTTCTTGGCGGTGAAGTGCATCACAGAAGAAAAAAAGCTCCATGAGGTTTGTGCCTGAGGGATTAGCTGTTGGCTGGATTACGACGGCAGTCTCTCCTCGTACATCATCTTCAATACGAACCCGCACCTCAGAATTATCAAATCGAACAACTTCGGATGAACTTATAGGTAGATCGAGAATTTTGGAGACTTTTTGAGCAAGTGGTAGATTGGCGGTTCCTGAAAAAAGCTTCATATATTTTTGGTCGATTGTGGAAAATAGTACGACTGCCTTTGAGTTATTCTTGTTGTGATGTCTCTATAAGTTTTTTGGCGGCAAGTTCTTGTGTCTTTTTTACTGCATCATTTATTGCATCTGCAATTCTGTTCTCGATAATACCATCAACAGATATCTCAAGGACTTGTTGATCTCCGCGCACAATCACTCGGACGCCATTTTTCTCCACTTCAACCTGTTCTTTTTGGAGTGCTTCTTGCATTGCGCGAGCCTGTTTTTGTAATTGTTGTAGGTCTCCTAATTTGCCCAGCGGATTAAACATATTTTTTATTAATTAATAAATGTATATTTACTTATTATCCTTTTTTCCATTATAAAAGTCAACAACTGCAATTTCTAAGGGGAGCGATGGAATAGGGCTTATTTTTTGAATCTGATGAGCTTCGTGCAAGAGCTTGATGAGGCCAGAGATCTGCTGAGGTGTAAGGTCAATGTCTTTTTCTGCTTTTATGACTTTATATTTGGCCAGAAGAAGTACACGGAGCTCTTCAAGTAGGTTGTTGATGAGATTGCTTACATTTCCACCCTGTCCGTCAAAATGCTCTATCCAGAGCAACGCATCGACAAGGGGCTTGGTTGCTACAATTTCCAGAAGGTCTTGTTTGCCAACAAGCCCGAGGTATTCTTTGGCTCCTTCGACTGTAAGTTTTTCCTGAGTAGCCAACTCCTCAAGAATTTTGACCCCGTCACGAAATGAATTTTCACTGTGTTCGGCTATGATCACAGCGACTTTCGGATCAAGTGCGATCTTCTCTTTCTCGGCCACACGACGCAGCATATCGAGTAAGTCCGCCTGAGTTGCACGACCAAAATCGATAAGTGTGCAGCGGGAGATTATGGTTGTCGGGACCTTTTCAATATTTGTTGTTGCGAGTATGAAGATGCTTGTTGCAGGCGGCTCCTCAAGTGTCTTGAGGAGTGCGTTGAAGGCATCTGGTGTGATCATGTGAGCCTCGTCAATAATAAATACCCTATATCGGGTGCTCATGGGCAAATAATTTGCCTGTTTTATGATATCTCGTACCTCATCAATCCCACGATTGGATGCGGCATCCATCTCAATGATGTCCGTTGATGCTCCTCCATCAATGCTTTGACATACAACGCAGGAATTGCACGGCTCGATAGATTTTGAGGTGGTTTTTGCAAAAGAATTCTCCAGGCAGTTTATTGCTTTTGCAAATATTCGAGCTGTGGAGGTCTTGCCTGTCCCCTTTTGCCCAACATACGCCATGGCGTGAGGAATATTTCCAGACTCAAGGATTGTGGTGATTTGCTCACGAATTTTCTTATTATCGAGCTCAGATAAATCTCGGGGTCTGTATGTAAGATAAAACACAAATATATATTGTAAATGATTAAATCTACGCGTCTTTTAAGTGCTTGATGATATTGTCAATTCCATGAAGTGCAAGATCAGATATCATATCATCTACCTTTTTTCCGCGACGAGCAGCAAGTAGTACGGCCTGCGGATAACAGATAAGCACTTCGCCAAGAAGACGTTTGTCTGCATCCTCCTCATTGTATACGAATGAGAGCACAGGTAGTGCAACTTGTTCGTTTTTATACGTTGTGGAGATGTCTTTCATCTTCTTTTTACCAACAAGGACTATGTTGATGAACTGAGTTTTTGCGAATCCAGATGATTCCAACTTTGCCACAGTACTGCTTTTTAAGCTTTTTCTGTTGATTTTATACCTTGAGGGGCAGATGATTGTGATCATAGAATACACGCCATGTGTAGATAATCTAATTTTTGTATCGATTTCTTTGTCTCTCTTTTTCGTATTCTTTTCTGACAGTTGATGGCTTTTTATAAAACTGTTTTTTACGGACTTCATCTACGACATTCTCTTCAATTACACTGCGGCTGAATTTGCGGAACATAGTCTCCTTTGACTCTCCCTTTCTTTTTGATACAACGACCATATAAATTACACCTCCTTAATGTGACAAACTAAAAAAATATTTTGAGCGCGAAAGATATCCAATTGTATTATATTTGAGTTGCTATTGCAATGATTTGCTTGATCGAGAGTGCGGATGCGACTGAAAGTGGATTTTTGGCGGATCCATTCAGTAGCATGTGTGTTGATATATGTAAAAACCATGTGGCCTTCGGATCTCGCTTTAGGAGTATTTCGTAAAAAGGAGTAAGGTCGAGGTGGGGTGCGGGGAATGTCTTGATTCTGACGTGGCCAGATACGGGATCTCGCTTTATGACAAGCTGATATCCCATCTTCAGAGCAAGTTTCATAGCTTCTTCGTTGGCTGACTCAATTGCGAGTGATTTACCCCAGTGACTTTCAAAGGTGAATCCATGTTTGAGCTCTTTCTCGGCTCGGCATTTGTTGGCAATGACAAGAAGAGCTCCATCGAGGAGTGAGAAGACAGTCTCACAGACAGCTTGGCTATTTTTGTTAGTTGCGTTAAGTCCCGTAATCAACTGATGTAGACAGAAATCATAGTTGTCGGATGTGGGATCCGGAAAATATGCTTCTCCAAAGCTGTCAATTGTCGTGACAAAATCGACTATTCGGCCAAGTGGAGTGATCGTATATTTATTGATATGGCCTTGTGTGACGAGCCAATCAAAGACTCGTCGAGTGGCAGACTGATTGCGATCTTTGAGTTGGTGGTGATCAAATTGACCAAGTCCTGTATCAACGTGTGCGATATCTGGATCTGAATCGACAACTTGTCCGTCAAGTGTGGTACCTGCTGGGACAAATGCGAGCTCAGCCTCGGCCCAATCGGGTCTAAAACGTTTGAGCAGCCATGCTGCGCTTATTGCGTCAAGATCTGGTGATAGGTGAGCGACAATTGTCTTCATTATATGTTACTTACGATTTCTAATATTTTTTCTATGGCAAAAGTATTTGTAGTTTTTTCTGATCTTTTTTTTAGTTCGATCTTACCTTCTGTTCGCTTAGAGACGACTAGGCGATAAGGTATTCCAATAAGATCACAGTCCGCAAACTTTGCCCCTGCCATAGTGTTTTCGCGATCGTCAAATAGGACATCAATGCCCTTTTTCTGAAGTTGTTGATATACCTCTTCTGCTTGTTTTTTGATCTCTTTATCTTGCATATCAAGGCCGATAAGATGAACCTGATATGGAGCAATACTTGCTGGCCAGATAATTCCTCGTTCGTCATGATGAGTCTCCACAACTGCAGCCATAGAGCGCCCAATACCAAGGCCATAGCAGCCCATATAGTACTCATGTTCTTTACCATTTTCAGAGATAAATGTGGCATTTTTCATGCGCGACGTATAGTGATATCCAAGTTGGAATACATTACTCACCTCAATACCTCGATAAATCTCATAGGTCTCGCTGGTCTCGGGATACACATCACCTTCTTTGGCTTTTTTTATATCAAAAAAACTGGCTGGAGTTGGTATATCGCGTTCAAAATTGACGTTGATGGAGTGATAATTGGTTCGATTTGCACCACACTCAAAGTTGATGCGATTTGCAGTTGAGTCGTCCATAATAATCCGCACATTTTTGGGTAGATTGAGAATGCCGGCATATCCAACTTCGGCTCCCGTGACTTTTTTGACAGTTGTGGCATCCGCAAGTTGAAGATGTGTGCATCCTAATACGCGTTTGAGTTTGGCTTCGCTTACATCATAATCTCCCCGAACTGCAGCTGCTACGATCTCATCATGGTCTGTCTGGAATATAAGCGTTTTGGTTGTCTTTTCGACTGGAATTTTTAAATACTTGGCAAGCTCTTGGACTCCTATTATTCCCGTTCCCAATACCTCTTCCATCGGTTGAATCTTCTCGCCATCTTGTGCAAAGTGCGGAGCGCTTGATGGGGCTATTTCTCGATTAAAATATCGATTTTGTGAGGCAACGCGTAAGATTACATCTTCTCCAGCATCGCATAGCACTTGAAACTCATGGGAATAGTCCCCTCCTATATAGCCATTATCTGCCTCGACAATAATCGTCTCAAGACCCAATTCTTTAAAGATATTTTGATATGTGGTTTTCATGTTTGCGTACTCTTTTTTAAAATCACTTTCATCGCTATGAAATGAATATGCATCTTTCATGATAAATTCACGAACTCGAAGAAGTCCCCCACGCGCTCGAAGCTCATCTCGGAATTTGGATGAAAATTGATAGATATTAAATGGCAGATCTTTATAACTTACCTGAAACTTACGAACAATATCCACAAACATCTCCTCAGCCGTCCCACCAAGTGCAAATTCTGATCCGTGACGATCAGCCACTTTCATAAGCTCATAGCCAGCTGACTTGTCCCTGTTTGTCTCCTCCCACAAGGCTAAAGGATGAAGAAGCGGAACCGACATCTCTTGACCACCGGCTATGTCCATATGTTTTTTGACAATTTGGATTATTTTTTGTTGAACTATCTGACCAAGAGGCAGAAAAAAATACCGGCCAGCAGATGATTCGCGAATATATCCGGCCTGTATGAGTAATTTGTGCGATGTGAGTGTGGCGTCTGCCGGTGGCGCCTTGGTTGTTTTTCCGAAAAGATGTGAATAGCGCATAGAATGAGTATTTCTAATTGAGATTGATTATTTATTTATTGTATCACACACAAGCTCCAGAGCTCTCTCTTGAGATAAGTTTGTCGTGTCAATTACCAGATTAAAATGAGAGGGATCAAAAAAATCAGTACGATGATAGATGTCTTTTACTTTCTGAGTCACGCTTCCTTCACGTTGTCTGATCTTTTTCTCAGCTTCAACAAGCGATACTTGTTCACGGTTTGCGAATCGGCTAATGCGAGTCGCAATATCTGCCGTAAGAAGAACGCGAAATACGTCTGATGCGTCGCGCATAAGCATACCAGCCAGCCACCCATCTACGACAATATGATCAGTACGTCTCACACGGTCGATCATATCATTGTCAATTTTGAGGGTAAGTATTGGATTTTGCTCTTCGCCTTTTTCAAGCGAGAGATTGTGACTCGTAGCATATTCTCGAAAAAGTTGACCTGTTGAATAGTGCTTCCAGCCAAGCCTTGCTGCAAGATCGCGTGCGAGTGAGGATTTGCCAGTGCAGATTGCACCAGATAAAGCAATTTTTTTATATGGACGCATCCGAATTAGTATTTAATATGGTAATTTATGCGGTGCGTCACAAGGGTCCGTAGTTATTCCGATACATCGGACTAAACGGTCCCTATGCCGTTTTTTACCCCAAGTGTATCAAGTACTCGGCCCAAAGATTCCATTGGTCCAAGTTTATATGTATCAATAACAAGGGAGTAGTAGCGTGGATCCCAAAAATTGTACTTGCCATAAAGCATTCGCCACTTATCAATATTTTCCTGCTCTCGACGACCAATCCACTCTTTGGCATCTGCAATTGAGATATTCTCTCGGTTTACTACACGGTCAATTATGATATCTGGTTCAGAGCAAACAACGAGTACTCGAAAAATATTGTCCATATCTCGAGTCACAAATCCAGAAAGCCAGGCTTCATAGATAAGGCCCTGCTCGTTTGAAAGAGTCGAGCGAGTCAGCTCATCTATCCCCTTCTCATGGCTATCAGAGCGGGCTGTTGCACCTCTTTTATTTTCATGAATGTTGTGCGTCCTGTCGTATTTGCGCTGTAGTTCTCCTGCGTTGACATACTTCCAATGCAATGCATTTTGAAGATTTTTGGCAAGTGTGGTTGTGCCTGTTGCGATCTTGCCTGATATGGTGATATTTTGATACCCAACATCAATGGATTTATGTGCCATGGGTTTATTTGTAAAATTTAATTACATCAAATATAGACACTACAACTGCAAGTGTCAAAAGTATTATTATTCCAGCAAGATTGGTAATTCTTTCAAATTTAGCGTTTACTCGACGCCTGGAAACCCATTCATATACGACAAATGCCAATCTTCCTCCATCAAGAGCCGGAAAAGGAAGAATGTTGATAACAGCAAGATTTAATGAAAGTAGTGCAACCAACTCAAGCACAGCATTTTGGCCGTATTTTACAGCTTGCCCTGTGAAATGAACAATACCAATCGGGCCTGTGATATCGGCTTTTGGTTTTTGAAAGGCAATGAGCCCACCTATCGTACGAGCAAGTTCGACTATAATACTTTTAGTAATCTTCCCGGCTTCAAATAGTCCAAAAAATGGAGCTTTGTACCAGGGATATTTTCTTTCTTCAAATGTCGTAATTACGACACCCAACGCACCTTGTCCAGCTGGTGGATTTTTGCGAGGTGTGAGTTTAGTTTGCCCTATTACGTCGTCTCTGGCATATTCTATAGAGATTTCAGATCCGGCAGAATTTTTGGCAATAGTGATAAAATCATCTGCTTTTTTAATAATAAAGACTTTATTTTTAGATCTTACTTTCAAAATTACATCTCGGGGCGCGAGTTTGGCGTGTTTTGCAGGCGATCCACCTTGTACGCTATCAATAATCACTTTGTCTGTGGGGACAGGTACTCCACGAGTAAAAAGGTACGAGATAAGGACCCAGCCAAGAATAAAATTCCCGACAATTCCGGCTATTATAATTATGGCTTTTTGGAAGTGGGGTTTGCTTACAAATGCACGGCTTTTAAGTCTTGCTCGCTCTCCTTCTTCAAGTTGGGAATATTCTTCTCCATAGAGCCTAACAAATCCACCCAATGGAATAAGATTTATAGAATAGACTGTCTCGCCTATTTTTCGTCCATATAATCGTGGAGGAAATCCAATACCAAATTCTTCAACCAAGACGCCTGATTTTTTGGCTGCAATGAAGTGTCCAAATTCATGCACAAGAATAAGAACTACAAGAATGATAAGAAAGATGATTATATTCATACTTTTGATTGATTATACAGTTTGTATCTCAGTTGTTTTTGCTTCTTTTATGTTCGCAATTTTGTCCATGTATATTTGGGTTTGAGCGTCTATGTCTCGCTCGATTCTAAATTTTTCGTCCTCAGACAACTCTTTTGCTTCTTTTTGTGCTTTAATTGTTCGGCGAAGATCATCTCGATAGTTGCGAATAATATTCCTCGCCTCTTCTGTCTTTGTGCCAACAATGCGTACGAACTTGTCTCTTTGCTCGGTAGATAAGGGCGGTACAAGGGCTTGGACTGAAGTTCCTTGAACAGATGCTGAAAGCCCAAGATTTGATTTTTGTATTGCTCGCTCAATATCTGCAAGAGTTGATGGGTCAAAAGGAATAATAAGGATTCGAGTTGGGCCATCAGTGGTGATAGTTGCAAGTTCGCGTATTCGCATACTTGTACTTCCCCCGTATGTCTCAACAATAAGATCCTCGACAAGTGCTCCAGATGCCCGACCCGATCGAATACTTTTGAGGTCTTCCTGAAGACGATCTATAGATGCATCGGCTGCTTTATTAAACTCTTCAAGAGTGTTCATAAGTATTATTTTTCTCCAAGTTCCCAACGCACAATACGCGCGATTTCTATATTTTCACCAAGCTGCAGGACAGCCTCTTTGACAAGATCGCTTATTTTTTTCTTTGGGTCGCGAATATACTCGGTGCTCTGAAGTTCTTTTACACTTTCCGGCATTGTTGAGGCGACTTGCATTGCAATCTCGGCCCCAAGATGTTGAAAATTTTCGTTGGCAGCTACGAAATCTGTCTCGCATTTGAGCTCGACAAGTGCAGCTATTTTTTTATTGTGATGGGTATAGTGATATATCCCACCTTGTGACACACGGCGAGTTGATTTTTTCTCAGCAGCCGCTGCACCCCATTCGAGTAATTTTTTTTTGGCTTTTTCTATGTCTCCACTTGTCTCCTCGAGAGCTTTTTTACAAAGCTCATAGGATACGCCTGTCTCCTCTCTTAAAGCTTTTAATTTAGTAAAATCGAATGCCATTTTATATTTTTATGAGTGAACTGAAGTAATTTTTATTTTGCTTTGGGCTTTTTCTCCCCATCCGCCTCTGTATTGGAAGATTTTGATTGAGATTTATCAGGTTTTGCCGCTGCCTTGAGTCCACCTGCGTATGCCTCCACAATTGTCGTGATGAGGAATTCAACTGAGGCTGGTGAGTCGTCATTTGCGACAATCGGATAAGCAACAGATCCTGGATCAGCGTTGGTATCGGCAATTGCGACAACTGGAATATGAGTTTGTCTCGCTTCCCCTGTGGCATTTTTTTCTTTTTTAATATCAACAATAAAAAGAAAGTCTGGCTTTTTAGAAAGCGGTACGAGTCCGCCATAGAATTTTTCAAGCTTACTAATGTGTTTGGTAAGTCGAACTCGCTCATGCTTGATCATCTTAGCTCCATCTTCTCCATCTCTAAGTTCTTTGAGTTCCGACAACTTCTTGACGTTTTTAATTATTGTTTGGAAGTTGGTAAGCAGTCCTGATGGCCACTTTACTGTAATATGAGGAACTCCATGTTTTTTGCAAATCTCATTGGCATATTGACTCGCCACTTTCTTGGTTGCCACAACAAGAAGAGTCTTGCCATCACTGGCAGCTTCTGCAAGAACTTTTTTGGCAGCATTGATCTGGTTAAGGGTGGAGGTAAGGTCGATGATTGAGACGCCTTTGTCGATTGTGTACACGAAGCGACGAGCTTTGGGATGGAGGCGGTTTTTTTTGTGACCCAAATGAAGCCCTGCTTCAAAGAGCTTTTCGATATCTTTTACATTTACTGAAGATGTAGTTGACATAAGAAATTCTATCAACAGAAGCCACAATTTGCAACTCAAACGTGCCCGTGTTGGTTTTTAGAGCAGATAAAATTATGAAAGATCAGATGGATTATAAATCTAATGATTTAAGGTACGCTTTGAAGTTGCCGTTCATATCAGGGTGATTGAGTGCAAAGTCCACGACTGTTTTCATATACTCAAATTTATTCCCTGTGTCATAATACTTGCCATCTTCAATAACAAGTGTATAGAGTGGCATACCTTGTGCGTGAAGCACATTGATTGCATCAGTCAACCATATCTCCCCAGCTTTTCCAGGCGAAAGCGACTTAAGTGCTCCGAATATCTCAGGTGGCAGGATATATGCTCCAACAAGCGCGATGTCTGATGGTGCATCAGAAGGCTCAGGTTTCTCTACAATCTTCTTTATTTTATAAAGATTTCCTTCGACTGGTTCTACTTCCGCAATACCATAACGCCTCAAATCTTCTTTATTTTTTATTTTTGTTCCAGAGATGACGATTCCACCTCGTTTTTCATATACATCTATCATCTGACGAAGACGTGGGGGCTCAGCATGCATGAACTCATCTCCCCAGAGTACGGCAAACGCCTCGTTTTCAACAGCCGCCTCAGCACAAAGGACTGGTGTACCATTGCCATATGGCCCTTTCTGCCTAATATAGATGAAGTTGGCCATCTCAGAGATTGAATGGATCTGCTCAAGCAGCTCTTTCTTGTCAGCTGCCGTCAGATTCTGGACAAGGTCTTCGTTGGGGATATCGAAGTGATCTTCGATTGCGCGCTTATTGGATCCTGTGACAATTACAATATTTTCAATACCCGATTGGACTGCTTCTTCAACAACATATTGAATGACAGGCTTGTCCACAATGGGTAGCATTTCCTTTGGCATCGCTTTTGTCTGAGGCAAAAAGCGTGTGCCAAATCCAGCGGCTGGTATGACAGCTTTGGTAATCTTCATAGTATTTATTCGAATTTGACGGAGACATTCTTGGAAGTTGTAACGGTGTTGTCAATCGTGACGGTCAGCGTAGCTACTCCCGGGGTTGAAGAGGTTAGATTGAAGGTGGCTTTGCCACTTTTGTCGCTGGTTGAGGCAACTGCGACAATCTCCCCAAGTGTGGTCTGAATTGTCACGGGCTTTGCTGAAACTGGCTGATTATCAGGGCTTCTTACGAATACATCGACTTTTACAATTGAGGTGCCGTCAGCTTTTTGAGTAAGTGGCCATGCAAAGACGAGCGATTTGTCAGCTGAGGCGACATTTTTGACATTTGCGCGAATTAGTTGATTGACAGGATCTTGAAATACAACAGTAAAGATAAAGACCGCAAAAGCGAGAAAAAAAACCGTGATAAGTGCTGTGAATCTCTTGTCCATATGATTTATTATAATCTCATTGGCATTATACTCGACTGTTGACAACATTGTCAAATATCCTACTCTATTGCACCCTGCTGCTTATTTTTAGAGCCTTAAGTACTTCATTGTGGATGATGTCTGGCGTATATAGATCGCCGTCTTTGTCTACAGAGGAAATTGTAATCCAATTGTCCTTAGTAGACGCGAGCTTATTGTATAGCGTGCGTACCTTTTGTTGATACTCTGTATCTGCCTCTTGAATATCTGCACGACCTCTAAGATATGATGGCTTTTCTCGATGTTTTTGTAACTGGGAAGATTTTTCGTTCGGCATATCAAGATATATGACACATGATTCGCGTGGGATTTTATGTTCCTGGTATTCAAGATTTTCTACCCATTTTATGAACTGATCTTGTTTTTTGCCACCCTCCTTAATTTTGGCTCCTTGGTGTGCTACGCTTGATGGAGTATAGCGATTGCAAATCACAATATATCCCTTTTTCAAAAAATCGCCAATTGCATGTGCGACTTCTGCTCTATCAAGTGCAAATAAAAGCGCTACAAAATAAGGCGAGATAGAATTTATTGATCCAAATTCACCCCTGAGATATTTCGCAATCAGCTGCCCAGGCATACTTTCGTAGCGAGGGAAATCAAAAACCGCTACATGTTTGTCCTGATCTTTTAAGCTTTTGACAAGAAGCTTCGTCTGCACACTTTTGCCAGATGCATCAGTGCCTTCAAATGCGATAAGCGAGCCCGTATATTTCTTGGACATAGTGAAAACTGTACTTAATTTAATTTATAAGGAAAGTGTTTGACCTGGTTGTATTTGACCTGCAAGAATCTGTCTTGCTACTTGACCATCAATCTCATTTTTGAGAATTCTTTGGAGATCTCGCGCTCCAAATGCAGGGTCATAATGTGAAGATATAAGACTTGCAATTTTGGCGTCTGATATCTGAAGTTTGATTTTGTGATTAGCATAAATTGATGTGGCGAGCTGGCCTACAATCGCACGTGCCATATCTACCATCATCGTCTTAGTGAGTCCGTGGAAGGCTATGATACCGTCGAACCTATTGAGAAATTCGGGCAAGAAGATTCCTTTCTCGACAAGATGATCGACTACGGCCTTTGTGGTAGGTGGTGTCTGAATAAGAGCTGATCCTGTGGACTGCGTGGATTGATAAAAAAGCGATGCGCCGGCATTTGATGTTGCAATAATTACCAGATTCTTGCAGTCTACTCGACGACCATATCCATCTGAATAATACCCTTCATCAAGCATAGTGAGGAATATGTTCAGAAGATCATGATCAGCTTTCTCAATCTCGTCAAGAAGTAGTACTCCATAAGGCTGGGCACGAAGAGCAGCAGTCAGTAGTCCCGGATTTCCAGTGTCGGCTGATCCAATAAGCTTTGATATATCTGACTTTGATTGGTAAAGCGACATATCAAATCGAATAAACTGTGCGTTAGCACCAAATAGCGCTGCGGAAATAGCTTTTGCAGTCTCAGTCTTTCCTACACCTGTGGGCCCAAGAAAAATAAAGGTACACAGAGGCTTATGCCGAGTTCCTTGATCAACAAAAGCTTGTTGCAGAGTTGAGGTGACTGATTTGACAGCTTCTTCCTGATGGATAATACGTGTTGAAAGGGTCGCCTCAAGAGTGAGGAGCTTATTTCGCATAGAGCTATTTATTGTGGTGGGTATGTGAGTAAGCTCTTCAAGGACGATGCTGATCGTATCAGGTGTCACAATGGTTTTTTTGAGCATTTGATTTGTATATACACAAGCACTATCAAGCAGCTTGACTGTTTTTTCGGGGTATGGAATTGTTGT
Organism: uncultured Gammaproteobacteria bacterium; assembly: GCA_964530005.1. Lineage (GTDB taxonomy): Bacteria > Patescibacteriota > Microgenomatia > UBA1406 > GWC2-37-13 > CAZGZD01. The sequence continues at coordinate 17,232 of CAZGZD010000012.1, forward strand.
GATATATACATCACTCTTGTCGAGCGCAATCTCAAGAGTCTCGTATGGAATGTAGACGCCATAATGTGCTTCAATGCGTGGAATTGAGTTTAGGAGTATTGCTTCAGCTTGAGCCTTAGTGATCTCAGGAATGTCTTCTTTTACAAAATGTTGACCGATATTTTCAAATGGACGTATATATCTTTCATAAAGATATGGTGTCGTAATGCCAATAATTTGCATCTCGCTTCCTTTGGCATATTTCTCAATTTGTGAGCTCATATCAAGGTGTCCTTGTTCATTAGTCGTGTATTTATCTATTCTGTCAATTACAAGGATTACATTTGCAGCTCCAGCTGCTTCAGCAAACAAAGAGTCAAGGAATACTTCTCTTTTTTTCATATCTTCAAACTCAGCCAAAATTCCGTCCATATTAAGTTTTAAAATCCGCTTAAAAGCGAGTAGCTCGGTAGTCTTGCCTTCGTATATTTGCTTGGCAAGAGCATCGACTATGGTATGTTTGCCTATTCCCTCATCTCCAACAAGTAGTACATTTGCTTCATTCCCTTTAGACAGGATTCGCTCAACCTGCTCAATTTGGAGCTCGCGTGCAATCACTGGACTAAGCTTGGCAAGATATGCAGGATCTGTGAGATCTTGAGTAAAGCGATCAAGGGTCGGGGTGTATCCATATGCCCAGTCGTGCCCAATTGGAGGGGTGGCCATGAGAGAGGACAGCTTCCACCACTTTTCCTGTTCATACTGAGCATGATAATAATGCTCAAACCATTCCTCGACTTTTTTTTGATTCACTGGATTTATAAGGTGTTTGGACATAAAATCGGCCTTTATTGATTGTTTTTTCTCTTCAGGAGTAGCCTTGGTAAGGCTTATGGCAAAAAGTAGAGGGATAAGTAGTATATATAAGAGAATTACGATGGGGATGGAAATAAGAATAACAATCTGTAGGATAAGGTAAAAAAGCAGTATCGCAAGCCGCATCACAGCGCCGATCAGGCGACTCATGATATTGAAGCTTAAGCGGTTGAAGTACTCTGAGAAAGAGAAACCCACCTCAGTCTTTTGGGCAACCAGATTTTTCCAGGGTAAAAATAGAGTCCTAAGTAGTTGCTTGAGTGAGAAGAAATAAGGCAAAAAGATAAGAATATTGATAAGTCCTTCAAAAAAAGCCCGAAAAGAACTGCGATAAAATTCTTTTAGTTTGCTCTGCATATTTTGATTATAGCTTAAGAATAAGATATTTAAATGGTCTCAATTTTTACCTCTTGACACCTATCTCTAAAGTATTAATATGAAGGTGAATAATGCCTATTTGTAATAGCTTTCAACTCTATAGTTAAGAGTTTACTATTTGTTGAGGGGGTGGTCAACATGGCTAAGAAAAAGGCAAAGGCTAAGAAAAAAAAGTAACTACTTAAGTCGCTAAAAAGCCCCACACGCTTTAGATTCATATACTGTCGGTGGGGTTTTTTATATAATAACCTTCATTATGAATAGAGTTCTCACGCTATATAAGCCAGTAGGTGCTACTCCCCTAGATGTACTTTATGAGCTTCAAGAGCGAAATCCAGGGTACAAAGATGTTAGGCTTGCATATGCTGGCCGGCTCGACCCGATGGCTGAAGGTCTACTTTTGGTTCTCGTTGGAGATGAATGTAAGCGTCGAGATCATTATCAAAAGCTGGATAAGATTTACGAATTTGAGGTGCTTTTTGGTGTCTCGACTGATACGTATGATATTCTGGGTAAAATTACAAGCACCAAACACCAAATTCCAAACAATTTGATTCTTCAAATTAAAAAAATAATTCCTGAATTTATCGGAGAGCATGATCAGCCATATCCTCCATATTCTGCGGCGCGAGTGAATGGCAAACCCTTATATTGGTGGGCACGGCAAGGCCGCATAGACGAATGTAATATACCATCAAAGAGAGTGAACATTTATGACCTGAAATTCAAAGGTTATGAGGAAAAAACTACAAAAGAACTTGAGACGTTTGTTGTTTCCAGAATAAACAAAGTAAAGGGAGATTTTCGGCAGAATGAGATTAAAAAAGACTGGGATACATTTTTCAAAAAGTATATGGATCAAAGCTTTGTAACTGCATCATTTACTATTCATTGCTCATCCGGCACATATGTGAGATCTTTGGCTCATGAGATGGGTCTGGAGCTTGGAGTTAGGGGCATTGCTTTACAAATAAAAAGAAAAAAGATTGGAACTTTTTTTAAAGAAGATAATCAAGAAGTTTAAACTAGTTCATCGATTATAGCGACAAAGTGCCCGGCTTCGCTTATAGCGCTTGTGGCTACCTCTGGATCAAATCTTTCTCTTGAGGTAGGCTTCCTTTCTGAGCCAGAAACAGTAGAGTAAAGGTCATCTCCATTAATAGTTGTACCTGTATGATTATCACTAAATGGAGCCGTTGTTTCAATAGTGTCTGCCTGAAAACGACCGAGAGAATCCCTACGACCTGAGATTTGCAAGTATCTCTCTATTCCATATTCAGTAGTTTGCTCAAACGTGATGGTTTCCTCTCCGGTGTTTTCAAAAGAACGACTAAACCAAACGCGCGATACTCCATCGTTGAGATCAAATGATACTCTTCCTGTGGGGATCATACCTCTAAAAATATCACCGAATTCACTAAGTCTTTCGAAGAATTGATCTCCACCGCTACTCTCTCGCAATCGGGGCAATGCGCCTTTGAGAGCGCTCAATCGATTCCTCATCTCTCTTTTGCTATGTACACCAAACTCGTGGCGTACTTTTCTTGCATCCCATCGGTTGTGAATATCGTAAACTGCAAGTCCTAATCCAGCAGATCCCGCCATAGCGATAGCGGCACTCTCAATAAGTTTACTCATAGTGGTTTTCGATTATAGTACGACTATGGGTTAAATGCAAGATAGTCTTATTTAAGTGATACTTCCACAAGCCGTAGTTCGCCCGTGAAAGGCCCCAATGGGCGGTAGTAACTTACATACATCTTTTTTCCATCTTCCTTAAAAAGTGCTGGATGTTGCTGAGCTGCATAATCAAAGCTTTGCTCAGTGGGAGCAAGTCCTGTAAAGAGAGTTTTTTGATTACTCCATGGTCCTTCTGGTCGACTGGCCGTCCTCACAAGTACTTCATTTGCAAATGTCTTGCTATAGACAGCTACAAACTGATTAAGATAATTGTTCCATGCGACCGAGAAGCCTGAAGAGGATGCATCAATTACTTTTTTGGCGGCATTTATATCACTTACCCATTTTTTACCATTCCAGAATGTATATGCTGATCGCTGCGTCACTTTGTCTTGTCGGACTCGTGCAATCTCGCATCCAAACTTGGTCTTGTCACAACTATATAGATAAATGTATTGGCCATCTTTTAGGGCTGAGCGAACAAATAATTCTTCGGGCTTCTTGAAAACATTTTCGGCGATGATATTTGCGTCTGTCGCACTCTTTTTTATACTCGCTATATTTACGCCTTGAAGATCATAGTTTAGATATCCAGGTTGTACCTTAAGGCTGAGTGAGAAGATAAGCGCTTCATCGTCTGATATGTTGACGGCCGACATAGGCCACAGAGCATATCGATCGTCTCCTTTATTTTTTTGAAGATTATAGTTTTTTTCATCCTGCTTAAGCTCAATAAACTGATAAGGGGCGCCTGCTGCGTCCAACGACTCTTCAACTGCAAGTGGAGTAGCTAGATTGGCAAAAGCCGCGGTATTTGACCTGGCATTTTGCCCATCTGAGGACTTTGGATTGAAAAGTGTGTCATTGAAGATCCACACAAGAGTATTGCCCAGCTTTACGCTGATCCCTCCATCACGAGTTGTTACATTTGGCGGTTTGCCGACCTCCCCTACTTCCTGAACGGACTCGACAGAAAGTGTATTGAGTCGATATTTCCCGAAAGGTATGCGAAGTCTCACACCCTCAAAGGCATGTGAGTTTGTAGTCTTTATAGACTGTGTGCCATATATGGTGAAAGAGATTACTGCTATTGCAGCTGCAATGATGAAGAAGATCAGGACATTTTTGATATCGTATTTTTTACTTTTCATATCTCAATTTTATACTATTCAACCTCAGCGCGATTCATAAGCCATACGCAATATTCGCAGTTTAGGTGGCGCTTGGGTTGTGGGCCCTTGAGGACAGATACGGCCTCAGCAAATAATTTCTTGACACGATCAACACTGGTTGATACTCGTACGGGTTCAATATTAAAGTGAACCAGACCATTCTTCTCCACACGTGCTGGGTAGTAGTATATTAAATATGCAAAATCAGCAACGAGGAATCCGTTTGAATTTAGCATAAGCGCATACGCGTCGAGCTGAGTCTGATAATAGCGCTCTGAGTCACCATCGCGTGGAGCTGATCCCTTAGTCTTATAATCAAGAGGAATATAGCGTACTTCTTGGTCAAAGAGCCCATCTGTGGGGGCAGCAGTGATAGTAAGGCAGTCGTCAAGTGCTCCAAAAAGAGTAGCTCCAATCTCTTGATCTACATACTCAAGACCCGTGCGCCAGTCGCGCCATTTGTCCATAAGAGCGGTGTCTTTAAGTAACTGACCTTCTACTTTTCCATGTAGCTCTGGTGGAAGCGATCCTCTATATTGATCAAAATATTTCTTGATCACAAGATCCATGCCAGATGGAAGTGATGGAAAGATTCCTCGAGGGCGTTGGACTCTTTTGTTGTAGTGAAGCCAGAAGCAACGCGGACATTCGCGATAAAGATTGAGTCCTGTTGTAGGAGAAAGTCGAATCATATCTTATTTTGACTCAAGCGTCGTGATGACAATTTCTCGAGTCCTTGGTCCATCTAGCTCTACAAGTACTACTCTCTGCCAACTTCCAAGGACAAGATGATTTTCAGAAACTGGAATAGTAATAGATGCGCCAATGATTGAAGACATAATATGATCTGTGACGTGTGCTGGGTTGTGTGGATGACGATAAGCAAGGCGCGGCATCATTGCCTCAAATGCATCAAGCATATCAAGGTCAGTACCAGGATCAAGGTCAGCAAGCGTGAGTGCGGCTGTGGTATGAAGTACCGATATAGAGCAGATACCCTCCCCAATCCTTATTTCTTTCTGAATGTCATTGGTGATATCGATAATCTCCTTTTTTTTCTGTGTTTTGACGATTAGTCTTTTCATATCTTTTTATCTATCTTATTTATACCAGACAGTCGCATTTTTTGCCCCTTAAGATAGCAATCTGCTCGTCTGGAGTATTCACAAATAAGTCTTGTGTGCTCTGATCTTTTGCTTTCGACTGAGCAAGTGGGCTGTGGTGATGGTATCCTCTTTTTTCCATCTCCTCAACAAGGAGCCCGTGGCGTAAAAAAAGCGCCTTAGTTCGACCAATCCAACGGATGGTTTCGGGATGCCGACGGTAGCCTTTTTTATCTTTTGTTAGTATCGACCAGATAGCATGAAGTTCGCGATGTTCACCAAGCAAGTGTTGTCGACATAAAATTGTTGGGTCAAGATCCCATATTCTCATAACTATTTAGCGCACTTTTGCTCCGTTTTTGATCGGTTTTTCTGGGTGAAGAAGTATGATCCCGCCATCGTCATCAATAGCCAGAATCATGCCCTGGCTTATGTGTCCGCGAATTTCGCGGGGCTCAAGATTAAGAAGTACTGGGACCTGCCTGCCTACAAGCTCTTGTGGATCAGGGTAAAATTCGGCAATACCAGATATTACCTGCCGTGTCTCGTCTCCTACTGAGATAGCCAACTTGAGAAGCTTGTCGGCATTTTCGACTTTTTCGACCTTCTCTATTGTTCCTATTCTGATATCGAGCTTTGCAAAGTCGTCAAATGTGATCATAAGTGTGGCCGCTGAGGGATTCGAACCCCCGACATCCCGGATGTAAACCGGACGCTCTAACCAACTGAGCTAAGCGGCCAATGTGGGTGTACGTGGACTCGAACCACGGACCTCAGTCTTATCAGGACTGCGCTCTAACCAGCTGAGCTATACACCCTATATTTTGCAGCCTGTAGCAACTTTTTATTATATCACACCTACCCTTTTCTGACTCTTCCCCTATTTTGGCTTTTGTGATTGTCATAACGCCACTCATGGTTTAAAATAAGGTAAAGTGGATTCAGAGTAAGTATGATGCGAGTGGAAGTTGGGTCGCTGAGGTGTTTGTAGCACAATATCTGTCAACAGACAGATAACACATCAACAATTTAACTTCAAAATCTCCAATCACGACTTACACTTCCCTTTTTTTACAAATTAAAGCATAATAAAAATATGTTGTACTATGCGGAGATTGTAAATAAACCGGTATATACAGAAGATGGTATCCAGGTCGGCCGGCTTGCTGATTTTATTTTTGAACAAAAATCAAGACCTCAGATAACAAAGATATCAGTCCGAAGAAGTAAGGGCGCGATTGTCATTGTGCCTATCGAGTATCTGATAAAAGCGAATGGGCGAATAACTATAAAAAAGGGATTTACAGCAGATATTCAGAGTGAAGATGAATTATCTATTGGACGCAATCTCCTCAACAAGCAGATTATCGATATTAAAGGAAGCAAACTTGTACGAGTAAATGATGTCCTCATTCAAGATAAAAATGGCCTTTATATAGCTGGTGTTGATATTACTATTTGGGGCATATTGCGCTGGCTGAAGATTGAGGATATGATTTTGAGCCTCCTGGGTTGGTTCCGTGTGCGGGTGGTTCCTGAGAGTTTGTCGTGGACAGATGTGCAGCAACTTGAGCTTGAAGGAGGAAAGATAATTCTTAAAAAAGAAGAGGAAAAGCTGGAGAAGATTCACCCAGCTGATCTTGCAGATTATCTTGAGCAGACTTCAATTGCCAATGTTGATAAGCTTCTGGATGAGTTGGATGAAGAATTCTCAGCAGAGATCATCGATAATCTCAAACACACATATCAGAAAGCCGTATTTGATAAATTTAGCCTCAAAAAAGCGGCGCAGATCATCTTCTATCTTGATCCAGATGAGGCCGTTGATATCCTTCTTGCAATCAAAAAGCCCAAAAGAACGCGAATCCTCCAGCTTCTTGACCCTGAAAAGCGAACCGAGCTTGAATATCTACTCTCTCTCTCAAAGACGCCAATAGGCGAACTACTCACCTCTGAGTATATATCAGTGACAACTGCGGATAAGGCGCATACAGCAACTACTAAGATAAAGCACGAGACAGATGATTTTTCCTATCTTGAGTATGTGTACGTCGTGAATAACAAGAATCAACTTGTGGGTGTTTTTAATCTGCACGAACTGCTACTTCAAAAGCCAGAGGTACCTGTTTACAAATTCATGCTCCCTAATGTTATCTCAGTCACTCTCACAACTCCCAAAGAACTCGTAGCCAAAAAGCTACTCAAATACAAGCTTACTGCCCTCCCCGTTGTGGATGCTAAGCGCCGAATTCTGGGGATTGTGACATTTGATGATGTCACTGAAGGATTGTTTGATCAATTAAATTAAGATATTTATGTTTGCTCGTCTAAAGCGAAAGCTTCTACTTTTTCTTGCTGTCTTGGGGCCATCCACAATTGCCACTATGGCTGGCAACGATGCGGCTGGTGTGATCACATATTCTCTCTCTGGTGCCAATTTAGGATATGGAATTCTTTTTATACTGCCGCTTCTTACCATTCTTTATTCAATCACGCAGGAAATTGGATCCCGTATTGCTGTGGTGACGGGAAAAGGCTTGGGCGATCTTATCCGAGAGCGATTTGGTATACGCACTGCTCTTCTTGTCTTTTCGCTTCTTATGATCGCCAATTTTGGATCAATCCTGACGAATGTATCAGCGCTCAAGGCCACGAGTATCTTACTTGGAGTGCACCCCTCAATATTTGTATTTGGGGCGATAACCTGCGCTTTTCTACTTGTTGTTTTTACTGATTATCAGAAGAGTCAGAAGATATTTTTTGCTGGAATTCTTCTATATTTTTGTTATATATTTGCAGCCATTAAAGGCCAGCCTCATTGGAACGAGGCTATGTCATCTTTGCTGATTCCTCCTCAATCTTTTTTCTCAACTCATTATTTACTTATTGCCATTGCTGTTGTGGGTACGACGATTACGCCGTGGGGACAATTCTTCGTCCAGAGTTATATGAAAGACAAGAACCTCTCAACAGATATCCTGCCATATGCCCGAGTTGAGGCTTTTTTTGGCGCCTCAATATCTAATATTTTTAGTTTTTTTATCATTGTCGCAACGGCTGCG
>CAZGZD010000012.1:25491-29184 GCA_964530005.1 uncultured Gammaproteobacteria bacterium
CACTCTTTGTTCATGGTATCCCTCTTTTATCTGGCGAGCAGGCAGCTATCGCAATTCGTCCTTTTGCTGGCGAATTCTCGGCAGTACTTTTTAGTTTTGGATTGCTGAATGCGGCAATTATTGGAATGATTATAATCTCACTTTCATCAGCGTATGTATTTTCTGAGTTTTTTGGATTTGAAGGCACATTGGACGCGCCTTATACAAAAAGTCGCACATTCTATACAATCTTTTTACTCAATCTGCTCGTTGCTGGAATTCTTGTAATGAGTCCAAAGGTATCGCTTTTCAAAATAGTGCTCTATACTCAGTCCCTCAACGCACTGCTTCTGCCAGTCGTATTCTATTTCCTGCTTAAGATCACGAACGATCGAGAGCTTATGGGGCGCCACGTAAATAGCAAATGGTATAATGGAATCGTGACTCTCGCCTCTATATTTATTATTCTGGCGGCCATTGTCGCGACTATTACTTCATTTATACACGTATGAAAAAGCTTATTGTGATTGCGGATTGGGCAGATGACAGATTGGCCAGGCAGGAGTATAGATCAGCCACAGAAGGAAATCTAAAAGATCCAAGCTTTCCAAATATCACCTATGTCTCCTCTACTCCATCAACTATACATACTGGATTTATCACAGCTCAGATAGTGGAGGTTGAGGAAGCTCTTGGACGTCCTCATGATACGATAATATTTCAAAATACAGACCCCCGCTTGCAGACCGAGACACATGTTGAGAGAAGCCAAGGGGCTGAATTTGCAGTGCTTAGACTTAAATCTGGAATCTTGCTGTGCGGACCAAATGCAGGTTATGATTTTTCGTTTATTCGGCACAAGATTGAACGTGCATATATCTATCGAGGTATGAATGCTGGAAGCCAGTTCCGCTCCCGTGATTTATATTCTCGTGTGTGCGCGCATCTTATGGACAATATGCAAGACGAGCTTGAGCTTGAAGATGTGGGTGCAGCAGCCATACCTCAGCTTACTGGCTACCACGTCGGACATATAGATAGCTATGGCAATATTAAGACGACCATTCGGCAATCTGATCTCAAGGGTAAATACGAACTGGGAGACGATATACACATTCGTCTCAACGGAATTGATAAGAAGGCTAAGTATGTGTCCAATCTCTTTGGAGGTGAGATTGGAGAGCTTGTCATATATCCAGGATCTTCTGGTGCCAAGGATGATCTATTCCTTGAGGTCTCCATCTGGCGGCATTTTGACGACCATGTCTTTGGTACTGGTCAGCATGAGTTCAACAACCCGAGGCCTGGTATGCAGATTGAGATTACAGGCTAAACTACGTCTTGCAAACTTGCATTCATGCACGCTTCTGCTATAATTTTATCACTATGGGCCATATTAGAGCTGAAGGCGGATTTTTTGCTGGTGCGACTGGATTTTTAACCAGGTATGCTGAGGTACATACCGCCTTGCATCCTCTTCCATCCCCGCATATTGAAAGTCGAACGACTCCTGAGGGTATTGGATATCGATTACTCAGTTCTGAAAATGAGCTGTCTGATGCCAAGCGTATACTGATTTTATTTGACCCTGGATTTGGCGGTACTCCGGCCACGTATGAACCTCTTCTTCGAAAGTTGATGGGTAAAATTGAAGCGGGAGGTGGACTAAATCGCGGTGGAGAGATATATTCGCCACATATTGCGATTGTGCACCATTTGCGAGATGCGTGGATAGCAAGAGATGATATAGGCGGAGTCCCTGACGACTCTATCACGCAAAGAGCGATTGAGTCTCTCAGCGTTCTTGAAGATTATATCGCACAAAGCGAAGAGAGAGTTGCGGATGTGGTATTGGCTGGACACTCACTTGGTGGACCAACTTCAATACGACTTGCCTCTATCTTAAACAAAAATAAGGTAGCGCTTGGACTTGAGGATTTGAAAAACATTAGCCTACTGCCATATGCCCCTGGTGGATTTCGTGATGATGAGCATTTTCCACGTGCATATGTAGAGCTCCTGCACGGAATTTTTGTGATGACTCCGCGAGATGTGTCTGATGCACGACGAGAGCAATTTGGTCATTTATCGAGGATAGGACGGATTCGAGCAGGATTGGGACAGACCATATTGGAACGCCAACAAGCAATAGAACTACTTAAATATCTCGGATGGGACAAAAGCCCTCATAAGATAAAAAGATCCTTGAAGGAGGGATGGGATATGACGGGTACTGATTTATTGGCTGAAGTGGCAATGCTTGTATCAGAAGGTGTATCTTTGCCTTTGATAATTACACAGGACGATGATGGTCTATTTGGAACAGCAGAAGTAATAAAGACACTGTCTAAACCTAAGTCTCATTATCATGGGAGAAAACGAGATGCAGCCAAAGCTCTTTTGCCCGCTTTAAGAGCTGGGTCAGAATCAGATGGATGGAAAAGCGCTTTATTGAACTCATCAGCAGTTGGTTTGCTGGGTTGGTTGAGCTTGAGAGATAGAGGTGAGCGAGATCCAGATACTATTTCTGGGATAATGGCACTTCAGGATAAGGTAGTTGGGATGCCAGGTGGGCATAGCTATGGCGCATTTGTTCCAAGCGGTGAGGATTTATTTGTTGGTCTTTTGCTTGAAGCTCTAAATCAATGAGATATACTTTATGTTTACCAACAAATGTTTAAAAAGCTCAAGGATATAAATAGTCAGTCGTATTTTACCGAGACGAATCCTCTATTTAAGCTCTTACTCATCTTTATTCGTGGCGATATTTTTATACTGCTTCCTTTGGTATTTTTTTTAGCAATATCAGTCTTCATAAATGCCAAATTTGGAATAGCGATGATTGGTATTTACATTACACTGCGCTATTTGGGGGAAATGATCTACTGGATCCACCAACAGTTTGGGCCTAAAAAATACCGGCCATACGACTGGGGATTTAATAATCTGAACAATGAAGCCATCTACATTCTTTATCAGACATTTTCTCTGGCAATGTGTGTCGTTGGAGCCTCTCTTATTTTTTATGCAGTTTTGTATATATCGTAGTTCTTTTCTGTCTTTGCCTTTCTCCTTGGATAGGTTTATTTCAGTTTGTCTTTAGCGAAATAATCGGGTTAGGACCGATTCACCCTTATCAAGGGGTGAGTTTGTTCACATAAATTGTGAACGTGCCTCCATCTGCTTTTCAAGGCTTCAGGCAGGACTTCGTAATTTTGGATATGCACGCATAAATGCCGCATATACAAAAAAAATAGAAAGGAGGTGATCCATCCGCTCCTTCCAGAACGGATACCTTGTTACGACTTAACCCCCATCGCCAAGAAAATCCTCTTCCGCCAAAATGGCAGTATTCAAATTCTCCCGACTTTGTTGGCTTGACGGGCGGTGTGTGCAAGAGGCAAGAACGTATTCACCGCGGCATAGCTGATCCGCGATTACTACCAATTCCGAGTTCATGAGGTCGGGTTTCAGACCTCAATCCCAACTGAGAATAGTTTTATGGGATTCGCTCACTCTTGCGAGTTGGCAAGGCCCATTGTACTATCCATTGTAACATGTGTGTGGCCCAAGGCATAAGGACCATGCTGACTTGACGTCTGCCCCTCCTTCCTCCCCCGCTAAAGCGGGAGCAGTCTCTAGTGACATTTTTAACACTAGATGGGGGTTGCGTTCGTTGTCCCACTTAAGGGCACTCCTCACGGAACGAACTGA
>CAZGZD010000013.1:0-29022 GCA_964530005.1 uncultured Gammaproteobacteria bacterium
GATATTGACGCAATCTACTCATCCAATCTACACAGGGCTAAGCAAACAGCACGTATCATTTATACTAAAAAAAATCTTCAAGTAAAGATCACAGATAAGCTACAAGAAAGAGCTTATGGAATGTTTGAAGGTATGGATCTTGAAGGTATTCAAAATAAGCATTTCCCAGAACTATCACATCTCTCTATCCCAGAATTTTGGCCGCAACTGGAAGAGCATCCTGAAGTGGAATCATACACGCAGATTATTGAGCGGATTATCCCGTATATACAAAAAGTTGCCGCTTCACATAAAAAACAAAGTATTATCCTTGTTACCCATGCTGGTATTCTCCGCGCTCTTCTTGTATATCTTGAGTACGCTACCTATCCACAGCTCCTTCAGCGGGGAGTGTTGGAAAATCTGGCGAATATTAAAATTGAATCAGATGGACACAAGCTCCGCATAATGGAAATTCGTGGGATAAATATCGGCAAATAAAAATTATGAAGTTAAGAAGATAGCACTACTTTATCTCCATAAGTTCAACTTCGAAAATAAGCGTTGAGTTGGGCGGGATAGCATCCCCGGCCCCCTGACTACCATATCCCATATCTGGTGGAATTGTAAGTTTTCGCGTGCCGCCGACCTTCATACCGATTACTCCCTTGTCCCAACCTTCAATTACGCGCCCTACGCCAATCGCAGTCTCAAAAGGTTCTCCACGCTTATACGAGCTGTCAAATTCTGTCCCATTTGTAAGTGTTCCTCTGTAGTGAATGAGAATCGTGTCACCACTTTTTACCGCCACGCCCCGTCCAATCTTTAAATCCTCAATCTTCAACTTAGACGACTTGCCCTGATTTGACGTTGTTGTATTCATAGTTTTTGGGTTGTTGCTATTTTTAGCATTAATAATAGAAATTATAATAACAATAAACACAATCACCAAAAGCCCGACTGTAATTTTATATATCATATAAATCTGAGCGGTGGAGGGGATTCGAACCCCCGACCTTCTCGTTGGCAACGAGACATTCTACCACTGAACTACCACCGCTTACAATTTTTCCCTCACCTTGTGCAGAGGGTCAGAGTCGAACTGACATCTGAGGTTTTTCAGACCCCCGCCGTGACCACCTTGGCTACCTCTGCTTACTTTTACTGAGCGGTGCGTCTGGATGGATTTGAACCATCGACCCCCACTTTATAAGAATGGTGCTCTAACCGCTGAGCTACAGACGCTGCTCCCCCTTATTATACCTGAGCGACTTCCTTCGCTGGGCTCAACTTTACCATCTTTTGACGTCGTTCAAAAAGTGGACCTGCGGGGAATCGAACCCCGAACTCACCCATGCGAAGGGTGCGGTATACCACTTACCTACAGGCCCAAAAAGATTCTTATTTTAATAAAAAAAGCAGTAAAAAAATAGACAATACTATTCGATAAATACCAAATCCAACCAATGTATGATTTTTGAGATATCCAATGAGCCAACGTACTGAGATATACGCAAAGACAAATGAAGTAACAAATCCAATCATAAGATATGATGCGTTTGACGCGCTTGTCAATAAAATCTCCCTACTCTGATACACGTCCAGAGCAGTTGCAGCAAATATTGTAGGCACGGCCAGAAGGAAAGAATATACAGCCGCTTCTTCTCTTTTGAACTTCATACCCATCATAGCAACGATGACGATCCCAGCACGTGATACTCCAGGCACGACCGCCAAAGACTGTGCAAAGCCTATATATAGAGCATCCCTTAAAGTCATCTTATTTATTGATTTTGTCTGTGGCAATTTTCCTTTTTTGATTAAGTACTCAACCACAAGAAAAATAACACCAACTGTAAAAAGGCTTATTGTGATGAGTACCATTGATTCAAAGAAAACGCCTTTTATTATCTTGTGAAGCGCTATACCAACAAGAGCTGTCGGAATAAAAGATACGATAATCCATTTGACAGTTTCTTTATTTTTCAAAAAAAAACCTACATATAAGAAAAAGACGGCCAAAATTGCCCCCGATTGAATAGCCACCTCAAATACCTTGACAAAATCCGTCTGGACAATACGCATTAGGCGAGATGCAATAAGGAGGTGGGCTGTGGAAGAGATGGGTAAAAATTCTGTGATCCCCTCAACAATACCCAAGATTAGTGCAGTTATCTGATTCATAGCTGTGTAAAGTATAATATATTCAAGATGAAAATAGCCCTTGTGCACGATCAGCTCCAAGAGTTTGGAGGAGCAGAGCGAGTATTTCTTGCGCTGAAGAAGATATATCCATCGGCCGACATCTTCACCGCCTTCGTGAATAAAAAAAATCTTGCATATCATGCGCCTAACTCCAAAAATTGGAATATAAAGACATCATGGGCAGCACGCATTCCTTTTTTCGGCAAGCTATACTCTCCCCTTCGCTTTTTAGCACCATTAATCTGGGAAAGCTTTGATTTCACGGGTTACGATCTTGTGATCTCATCATCAGGGTGGTATATGTCAAAAGGCATAATTACTAAAAAACCAACAATACATATCTCATATGTTCACCATCAACCTCGATATCTATATGGCTACGAGACAGCTGTGGAATGGCAAAAATACTTTGCAGTTCGAATCTATGCCCACATCATAAATCACAGACTTCGCATCTGGGACTTCTACTCAACCAAAAGACCAGATTATCTTATCGCAAACTCTGAAGAGACAAAGCGAAGGATTCAAAAATTGTATCGCAGGGATTCGAAAGTGATATACCCGCCTGTTGAAATACCGCCACTCTCCGAAATTAAGAAGTATGAAGACAAAAACTCCTATTACGTCACAGTTTCCAGATTGGGAAAGGCAAAACACATAGATATCCTTATCAAGGCAGCCAATACTATGAATTTTGTACTAAAAATTATTGGAACAGGCAGAGACGAAGCTTACCTCAAATCAATTGCTGGTCCGACGGTTGAATTTCTTGGATACGTGGAAGATGGAGAATTTGCGAACATATATAAAAGCGCTAAGGCATTTCTCTTTGCAAGTCGAGATGAAGAATTTGGCATTGCCCCTGTTGAGGCGATGGGATATGGAGTCCCTGTCATTGCGTATCGCTCAGGAGGCCTTATAGAGACTGTGAAAGATGGAGAAAATGGCTATCTATACAACGAACTCTCCCCCACATCTTTACTCGAGAAAATAAAAAAAATCGAAAGCTTGAGTCTCAAGGAGTACCTCACAATGAGGGAAAATACAAGGCTTCGAAGTGAAAAATACTCAAGCTCAAAGTTTGAAGAGCAGATTGCTAAATTCGTGAACGAAAAGGTAGGACTATGAACTCACTTTTACAAAAGTAAAAGATATGGGAGAATTCCTATAAAGTTTATCAATGCAGCAAGGGCAAACATCGTCTGAAAACCCCACTCGTGGATGATGAGCCCGGCTAAAAATGCAGAGATTGCCATTCCTCCCATGCTAATTGCGTCGTATACACTCCACTCATACGTCTCTTTCTTACGATCAAGGTGAATAGAAAATAATGACAATTTAGCTGGAGATGCTATGCCAAAGCCAAGCCCAATAAGTCCAAAGAATAAAAAGATCGCCTGAATAGACCTTGTGAAAGCAAGTCCTATATATGCAATGCTTATAATCACAAGACCCAATAATGTAATAAATATTTTTACTCTATCTTTTGAGTATGGAAACTTCTTACCAATCAACAGTTCAGTCACGATGCGTACGACAAGATGAAAACTATAAGCGCTCGTCGCAATAGCTATATTGCTTCCATCAATTCCCTTCATCACAAATACAGTAAATATAGGAGTGATTGAGTTCCACGCCGACCAAAAAAAGAACTCTGACGTAATAAAAGCACGAATTATTGGATTTATCTTTTGGGCGGGATTCATTTGCATTGAATTAACTTAAGAAATTTTGGACACCCGTCTCCAACAAATTTTTGCCCCGTGCATCTGCAGCTTGGAAAATATGCTTTTATTGTCGTGGAACTATTACTTGTGGTGATAAAATACGAAACAAAAAAGACCAAAACAATCACAATCAAGAAAAAACTTCCAAGGAGCACTTGTTTTAGCTTCAGCATATATCCACTATATCAAATTTTCTATTCATACCGAATTGCATCAATTGGAGATAGATCCGCAGCTTTCTTGGCTGGAAATACTCCAAAGATAACCCCAATTCCCGATGAGACACCAATTGCAAGCGTTACTGTCGGCAGATCAACATAAGCTGGAAAAACTCTCTGAACGAAAAATACAATAATAAGAGAAAAAACCAGTCCCATAACCCCTCCAAAAAGAGAAAGAATGACTGACTCGATAAGAAACTGAAATAATATGTCGTTTTTTCTTGCTCCTATCGCACGACGTATTCCAATTTCTTTTGTCTTTTCTGTCACCGTGACATACATAATATTCATTATTCCAATTCCACCCACAACAAGTGAGATTGCTGCAATTGCAACAAGTGCAATATTGAGAGTCCCAAATATTGAGTTTAAAGCACCCAGTACCTCTGTTGGTTCAAATACGGAAAAATCATCCTCTTTATACCGCCTAAGAAGCACCTTGGTTATGTCTTCTTTTACATCTGCAATTGACTGTCCCGGCTTTACTTTTACAACAAGTGTCACGAATTTCTTGTCTGGATTAAATGAATATGCACTTCGATATGGCACGAATATGAGCGAATCTAAATCAGGGCCTCCAAGTCCTCCACCGCCCTTAGATTTTGTCACACCCACCACACGAAAATTAAGATTGTCGACTTTTATAGCATTCCCTACAGCGTCTTCCGCCTGACCAAAAAGTTTTTCGCCCAACTTAGGCCCTATCACAGCTATCTTATTGCTTTTTTCTGAATCGCTTCTTGTGAAGAGCTCTCCTTTTGATTTCTCAAAATTTAGACTCGGGAATATCTCATCAGTTGTTGCGTACATATCAGCATACTCTGTCTTTTTACCGTAGGAAACTTCACTGTTTCTTGTAAATACTGGCGCAACGTATTCAATGGACTTAATTCGCTTCACACTTCTTAGATCCTTTAGATCAAAACGAATACTGCCAATGGAAGACGTACCACCTTGGAATTTCCCGTTGCGAATTGCAGTTCCTGGAATAATCCTCAATGTATTTGTGCCAATACTCTCAAACTGATCTTGAATATATTTCTTAAGGCCAAGTCCAGCAGCTGTCAGAAGCACAACTGACATCACACCAATAAGAATTCCCAAGGACGTCAAAAAAGTTCTTCCCTTGTTTCTCGAAAAATTAAAAAGAGCCGATTTTAACAAAAAGGTAAAGTAGTTCATAGAATTTTTCCATCAACAATCCGTATCTGTCTTTTAGCGCGAGATGCAATATCTGGTTCGTGGGTCACAATTATGATCGTGATACCCTCTTCTTTGTTAAGTTCTCGAAGCAACTTCATAATACCATCCCCTGTCTTCGTATCTAAATTACCTGTTGGCTCATCTGCCAGTATTAACTTAGGCTCCATAATAAGCGCGCGCGCTATTGCGACTCTTTGTTGTTGACCACCTGAAAGTTTATTGGGATATGACTTCGCCTTCTCAGATAAACCAAATCTATTTAAAAGGTACAAAGCCTTCTCAACAGGATCGTAGCTGAGTTTTTTACGACTATAAATTGTGGGTAGAAGCACATTCTCAAGTGTGCTTAGTTTATTTATAAGATTAAATTGCTGAAAAACAAATCCAACAAATTCATTCCTTAACGTCGAAATCTCATCGTCACTAAGAGTTGACGTATCTTTTCCCTGAATAAGAATCTTGCCACGAGAAGGTGTGTCAAGAAGGCCAATAATATGCATAAGCGTCGACTTCCCACTACCAGATGGGCCGACTATGGCCGAAAATTCGCCCTCTTTGATTGTGACCGTAGCATCAGACAGTGCCGTATAGAGAATATCCTCATCTAACTGAAATTCCTTGTAGACATGCTTAAGATTAATCATATACCACGTCCCCCGCCTCTATGCCGGAGTCAACTACTGTTGCTGTATCAATCTCAGAGCCAAGTCTTATAAAAACCTTTTCTGGCTTGTTATTTACTTTTTTAAGCACATACGGCTTTCCGTTTTCTCGTTTTATATATGTGGTTGGGACAGCTATTGCATTCTCTACTTCTTTTAGAACAAAAGTCACGTCTCCCGTCATGCCCAAACGTAACTTAGCCGCGTCAGGAGAACTCGGATCAAGATTCAGTTTAATCTGATATACAGTGCCCGTCTCATCTTCTTTTGGCGTGTATGCAATTGAAGCTATTGTGGCATATCTTTTCACATCAGGAAAAGAATCGAGTGAGATCTCCCCGCGCATTCCAGCATCAAGCATCACAACCTCTGTCTGATCTGCTGTGGCTGAAAAGAATATTGTGTCGGGATTTACTATCTCAAACTCTGCCTGAGCTGGTGTCACATTGACGCCTGAGTTCTTTGAACCTACTTTAGTCACTATTCCCTCTATTGGTGTATAGATTGTTGCAAATTGTATAGCGAGGTCTTGAAGCTCGACATCAATGACCGAATTATTGAGATCATACTGAGCTTTTTGAGCCACTCGGAGGACTCTTTCTCGAGCATCTCGACCCAATCCCCCTATCACCACTTCCCGCGTGTCTTCTTTCTCCTGATCAAAGTCTAATCTTGATTTGACGTATGTGTTTAATTCTTTTTGAAGCGTCTTTTTAAGCTCCTGTTGATCAAGAGAAGCTATACCCTGATACTTATTGACAGTCTCCCCTTCTTTGACTCCGACCCATGCGAGTTTGCCTGATGTCTGGAACCTAAGCGTAGCCTTTTCTTCAGCATCAATATCTCCTGAAAAAGTCACTGTCTCTCTTAAGGTCTGGCGTTTGACTGTGTACGCATTTTTTGGTTTATCTTTGGATGATTTGTTCGCTACACTCCATCCGATTAGACTTAATATTAGAACTGCCGCAATAATCAAATACCAACGACGTTTTACAATTTTTTTAGTTGAGCTTATAAATTTTTTAATCATATTCTATTTATCGAAATGCCGACCAATCAGAGACAGGCATCACATTGTGCCCCATAAAATTCCAAGCGAGCATATAGATAGCCGGAAGAAGTAGTATAAGTGCGACAAGAAATTTGCGCGAGGTGAAGAACTTTTCAAAAGCAATGAGTGCAAATGGCCATAAAGGCAGGCTATAACGACTGATATCTCTATGTTGGATCAACACTATAGCGCTAAAATACACAAATATAAAGTAATAAAAACTTCTCAGGCGGGATTTTTTAAAAGAGAAAAGGGTGAGTAGGTAAAAGAAAAAGAAAAAGAAAGCATCTTCAAGCCAAGCCGTACCAACCCATCGGGCGTCGTAGTTAAAAACAGCGAAAGGATACTCAAGATGAAGATTGTCTCCAGAGTTAAAGTATGCAAAAAAATCGCCATACTGCTTACCGTAAAACAAAAAAATACCAAGTAAAGTGAGTGGTATAAGAATCATATATAACCACCTGTAATCAATAGATCTTTTTTTTATATACCTTTCTATAAAAACAAGGCCATAAGCTGGAATAAGCAATATACCGGGAGATCTAGTCGCAACCGCAAGTGAACCCGCAACTGCTGACCATAAGTACTTTTCTTTTTCAAAGAGAAATAAAGACACGAGTATAAAAAGAATAAAAAGACTCTCTGGTGCTCCGATTGAGCGAATTACCAAAAAACGCGGCAGAAAAAGGAGAATGGTAGATAATATCAGTGGATGACTCGTAATCTTTAACTTTGAAATAAGATAATGAAAAAAGAAGACTAAAAGAAGCGTTGAGGCTATATTGACAACAATCATCGCTTTTAAATATCCAAAAATTCCAGCTACGGCTCGAATAAGGAGTGGGTAGAGCGGAAAGTGGGCAGAAAAGTAAATAGGTTCAAGCGCAGATTCAAGGTGCAAATCTTTAATAAGAGAGGGATTGTAGAGAGTCTTTGCTGCAACAACATAAAGCAACCCATCAAAATTCCGATATATATACAGGAAATTTGGATCTTCTATCCGAATCCCAAACCATGGTGTTATTCGTAAAATGAAAGGTAGCCACAAAAAAAGAGTACTTATTAAAACAATCAATGTTAGGGTACAATAATGAGGTATGTATTTACGAAGATTTTTCAGAAACATACAGACTATTGTAACAAAAAATAAAATATCTATAACGCTTGCTTTTGTTGGATTTTTTTTGAGGATCTATCGACTCTCTGACTTCGTGACATTCTTGGGAGATCAGGGTCGAGACGCTATCATAATCAAAAGAATACTCACATTTGAACACTTTCCGGCAATTGGTCCGACGACATCTATCGGACACATCTATCTCGGACCCTTCTACTACTATTTTATAGCGCCATGGCTTTTACTTTCTAATTTTGATCCATTGGGACTCGCCATCGGGGTTGCTTTTTTCGCATCTTTCTTCATCCTTTGTATTTACTTCATCCTCAAAGAATTGTTTGGCTTTAGGGTTGCAGTGGTCGCAACTGTGCTTCTGACCTTCTCAACGACACTCATTGATTTTTCACGCTTTTCTTGGAATCCCAATCTTCTTCCATTTTTCTCGCTTTTTTGCGCCTACTTCATGATTAAGGCTCTTAAGACATACAAAACATACTATTTCATACTTTTCGGTGCATTTTTATCATTTTCCATACAACTTCACTATCTTGCGCTTTTCCTTATAATTCCCGTCTTTATTCTTTTTTTAACACATTTTTACAAACATAAGTCTCATTTTTTAAAAACAATTAGCGGAATCTGCTCTGCTGTAGCTTCTTTTATTATATTCACGTCGCCGCTTATCATCTTCGATCTAAGGCACGACTTCCTCAACAGTCGCGGATTTATAGATCTGGCCCGTGAGTCTGCTAATTCTGCACAATCTAATTTATTTTCGTTAATTCTGGTTTCTTTTAGTAGGCTCAATAAATATGTATTTAATTTTGAATTTCACCAATACTTATTAATCGCTCTTTTAGCCACAATCATTTTATTTTTCATATTTGAACTGAAAAAAAAATCTACAAGCCATATGTTTTTTATTTTTTTTGCATTTACGTTTATTGGAGTATCGCTTTTTGGAGGACCTCAATATCAACATTATTATGGTGCTGTATACATATTTTACTTTGTGTGCATTGCCATTATCCTATGCCACATTCCAAAGGGGTTCATAGGAAATGTTTTGATTGGGATTTTTTTATTCATCTATATATACTTAAATTCCCAGGGCTATCTTTTTCTGACCAAACAAGGATCAAAACAAATTGAAAAGGCGAAAAATGTGGCTCTATCGATTTCCAAAAATGTGACTCAAGATAAATTTGCTCTCACGGCTCTTCCTGAGAGGTATTCTGAATCCACATATCGATACTTTCTTGAAATAGGTGGGAAAAAACCAATTGAAAAGGACACTTTAGAAAAGGCAGACGAACTCTTTGTAGTTTGTGAAGTGAGCTGCCCGCTTATAATAGGAAACCCACAGTGGGATATTGCATATTTTGCACCTCGAAAGATAACCTTAACCACAAAAATCGATGGAGTTACCATCTATAGATTGTCACATTAATTAAGGAGAAAATAAAAAATTATTGCATAAATTCAAACTATGAAAATTTCACTTATTCTCCCCTGCTACAATGAAGAGACGAATTTGCAAAGAGGAGTACTTGATAAGATCGGAAATTTTATAAGTGAAGATGATCGTTTTGAAGAAGTCATTATTGTTGACGATGGCTCAACTGACGGATCCAGAGAAATAATACAAAAAAAATACATCCCTCAGAATAAAAAATTTAAGCTTATTGAAAATGCCCATAGAGGAAAAGCCTATGCTGTGATGACTGGTATAGATAAGGCTCGTGGAGATTATGTCTTATTTTCTGATATTGATTTGGCCACTCCCATCGAAGAATCAAAAAAACTTATTCAAGAGATTGCTCATGGATACACCATTATTATCGGCTCAAGAAAATCGCAAAGGAAAGGAGCTCCTTTCCTTCGAAAGATTATGGCACGTGGAGCAGTTTTTGTACGAGGCGCTCTCATAAATCTGAATGGACTAAAAGATACACAGTGCGGTTTTAAACTGTTTGAGAAAAAGGCCGCCAAAGACATAATTTCTCGTATGCGAGTTTATCACACGTCACGAAAAATAAGAGGATCGTCTGTTTCGGCTGGATTTGATATGGAGTTTTTATTCATAGCAACAAAGCTTGGATACAAAATAAAAGAAATTCCAGTAACGTGGAAACACGTAGAGACAAGAAATGTGAATTTCATTAAAGACTCTATTGGTGGGCTAAAAGATATCTCACTTATTAAGTTCAACGATCTTTTAGGTAAATATGAACTTTCTTAGAAAGAAAAGCACACTACTAAGCATCATCGCCCTTTTGCTTTTCGGCACTATTTTGATCTTCTATAAGTCCGGCCAACTTCCTCAATTCATCTCTTGGGATGAGTACCATTTGGCAAAACTTGCGCTCTCATTAGATCACACATCGTACACACCATTTAGTTCTTTTGCTGATGGCCATGCCACCTTATACTTCTATATTCTGCTTTTATCTTTTAAGTTTTTGGGGGTAAGTCATTTCGCTTTGCGACTACCTATTGCCATCTTTGGAATATTAAATATCCTTATTTTTTATTCAATACTACGTCTTGTTTTTAAAAAAAATCTATTATTGCCTATAATATTGAGCATCGCTCTACTTACCTCTCATTGGTATCTTAATTTTGTGCGCTTTTCTTTTGAAATACCTTTTTTGCTTTTTCTCGAGCTTGTCTCTTGCTACTTCATACTTAATTTTCACAAGGAGAAAAAACTATATCAACTCATTCTCTGTGGAATATTTGCTGGCTTAGCCTTCAATTCATATCAACCCGGACGTATATTTTTTTTACTTCCTTTACTCACTCTTTTTATAAAGCGTGAAAAAGTTCTTACTTTCTTTTTATTCCTTATCCCATTTGTAATCACAATTTACCCTCTTACCTCATACTTAGCCCTACATCAGGAGTCTGATATCCGTATCAATCAACAGCTTTTTCTCAAAGATCAAAGATTAAGTATTCAGGCTAAGGCCTCATACCTCGTAGATAATGTTTCAAAAATTGCCCTTATGTTTAATCTCAAAGGAGATCTCAATGGCCGACATAATTATCCAGGAAAACCTGCTCTTAATCCATATTTAGGAATCTTATTTATCATCGGACTAATTGTTGCTCTATCTCAAATAAGGTCCTTCTATAATCAGTTTTTCCTAATCTATATTGCTCTCGCTCTTCTTCCTGCGATATTTACTCTCCCTATTGAAAATCCAAATATGCTACGCACTTTTACAGCTCTTCCTGGAATCATTTATTTAATTGGTGTTGGCTTTTTATATCTTAAACAAAAATTATTTTCAGGTCGAAAATTTGTTGTTATTTTTCTGACAGTCATACTTGTTATCTCTTGTCTATATGAGCTTCGTACATATTTTTATTATCAGGCACTAATTTCAGATAGTGCATTTGATGTGAGATGTCCGCTTATTGAGATGGTAAAATACGAACCACGACAAGTACCATTTAAGTGTAGATTTTAAAAAAACTTATGATTCGAAAAATAAAAAAAATCTTCACTGACGACTGGCCACTTCTACTTATTGCAGCAACCACATCGTTTATGCTTTTTTTACGACTTGGCCGGAATGTATTTTATGATTGGGATGAGTGTATATACGTCCAATATGGCCGTGAAATGCGACTCACTGGCAACTGGTTGACCAACCAGTGGAATGGACTCTTGGGATTTGAGAAGCCTCCTGGATTCGCCTGGATGCTGCAGATTCCCTTTTCATTTGGAGTAAATGAATTCACGGCACGCCTGACTTCTGTCTTTTTTACTATCGCTCTTCTTGTTGCAATTTATTTTTTTTCTAAGAAATTTTTTTCGCGACGAGTAGCTATTTTGGCATCTCTTCTACTTTTGGTCTCAGAAATTGTCATCGTCTATGCAATCCGCGTCAACACTGATACTCCTTTTGTATTCTTTATCTTTCTGTCTTTCTTCTTCTGGATTCTTTCTTTTAAGAAAAATCGCTTTAGCTATCTGTCAGGAATTTTCCTTGGCCTGGCAGTTATGGACAAAGGACTCGGTGTACTTGTCTATATGGCGGCAATTTTCTTATCCATTTTCTTAAACTTTAAAAAAGAAAAACTCTGGAACTTTGTCCTTCTTCTTATAGCCTTTATAGCTATTATCACTCCTTGGCATCTATATCAATATATAGACCACGGCAGCCAGTTCATCAAAATATATTTTTATGAAAACCTTGTTCAAAGAGCTAATAATCCTATTGAATTTCATTTTGGTGGGTATGGATATTATCTAAAACTTCTCTATCGCGAACTGTGGCCATGGATATTTGCCATGTTCATTCTTCAACTTTAATATTTAATAAATTTCAAGAAATATTCATCCCTTAGGGCAATTTTTCAAGAATTAAAACAGCAAGAAATACTTTTCACAATCATTCTTCTTTTTATACTTCCCCTTATATCACTAACGAGAATCCAGACTAAACTGCCTTGGTATGCAATGCCTATGTATCCATTTCTGCTTATTTACATTGCCTACTGCATGGATCTTTTGACTCGGCAGTTCAGAATCAAATGGCTCTTTTATATTCTTGTCACTTTACTCTCGCTCGACGCCTTTAGACTTATCTATGGCGAGACCAGGCTTTACCAATCAAAGCGAGATATACCTCCAAAATACGCAACTCTTATGGCGGCCCGACAATTTCAGCAGAAAAATCTTTACTACTTGGTTGACTTTTCTGAGCGTCAAGCAAAAGCAATTCTAACCCCCAACCTCACCACATCAACTACATTTATTTATGGAGGCAATCCATGCTCTATTTATTATTCAGGTAAAAAAGTCTATTATTACTACTCCCCAAGCGAATTCCAAAAACAAATTAAAAGCAAGCATGGACTATATCTGATTGAAAATGGAGATCTTCATTTTATCGAAAATTTATCACTCAAAAAAGTTTATAAAAATAGCGATTTTACATTATTTGAAAATTAAAATATAATTGAAAGTCATGTTTGATTTTTTTAAAATTCTTAGCTTTTTAAAGAAAAATTTAAAAACAAAAGATTGGTTTATTGTCCCAGGTCTCATTCTTTTATTCCTGCTAACAAGGGCTATCAACCTTGACAAATTTCCCATTTTCACAGATGAGGGAATTTATATTCATTGGGCAAAAGTTGCTTGGCATGATGCCTCGTGGCGCTTTATTTCATTAACAGATGGAAGACAACCTCTCCAAACCTGGGCGACAATCCCTTTTTTGAAACTATTTCCCAATAATCCACTTCTTGCGGGGCGGATTTTCTCGATGGCTTTTGGATTTTTGGGTATGTCTGGAATTTTTGGCCTTTTGTACTACTTGTGGGGAAAGCAAGCCGCTTTCTTGGGGACTTTTTTTTATATTCTTACTCCTTATTTTCTTTTTTATGATCGAATGGCGCTTGTTGATGGAGCGGTTAATGCTGGTTTTATCTGGATATTTTTTTTGATCATACTACTTGCTCAAAACATAAACTTTGGCATAGCCTTGACACTTGGACTTGTCGCTGGAATTTCTCTTTTGACTAAATCTTCAGTCAAAGTATTCTTGGGAATGGGAGTATTTGCACCTATTTTATTCTTTGAAAGGAAGAAGAAGTATTTTATAAAAAGATCAGTTAATTACTACATCTTATTTATAGTTGCTGCTATTATGGCATTTGTCATTTATAACGTTCAAAGACTCTCACCATTTTTCCACTTTGTGTCCGAAAAAAACTACACTTTCCTTCTCCGACCAAGTGAATTCCTTAAAAATCCCCTCCAGCTGATTCCTCATAATCTGCTGATTGTTCCTCAGTATGTATTCTGGGAGGCTGCGTTTGTCATCCCTGTTCTTGGAATTTTTGGACTAATTCTGCTTTTGAAAAAAGATCTTAGAATGGGACTGTATTTTCTGCTATGGTTTGCCTTGCCCTTTGCTGCAATTGTCGGCTTTGGGCGAGTAATCTTTCCTCGGTACCTAAACTTCTTCGCATCGCTTTTTTTAGTTCTTGCCGTATATTTGATTATCAAGATCAAAAAAAGGAATATTGTAATCGGTGTGATTGCTTTATATTTACTGTCTGTTGCTTATTTTGACTATACGATTATCTTTGCACAAAATAATATTCCCTTTCCGCCAATTGATCGTGGTCAGTACATTGAAGGCACCTCTGCAGGACACGGTGTCGGAGAAATTATTAATTACGCCAGGCAAAAATCACAAGAAAAGCCGGTGATTCTCGTAGCTGAGGGGAACTTTGGAGTAGTGGGCGATATGCTCGAGGCACTTCTCATCCCAAGCGATAAAATTACAGTACGGGGATACTGGCCACTTGATAAACCCCAACTTATAGAAAACCAAAATCTTCTGAAAAATAATTATGTGTTTGTTGTTTACTCTCATAGATCAGTATTCTCCGAAGACCTTCCAATTCGCTTAATTAAAAAATATGCGAAACCCGGGGGTGAATCGGCCTTTTATCTTTTTGAGCTAACTAAATAAGAGAATGAAGCGAGACGGAAAGAATGAGGATAAGTTAATCAAATTCTTATTGTCACACTCTGCATTTATACTGATCGCATTATTAATCCTCGTTGGAATCTTTTTAAGAATTTTTCTACTTGATAAGGTTCCGCCTGGCCCAAATTGGGACGAGGCCAGTGCGGGATATAATGCCCTGACAATTGCTCGTACAGGCCTCGACGAGTGGGGCACCAAACTTCCAACCAGCTTCCCTGCGTTTGGCGATTACAAAAATGCTCTACATATCTATTCCACCGCACTCGTAGTTAAGTTTTTTGGACTCAATCTTTTTACAAGTCGCATATTTGCTGCGCTTATTGGATCCTCCTTGATAGTTATTTGGTATCAGGTTAGTTTTTCCATCTTTAAGAAAAAATTCTTGTCTCTTATGACTGCGCTTTTTGTTACTTTCTCTCCTTTTGGCATATTCTTCTCTCGTATTGGTGATGATGGATTTATAATGTCAAGCTTTTTTGTAAGTCTCGGACTACTATTTGAAATATTTTATATCGAAAAACACAGAGACCGCGATTTCTTTCTCTCTACCTTATTTTTTATCCTTGCTGTATTCTCCTATGATGTAGCTCGAATAATCTCTCCAGCTCTTATACTGGGAATTTTTATTATCAATTTTGCAGCTGTAAAAAAAAGTATAAGATCTTTTCTGGGGCCCCTTTTACTCTGCATCATATGCTTTTTCATCTTGCTTAACAAAACAAATATTGGGGCATTTCAAAGTCTGCAATATGCAGGCATATTCGGTGATAAAAAGTCAATAGTTCTTGAGACTCAAGAGTTTCGCCAGGACGACAAAAATGGTCTTTTATCACGAATTTTTCACAATAAAGCAACTTTCTTGGCTATTGCACTTGGGAAAAACTATCTCGCACACTTTGGGTCAGATTTTTTGGTAAATTTCAAAGAGCTTGATATAGTGGCAGAAAGCCTATACGCACCCTTACACATCGTGATGTTGCCCTTTTATTACTACGGCTTATTCATTCTTTTGCTCGAACTTACTCGGAAAAAGAAGCGACTTGCAATCATATTACTTATAATTCTTGCGCTTGTTGTTCCTATCCCGTCTGCGATAACAGAAAGCGCCCCAGATAGTCATAGGTATGTTGGATCAATTGGTATAACCGAATTAATCGTTGCTCTCGGACTATATGAGACGTATCGACATATTCTTGTTTTGAAAGGAAAAAAATGGTCCAATAATCTACTTATTATTTTCTTTGCAGCCTATCTTCTAAGCATTGTCTTCTTCTTGAGGAGCTTTTTTTTCCTTTATCCCAAAAGCTATGGAAAAATTTATGCATCTGGCGAACAATTGATTGGGCAGACAATCAAAAAAAATTATTCAAGTTATGATCGATTTATTTATTCAAAAAATATCACACTCTTCCCTTATATATACCCCTTGTACTATCTACAGTTTGATCCCGAAAAATACTGGTCAACGAGAAAATTCTCAAAGAGACAAGACGGATGGTATAGCGTAGATGGATTTGATAAATTCATATTTCCAGACAAAATAGATTCATCTATTATTACGAAAAGGTCAAAAAATACCAATAAAATTATGCTTTTCTTAAGTCAATCTGAGGTAGCACAAATGGGAGAAATAAAGAAGTACAAAGGGGTGAAAGCAGCCACATCTACAAGATACGTGAATCTTATGACCCATTCAGGTGAAAAAGAATTATACACAATAACAATAACGTATGAAAATAATCAGTAAGACGCCATTCATATCAGTCGTCAGTGCCCTTTTTTTAATTAACTTACTATTTAAGGGTATATTTTTATATAGGTTTCCCAACAGCATCTCAACTGAAGAGATAAAAAATATCCACCGCGTGTATTCTTCATTTTCAATGAATCCCTATTTTTTTAGATGTATTTCTTTAGCGGCATCTATCATACTTGTGCTTTTGACTGTCAATTATCTATTTAAAAAAACTAAAAATATCCCGCTTTGCATATTTATAGGAATTGTACTTACCACCTCTCCTTGGATATTTATAATGTCGAGAGCATTCAATTTTTATATCTTGATGACGATATGTGTACTCACGATTTTTATCGTATTCAAAAAATATTTCTATCGCTTCACACTTATCGCGCTTATCCTTATTTTTTTTATATTAAAAGTAAATCTTAATTTCACAATCGCGCAAATCATTCATCCAAATATCGACTTATTTTTCAAGACCATTGATTTTAAAACTCTTTTTTTTGCAGGAGATATCACATCCTCATATTTGCGCATTCCCAAAACTGGATTCTTTCTCTTTGTCGACCTCATTGCTCTTATTTTTGGAACATACAGCCTATTCAGCGATAAAAGATTTAAAAGTATGCAGGAATTTGTAATTTCTTTCTTTGGAGTTGGGGTATTTTACTTTTTTATTACACCCGATAGCGTAATTCTGCTCTATAGGGGACTTCTTATTTTTTATGCATTAAGCATTGTTATTGGAATTGGATACTACGCATTGTTTACATTTCTCATCAGGAAAAATACCCTACTATGTTGTTTATATGCGCTTATATTTTTAATAAACATATTTTATTATCAGGAGCTATTTTATTCCCACTTTGATAAAAAGAACTCATCGGAATGGGGATATGCTGAAGAAAGAATATCTAAAGTTGTGGATCTTAATGGACCCAAAGTAAAAAAAATAATCATCTCTCCAGACTCAGGCAACATCATCCCCTATCTTCCTCTATTTGCCCCTCATAATCACGATATTGAGCTTGTCAAGCTGCCAGGAGGATTTAGTGAATTCAAAATAGCAACATGCCTTCATGAAGATACTATCTGTGTTTTTAAGGAGCATGAGTTGGCGTTTGTTGGAATAGAAAAAGAGGATGTAAAAAATAGGATCTACTATTTTAATGAAATTCCCGCTTATTACGTAATTTCAAAAGCAAACCTAAAAGGACTATAGCGGTAAATATAGAAATAATGTCTGCGACTGTTCTTACATTTGTATTTTCAAATACAATACGGAGTTGATGACTACCCCTTGGTATATAAACAAGAATAAGTCTTAATTCCTTAGATGAGGTGATTGGAATTCTTTTTCCGTCAAGATATGCGCTCCATCCTGGGAAATTGAATGTATTGATCTGAAGAGAAGACTGTGAATTACTATTTATTACTTGATAAATTTTCTCTTGAGGGCGACTGACCTTTTCTATAATTTTAAGCTTTTGACCTTTATCTAAAAAACTATCACGTGGAATATCTGTTTTTTTTATGGCTGGTATTGTCGTATTAAATTCAGACTTTATTGTTGCCACATCTTTGGGAATAAATTCAAATGATGCGCGGCTCACCCTCCAGGCTATTTCACTATGTGCTGTTAGTTGAGAATCATTGGTATATAAGATTCTTTCCGGGATGAAGTATTTTTGATAAAAGAAAAGTATAGATAGAATAGATATTAAGACTAAAAAAGGGGATATATGCTTAAACGCACTAACCGGCAATTTCAACTTCTCAATAAAAAAAGCCCAATATGAACCGGTCAGTGCAATAAAAACTCCAGCAAAGGTAAGAAATCTCCATGGAAACTGAAGAAACCACAGATACGAAATAGAGTCCCAAATTGCGGACGAAAATCGAGTTGTCATAAAGAGACTAAATAAAGTAAGCGCGAAAAACGCAATGAAATGTAATTTCACCGATACCTTCTGCTTTTTCTGGAACAGCAAATAGAGAAAAAATGATAAGAAAGAAATAATTGTAAAAATTATATGAATTTTACCTATTTGAAAAGTAAGGCCATCGTAGGGACCTGCAATTGACCCCCCATAACCCCATAAAGACTGCCAGAGCTGTTGTGGATAGACATAATGTATCTTGTAGTTTGCAAGTTCGGTCGTCAGAATTGAGCTCGTCATTGTATATTTGCGCTCAATATATGAGGGTAGCCAAAAAAACATAGACAGACAGAGGCCAAAAATCGAACCAAGTAGTGAAAAAATAAAAAATCTACCTCTCGTTTCCTTTTTTTGCTGGACAAAATAAAATAAGAAAAAAACTCCAATATAAAAAAGAGCAGGAAATGCAATAAGAGGATGAGTCAGAACAAGAAGTCCCAAAAATATTCCAAAAAAAATACTCCTTTTTAAATTTTGCTTAACGGAAAGATTGAATATAGAAAGAAAAATAAAAGGCAAAATAGCCATGCTAAAAAACTCGGCCAAAGCTCCTCGAACGTATGATGTGACTGCATGATAAAAGAAATAGGTATATAGGGTTGATGCTAAAAAGGCAGAGGTTCGGCCAATTATATTTTTAGCCAAAAGATACATTCCCAAAGCCGCCAGTATAAATCCTGTCACAAAAGTGAACTTAATCGACCATATCAAAGAAAAGCCAACCAAATGAAATGCCTCAGCTATGTAATAAATAAGCGGTGGATAAAAATTAAAAAGTGGGTATCCATACCCAAACCCAAGCATTTCAACCCAGCGTGGATACAGAGACCCCGCCCGCAATCCATGATCCAGCAAAAATAGCCTTGCAATATGCTCATCATCGTGCATGGAAAAATATCCCGTGTTCAAAAGGCGCATGAAAGCTGGAACTGTTATAATGACAACAAGCAGAAGCTCAAATAGCAATGAGTGTTTTTTGACAAAAGACTGAAGACTTTTAAACATAGTTTATGATATTGTAAATTCTTTTTGAGTTATTTTCTATGGTAGAAGATTTAGGAACTCTTAAGTCCCGCAGTTTTATAAGTACCATCAGTCTTTTTTTTCAAAGCGGATACTCTGCTGCGCTGGGTCTTGCGGCTAATCTTATCCTAACAATTCTTCTTACGCCGCACATATTTGGAATTTATATCACTGTTCTGTCTATTATTGCTTTTTTGAACTACTTCTCAGATATTGGACTTTCTGGTGCGCTTATTCAAAAAAAAGAAATTACGGACGATGATCTTGTCACGACATTCACAATCCAGCAGGGACTGACTTTAATTCTCGTTGCGGCCGGTTTTATCTTTACTCCATTTATACAAAATTTCTACAAACTACCAGTTGAAGGAGCGTATCTTTTCTGGGCCCTGCTCATATCATTTTTCATATCTTCCATGAAAACAATTCCTTCAGTATTACTTGAGCGAAAAATTAAATTTGAAAAAATTGTTTTTGTACAGGCTGTCGAGAATACAATATTTTATATTGCGGTCTCATTACTCGCTATCTTTGGTATGGGACTTAGGAGCTTCACTATAGCAGTGCTTCTTCGAGCATTTGTCGGTTTTATACTCATCTATTCAATCTCATTCTGGATGCCAAGAGTTGGCATATCAAAAATAAGCCTCAGGCGACTCCTATCCTTCGGCATTCCATTCCAAGCCTCATCTTTCCTTGCACTCTTTAAAGATGATCTTATTATTCTATATCTTGGAAAAGTCCTCGGTTTTGAAGCTTTGGGATATATT
Source organism: uncultured Gammaproteobacteria bacterium (assembly GCA_964530005.1). Lineage (GTDB taxonomy): Bacteria > Patescibacteriota > Microgenomatia > UBA1406 > GWC2-37-13 > CAZGZD01. The sequence goes on from CAZGZD010000013.1 coordinate 20,155, forward strand.
GGATGGGCTAAAAAGTGGGCAGATGCCCCAATTCGAATAATTATGGATAATGTAAGCCGAGTACTCTTCCCGCTCATTGCCAAGTATCAGGACAGCAAAGAAAAAATTAGAAATATTGCGGAGCGTACTCTATATTATCAAACAGCACTTATAGCCCCATTTTATCTGGGAATGATAATGATCATGAAATATATGGTTGATATAATACCGCATTACAATAAATGGCAACCAGCACTCCCTCTTTTTTATATCTTTTCAATCTCTTCACTTCTTCTCTCTTTTTCGGCTCCGTTTATGAATCTTTTTAATGCTCTTGGCCGGGTAAAAATATCCTTTACCTTTATGGCTATTTTTACAGTCGTAACATGGAGCTTGACACCAATCCTGACTCACACCTACGGCTATTTTGGCTTTCCTATTACTCACCTTGTAGTATCAGTCATATTTCTGGCGGTTCTCCTTAAAGCTAAAACTCAATTTGGTTTCTCATTCTGGAGACCAATCTATAAGTTTTTGATCTCAGCTTTCATCATGACACTTGTTCTTTATTTTATGGAAAAACTCGTCCACTCCAGCTCTTCCCTGTTTGTTGGCGGACTCGTCCTCATTGGTGGGATAGTATATCTCCTTATGATAACTGTCTTTTTTGGTCTGAACATTAAAAAAGAAATACAGTCTTTTGTTGTGCGCGCGTAAAGTATGAAAAGCAAACTTGCAATCATTACCGTCAACTTTGAAAACTACGAGCAGACATTTGAGTTTATCTCTTATTTTCAGAGTCAGTCGGATACAAATTTTCATCTTTTTATTAGCGATCTTTCAGACAGAAAAATAAAAATTGAAAAGAAAGAGTTTCTCGATGTGATCTTGGGTCAAAATAAGGGTTATTCTCATGGAGTGAACCTTGGAATAAAAAAAGCGCTCGATATGGGCTACACGCAGTTTGCTGTCATAAACAATGACACGCGAGTTGCGCCTTCATTCACACATATCGTCTCATCTGCCATAGAGAAAAATCCACTCACACTAATTGGTGGAAAGATCTACTACGAAAAAGGCTTTGAATATCATGCAGATAGATACAAAGATTCTCAATTGGGACGAGTGCTATGGTATGCTGGAGGTGGCGTGAACTGGGCTCATGCCACTCCCTATCATCGTGGAGTAGATGAAGTAGATCAAGGACAGTATGACAATATAGAGCTGACTGATTTTATTACCGGATGCCTTATGTGCTTTGACAAAGATGTGATCGATACTGTGGGGTTTTGGGACGTGCGTTATTTTCTGTATTTTGAAGATGCTGATTATTGTGAACGGGCGAAGAAAAATAAAATTCCACCTATATACGACCCTTCGATTACGATCTGGCATAAAAATGCTCAGTCAACTGGAGGACCAGGATCTACCCTGCATCAAAAGTATCAAAGAAAAAATAAAGTCAGATTTGGACTTAAGTATGCCCCGCTCAGAACTAAGATGCATTTGCTAAAAAATCTGCTTTCCGGCCACCTCTAATATAAAGAAGCAGTAAGTACAGTAAATTCAGAGATATAGCGACAAGTATAATACCATTTTTGATCTCGATCTTTTTCCAATCTCCATATCGAATAAAGGGATAATATGAAAGTAAGAGTCCGCAAAATAGTAAATTTAACTTTGATATAAACGATTCATAGAATGGAAGAAGTACTAATAAATTCAGAAAGTACCATGGTTGAATGCCAAGTTTTAAACTTGCTCCAACAACAAGGGCGCTCACTCCAACAAGTACCAATAGATTGAGGCGACTATTTTTTTTGCTCCGAAGAAAAACAAGAGGAAGCGTAATGTATTTTATTCCTCCAGAAAGTAAAAAAAATACCCTTGCCCAGATAGAGCTCTTTTTATTAAGAAGGAAATAAATCCCAATGAATGCAAGAGATACCGCAATGATGTCATTATGAGAAGACACAAGCCCCTCAATAATAACCAAAGGACTTGTCGCAAAAATAAGCGCTGTTCGCTTGCTGCTTTTTTTTAAAAAATAAACACCAATAATATAAAAAAATACAGAAAGCCCTTTGAAGAAAATATAGTTTAGAATAAATTTTCCAAATGCCAAGAATGACGGAATAAGAGTTAACGGCAGGAAAATAGGCCCATAGGGATATGTGCGATGTACCCAATTCATAAACCTAAGCCAGTGATCAGTCGGGAAATCAAGCGGTCTGTAAAAGTATGGGTTTTTACCATAATGCGTAATAATTCTTGCGTCGAATATGTAATTGAAAAAATCGCGGGATAAAAAGGGATAGGAAAGAAGCAAAATAGATCCGGCAATGAATGCTACTTTTACAGGATCATACTTTTTAAAGTTTTTAATAAAAAAAAGGTGGAGCACAAATAGAGCCATAACAAGAACAATGTAAACCAACGTAGATATATCTCTATGAAAGTAGCCGAATTGGACTAATTTGTCCCTCGCAATAGCCCACAATTGATGGTTAAAAAGTGTTATATTTGGATCTATTAAGACGAAAGAATAGGACAGGAAGCATAGAAGAATTAATATAAAAAATAGAAGAACCATAATGTGTGTTTAAAAGCGTGGCATTTTTAAGATTCTATGATTTAGAGTTATTTAGATAATACCCGCACTACCCCACTCATCATGAATTATAACGAAAAAAATCTCTGTGTCATAATTCATTCGCACAACGAAGAACTAAATATCAAAGAATGTATTGAGTCGGCTCATCGTCTTTCAAAGACTGTTGTTCTTATCGATATGGAGAGCACAGATAAGACGGTTGAGATTGCCTCTAAAATGAATGTTGTAGTCTATTCCTTCCCCCACGCCCAATATGTTGAACCGGCCCGTGAATTTGGAATAGAGAAGGCACGCACAGACTGGGTTCTTATTCTGGACGCAGATGAAAGAATTGATAGAGCTCTTGCCGAAGAAATCAAAATGACACTTTCACAGCACATGGAATACACTCATTACAAAATCAGAAGAAAAAATATATTTGGTCGTATAAAATGGTTGAGACGGGGGGGGTGGTGGCCAGACGAGCAAATTCGACTTATTCAAAAAAAATACTTCAAAGGCTGGCCAACTAAAATTCACTCAACTCCGCGCGTTGAGGGGTCTGTTGGATTGCTTCACAATTCGCTTTCTCATTTTTTTCATGGGAATTTAACGACTATGGTCGAAAAAACAATTATTTATGAGGAAATTGAGGCAGAGCTTCTATTTAAGGCTGGCCGAAAAGTCTCAACGCTCACTTTTTTTAGAAAGTTTTTTGGTGAATTATATCGACGCCTACTAAAAAGGATAGGTTTCATGGATGGACCAATTGGTATAATTGAAGGCATATATCAAGCCCACTCAAAGACCATTACTCAACTATTTCTGTATGAGAAAAAAGAAAGCCGCTCTTTATAATCCCTACCTTGATATCTTGGGTGGAGGCGAGAGGCATATCTTGTCTATCATGCAGGTGCTTGAGAAAGATGGATACGACGTTGATATTTTCTGGAACACAAACCTTGCTCCAGAGATTGAGACAAAATTTGGCCTCACTTTTCAAAATCTTCAGTTTAGACAAAATATTTTTGGCGAAGGCTTAAATTCTATTCAAAAAGCTATCGAGCTTAAAAAATATGACATTTTCCTTTATGTCACAGATGGAAGCTATTTCGGATCTTTCGCTAAGCAAAATTTCGTATTCTGTATGGTTCCTGACAAAAAACTTTACTCTCAGAGTATGCTAAATAAACTCAAGCGCATTAATTGGCGCTTTATTACCAACTCACGCTTCACGCAATATCATCTAAAAAATTGGGGTATTCAAGCCACTGTGGTCTACCCATACCTTGACAGTCAATTTCTTGATACAAAGATTGAAAATATAAAAAAGGATAAAATTATTTTATCGGTTGGTCGGTTTTTTGGACATCTTCATTCTAAAAAACACGAAGTCGCCATCAACACATTCAAACTAATAAAAGGAAAAAATATATTGTTCAAAGATTTTAAACTAATTATTGCAGGGGGCTTACAGAACTCAGACAAAGAATATTTTGAAAAGCTTGTTGAAATGGCCAAGGATGATCCTTCAATCATCCTATCTCCCAATGTCTCATACAGCAATCTTATGGCTCTTTATGATAAGTCGCTAATATTCTGGCACATGACAGGTCTGGGAGTTGACGCAAACCTCTATCCAGAGCAGACAGAGCATCTGGGAATCACACCACTTGAAGCAATGGCCAAGGGCTGTGTTACTTTTGCGCCCAATGTGGGCGGTCCAAAGGAGTTAATCAGTGATGGACAAACAGGGTTCTTGTTCTCAACAGAAAAAGAACTTATTGAAAAAACTGAATATGCTGTCGAAAATCCAGATATTAGTAAAACTATTGCAAAATCCGCACACACATTTGTTGCTAAGAGCTTTAACTATGATGTATTCAGTCAGACTGTTAAAAAAGTGCTTATTTCTTAAAATGATTTCTGTTGTAATCCCAACTTACAAAAATCACGAGCTTCTTATTGCTAATCTTACGCGAAATCTTCCTTACCTTGTAGGATGTGAAGTAATTATAGTAAACGACGATCCCACACTAAGTATCAAGTCTCATCTTTCGGAATTCGCTGATCAAATCATACTTATTGAAAATAGCAAGAATCTAGGCTTTGGCGGAACGGTAAATCGAGGAATCACACGAGCAAAAAGACCATATATTCTACTTTTAAATAGTGATGTTATCTTAAAAGATAAAAGCTTTAGCCGGGCGATTGCCCATTTTCAAAAAAATAATACCTTATTTGCTGTAGGCTTTGCTCAGACTGATGGGAAAAAACTCTTTGGCAAAAATAGAATCTATTGGGAACGAGGAATCCTAAACCACGAAAAAGCCCACAATACCAAACATGGAATTACAGCATGGGCAGAGGGAGGGGCATGCGTTATTGATAAAAGCAAATTTCTTGAACTTGGTGGATTTGACAGATTATTTACCCCTTTTTACTGGGAAGACATCGACATCTCCTACCGAGCCTGGAAAGGTGGGTACAGCGTAGTCTTTGACGAATCAATTGTCGTCCAGCATATACATGAGACGACCATTGGTCGCTATTTTTCAAAAAATAAAATAAAGAGAATTGCTCTTCGAAATCAATTTATTTTTATCTGGAAAAACGTCACAGATCGCGTCCTAATGAGAAATCACCTCTTGAATATCCCAAAACTACTTCTTGGATTTATAATACACGTGGATGTAGATTCTTTGGTTGGATTTACGCGTGCTGTTCTCAAACTGCCAAAAATCCTTCGTAGTAAGAAACAACAAAGAGAAAAGTATATAAAAACCGATAAAGAAATTTTTGACTTATTTATATGAAGACGAAGCTCCTCCTCATATTGTTTGTAATTGCCGCTACTTCTTTTTTCTTAAATATATACAAAGCAAGTAAGGTGCCCGCATGTATAAATGCCGATGAAGCTGCTTTCGGCTTTAACGCCTACTCTATTTTACAAACCGGGCGTGATGAATACGGAGCGCGGGATCCACTTCGGCTTAAATCGTTTGGCGACTACAAAATGCCAGCCTATGTATACCTCACAATACCGTTTATAAAAATCCTCGGACTCAACGACACATCAACACATGCTGTAAATAACATACTTGCCATTGCTTTTCCTATTGTCGTATACCTTCTTGCAAGTGAGATTTTTGAGGACAAACGCGTAGGTATATTAGCTGCTTTTTTTACAGCGGTATCTATGGGTATCCATATCGTATCGCGACAAGCTCATGAAGCCTATCTTGCGTCTTTCCTTATAATTGTATCCTCAATCTTTTTGCTCAAATATCTAAAAAGAGCACAGATAAAATATGCCCTTGGCCTTATCATATCAGCTTCTCTTCTGCTTTTTGCTTATCAGTCTGGGCGCATCTTCGTTGTATTTTATGCGGCATTCATCTTCTTTTACTTTTTGGCAAAAAAAATACTTTTTAAAAAAAATAGCCTTATGTTTTTGATAATCTTTATGTCGCTCATGCTTTGCATCTTTTTTATAGACATAAAAATACAGCCAGCACGAGTGAGTAACTTACTTTTTTATAATAGCAAGGGCTTTAGTCTAAAGATAAATGAATTACGAGGTGAGGGTGGAAGTAAAATCCTCTACAACAAACTTACCGTTGGATTAGCAGCCGTCTTAAATCAACACCTTAAATACTACTCGCCTCAATTTTTGGCAATGGATGGCGACAGCAACCCCCGATTTGGATTTCCTGGGATGGCGCCTGTCACATATATTGAATATCTACTGCTATTTATTGGAGTATATTTTATTTTTAAAAATAAGGAAAAATTCGCTCCCTATCTTCTCCTGCTACTTCTGGTTGCACCTCTTGGAGGTTCATTGGCGTGGACTGAGACCTCTCTCACGCGGACATACCTCATGCTCGTTCCTATCTATATTCTTGCAGGGTACGGGGGTATTAAGATCTACCAATCGCTACAAAAAAGGCTCCAGATGAAATATGTATTTGCCGTAATCGGAGCACTATTTGTATTTGAGATTTACTTTTTATTTTTCTCATGGGATTTTTACCTTAATCATTACCCCAAGCGCGCACTTGTCATTCGAGCGTGGGAATGTGGATACAAAGAAATGGCGTCATACATCCAGAAAAATACTAATTCAGTTGACAAATTTTATATCACCCGAGCTATTGGACAACCATATATGCATCTTCTCTACGAGCTTCAATACCCACCAGAGAAATATCAAAAACAAGCCCAGCTCTCAGGGCCTGATGAATATGGATTTGGACAGGTTACAAGGTTTGATAAATTTGAATTCACAACAGATATCCCAAGTGGTCAGAAAAAATACGTATTTATTGGAACTCCAGATGAAGTAAAAAATAAAGGAATTGATGAATCAACGGTCGAAAAAATAAATGTGGAGGGACAAGAAATGTTTTGGATCTTTAAATCAAAATAGTTCTAAACTGCAAGAAAGAGATACAGTCCCAGCGCATAGAAGGCATGGATAAAGATTGGAGCAATGAGATTTTTGCGCTGAAGAAAGATTAGAGAAACTGCAAAACTGAATATCAGATCAGCTCCCATAATAAGAAGAAGCGCTATCCCCTGCGTATGAGTGCGAGTAAAAAGTATGGGGACGTGTAAAAAGAAAAAAAGTATACTCGCAAAGAAAGACGAGGTAAAGATATTTGCATACTGCGCATATAACCTCTTTAATATAAACCCACGAGACAGGATTTCCTCAGATATACTTGTGGCAAAAGATAAGCTAAGAAATGTAAGAAACTTAGAGGTAAAAATTGTCTGAGGGTTAAAAAGTAGTCGCTGCAACTTCGTCGCTTGTCCAAGTCCTGCTGCAATGAAAATAATAAGCCCAAAAATAATTCCAACAATAACCTCATACCCCAGACGTGATCCGGAAAGTCCGATCGCATCAAAGAATTTCTTTTTTTCAATTTTCGTAATGTAGTAGTAAACAGGGAGGATAAAGACTATCGGCTTGGCAATAAACTCATCTACCCATATAGGCAAGTCTGTTCGGAAATAGGCTCGATATACACTCCATATAATAAGGATTATCGCCCACACATTGAGCGATCTTTGAAGTTGAGGTATCTCTTTCTTGCTCACACCAATAAATGTACTGTATGAGGAGATACAAATCAAGATAAAAATGAAAGTATACGATACTACTTACCCTCACTAAGAAATTCTTTGAAGTTTTTATGAAGTGGCAGCAGCAGCTTTCGCTGTCCGCTCGGCATCTTTGACTGCTTTTCGACTTATCGCTCTTTGCTCACTTTCCAACTTATGAGCTGCAGTCTTATCTCGCATCTTCTTATTATCACCATTGACTTTTCTCTGACAAGCGCTATCTGGACAGGCAGTCTGGGTATTGACGATGATAGAATTGCCTGCTTTTTCATTCCAGGTTTTGACTATTATGCGTTCTGTTCCACACCGTATACACGGATTACTACTTATTTTTTTCATAATGAAAATGAGAAAGACCCACTCTTATAATCTTATAGAGGCCACATCGTAAATTACTTATGCAGTGATTTACGAATGCGGACTCTATGGGAGCATGATATATGAATATCAAGACCCAGCTTATTATTCTATTGTATTCTTAACGACCTCGTCTATCTCGATTAAATCCACCACTATTATGTCCACCACCAAATCCTCCACTATTTCTGTCTTCTCGAGGCTTGGCAACATTCACAACAATTGTACGACCTTCGACTTCTTTACCATCTAGTTCAAGTGCTTTTTGAGCACTTTCCTCAGTTGAGAAAGTCACAAATCCGAATCCTTTTGATCGACCTGTATCTCTGTCTGTAATTACAATTACATCAGTGATCTCACCATAAGTCGAGAACAAAGTTCTCAAAGCTTCTGTATCAAGTGACCAAGGTAGGCTTCCTACAAATAATTTGTTTTTATCCATATTTATCAACTCTTTTCCGCACTAAGATAATTAATAATGAAGTAAATTAAACTGAATCTTAAGTTTCGCAGTCTATACTTCTCGTATCCTTTTTTAAGGATATGGATATAAGTATATCACACTCACGGTTGGTATTGTCCCCCTCTCAACTCTTAGTAATTTTTTATCTGAAAACTGTTGCGAGTCAAGGTGTCGATAGACATACCAAAACAGTCGCTACAGCCATTTATCCACTTATTTCTATAAAAGATTTCGGTCTTGCGAGAGGAGACAATTTCGTTTTTGCAGAAGGGGCATTCGAATCGAAGTCTATTATCACTTTTTAATTTAAACATCATCTTGATACCCTCAGTATACTCCTTTTTTC
>CAZGZD010000014.1:0-24591 GCA_964530005.1 uncultured Gammaproteobacteria bacterium
CCGCAAGTATTAAGTATTGATTTTATAAAATAAATGTATGATCACGACTATTCTTTCAGATTTTTCTCGCGTTATCTTGAATTCAAAAGATAAAAATTATAAAGGAACTTTAAACGGACTTCATAAAGAATTATTAGAAGAACATACGAATTATCATTTTTTTGACTACTTTGAGTTTAATAACGAGGTTCTCAATCTATATAGAAAGTTAAAAACAAAATATTCTATGAATGTTTTTACGACTGGAACTATCCAGAATCGACGTGAAGTAAGACAAATCATTGATCCAATCTTTGAACACATTTACACAACTAAGGATTTTGGTTTGAATAAAAGACAAGTTGAATCATACTTATTTGTTGCTAAAAAACTCAACAAAAAATCTAACGAGATCCTTTTTATTGATGACCAAATAGACAATATTCAAGCTGCCAAAAAAGCGGGATTACATACAATTCAATATTCAAAATTTGAGGAATTAGTATCAGAGCTTAAAAATTATTAAGAACTAAATTATTTCAGACCCGAATGTACCGCCAAAAATAAATTATGAGTAATTTTGAGAAAAAGAAGCAGAAGGCGGTGGTTATTATCAAGAAGCTAAAAGAACTTTTTCCAGATGCTAAAATTGTTCTTAGCTATTCCAATAACTTTGAGCTTCTGGTCGCCGTGATGCTAAGTGCGCAGTGTACTGATAAGCAGGTCAATATTGTGACTAGTAAGCTCTTCAAAAAATATAAAAAACTGGAGGACTACGCAGCCGCTCGTCAAGAAGATTTTGAACAGGATATATTCTCCACAGGATTTTATAAAAATAAAGCCAAAAATATTCTTGCCACCGCCCGCATCATAAAAGATAAATTTGATGGTCGCGTTCCAAACACAATGAATGAGTTGCTTAGTCTTCCGGGTGTGGCACGCAAAACTGCCAATGTAGTACTTGGTAATGCGTATGGAATAGTGGAGGGGATAGCGGTGGATACTCATGTTCGTCGACTATCGCTCAAACTTGGTCTGACTGAGCATCAAAATCCTGAAAAGATTGAGAAAGACTTAATGGGGATATTGCCAAAAGACGAATGGTTCGATTTTACTTATCGACTGATCGAGTACGGGCGCAAGTATTGTCCTGCCATAAAACACGATCACGAGAACTGCCCTTTGACAAAAATTACTTAGTAAGCAGAACTAAAGGTTCTATTTCGAAGATTGTTGCATTGAGGCCACGATATTCTGCGGCACTTCTTCGTAGTGAGAAGGCTCCATATATGTTGTACCTCGTCCCTCAGTCATTGACCTGAGTGTTGTGACATATCCTGAAAGTTCAGAAAGTGGTGCGAATCCTTTGATGATGACAGCCTTACTCCTTTTTTCAGTTCCTTGGATCTTGCCTCGCTTACTTGAAAGATCACCAATCACTGTTCCCATAAACTCCTCTGGGACTGTAACCTCAACCTTCATAATTGGCTCAAGAAGTACCATACCGGCAGCTTTTGCTCCTTGCTGAAGAGCCATAGATCCCGCGATCTTGAATGCGATATCTGAAGAATCTACATCGTGATAGCTTCCGTCGTATACAGTAACCTGTAGATCTGTCATCGGAAATCCAAGAAGAACTCCCTTATCAAGCGCTTCTATGATACCTTTTTCAATTGAAGGGATATACTCAGCGGGAATTGTACCCCCCTTTATCTTATTCACAAATTTGAAGCCTTCATTCCGACCAAGTGGTTCAAGCCTTATAAGACAGTGGCCATATTGCCCCCGTCCTCCTGATTGTTTTATATATTTTCCCTCGGCTTCAGCCGACTTAGTGATTGTCTCGCGATATGCAACTTGCGGTTTGCCGACATTGGCATCCATCTTCATTTCTCGTCGCATACGATCAACGAGTACCTCAAGGTGAAGTTCTCCCATGCCGGACATGATTGTCTGTCCTGTCTCCTGATTTATCTTGACCTTGAAGGTCGGGTCTTCGTCTGAAAGCTGACTGAGTACGTAGGATAATTTTTCCTGATCGGCTTTTGTCTTGGGTTCAATCGCAAGGGAGATAACAGGCTCGGCAAAAGTGATTTCCTCAAGAAGAAGTGGGTGGGATTGATCGGCAAGAGTATCTGAAGTTTTAGTCTCCTTGGGGCCTACAAGTGCAACTATCTCACCAGCATAGGCAGTATCAATCTCCTCACGTTGATTAGCATGCATAAGAAGAATTCGAGATACGCGTTCCTGCTTGCTGTGATTCACATTATATACATAGCTTCCAGCCTTTAACGTTCCAGAATAGATTCTGGCATAGGTAATCTTTCCGACATGAGGATCAAGTTGAATTTTAAAGGCAAGTGCTGCAAAATTCTCCTCTGATGTAAGTAGGCGTTCCTCTTCATCTCCAGTTTGTGGATTTTTACCGACAATACGACCTAAGTCGACCGGGGAGGGGAGATAGTCAACAATAGCATCAAGTAGTGGTTGAACTCCTTTGTTGCGAAGAGACGTGCCTGCGTAGACCGGGATGAGTTTGTAAGCTACCACTCCACGTCTAAGTGCTTTTTTTAGCTCTTCAACAGAGATATCTTCACCACTCAGATATTTTTCCAGTAGCGCATCATCTTGCTCTGCAATCTGCTCAATAAGCCTCGCGCGTGCTTTCTCGACATTTTCTTTAAGATCTGCTGGTATTTCTTCAGAGACTGTGAACTCTGTTCCTTGTTCATCTTTATCCCATATGAGGGCTTGACGAGTGAGAAGGTCGATGACCCCTTTGAAATCATCCTCTTTCCCTATTGGATAGACCATTACAGCTGGAGTTGCACCAAGTCGCTCGACTATATCGTTTACGGTAGCATCGAAATCAGCTCCCAATTTATCCATCTTATTAATGAAACATATACGGGGCACCTTGTACTTATCAGCTTGTCGCCATACTGTCTCAGATTGAGATTGTACTCCCTCTTCAGCGTCGAAGACGACTACGCCACCATCCAGTACTCGAAGAGATCTCTCAACCTCAGCTGTGAAATCGACATGTCCTGGTGTATCGATGATATTAATTCGCACACCATTCCAAAAGGTTGTGGTGGCGGCTGATACGATTGTGATTCCACGCTCGCGCTCAGCTTCCATCCAGTCCATCTGAGTATTTCCTTCATCGATATCGCCAATTTTGTAGCTTCGGCCAGTGTAGAATAAGATTCGCTCTGTAGTTGTCGTCTTTCCAGAATCAATATGCGCAATAATTCCGATATTGCGGATCATATCGGCAGCAACATTTCTACTTTTTGTTGAGATTATATTTTTTTGAGCCATTTAAAGTCTTGTAACTTATATCGTGTAACGTGAATCCCAAGAGCTAATTCATTGAGTTTTCTTGAGTTGCATATTACAGGGCACAGGTTTTGTGAGTACTACCACTTAAGGTGGGCGAATGCTTTGTTTGACTCAGCTAATTTCTCAACCTGAGTCTTTTTGGCAACAGCATTACCTTGATTTTTTGAAGCTTCAATAAGTTCTGTATATAGTTTATTTTCAAAAGATCTGAATTCTTTATTCGATCTTGAATTTGCGGCATCTATGATCCAGTTGAGGGCAAGAAAAAGTTTGCGCTCGCGTCTCACCTCAATAGGTACAAGGTAGGATGCGCCGCCCAATCGTCGTGGCCTCACTTCATGTTGAGGAGCTACATTTTGAATTGCCTGCAAAAGAACATTTAGTGGCTCTTGACCCTCTTTTTTAATTCTCTCAAGTGCTTTATAAATAAGATTTCGAGCGACTTCTTTTTTGCCATCGCGCATTACAAATGTTATCAACTTTGCAACCTCAAAGCTCCCATAGACAGGATCTGCTTTGAACTCAATCTTTTTATAGGGTCGTCGTGGCATATTATTAATTTATTTTCTTGAATGATGTTAACTTTTTACTTTTTCCATTTTTGTTCCATATTTGGAACGAGAAGTCTTGCGGCCTTGTGTGCCTGTTGTGTCAAAACGACCTCGCACAATATGATATTTAACCCCAGCAAGATCTTTTACTCGTCCTCCCCGAACCTGTACAACAGAGTGCTCAGCAAGTGTATGTCCGATACCTGGTATGTACGCTGTTACTTCCATCTTGTTGGATAAGCGAACACGCGCGACCTTACGTAGCGCCGAGTTTGGCTTACGAGGAGTCATAGTGCGTACAATCATACACACTCCACGCTTAAGTGGCGCATTTGACGCGACATATTTGCGTTTTAGTGAATTAAATGTTGTCTTGAGCGCTGCTGACTTCGACTTGCCCACTCGTCTCTGTCTCTTGTTCTTCAACAGCTGGTTGATTGTCGGCATATTTTTGCAAAAACTTATTATAATATTTGTCTATTAGCTCTTTCGTCACTGGAATTAGCCTTCCAATTATAACATTTTCTTTAAGGCCCAACAAGTAATCCACCTGACCCTTTATTGCTGCGCTGGAGAGTACATTGGTAGTTTGTTCAAATGATGCTGCAGAAAGCCATGAGTCTGTATGAATTGAGGCCTTTGTAATTCCAAGAATTGATACTTTTCCAATTGCTGGCTTTCCACCTTGGGAAAGATGTCTTTTATTTTCCTCTTCAAATCTAATTCTGGATACGACTTCGCCCTTAATGAATGCAGTATCTCCCTCTTCCTCAATAATGACTTTCTCGCTCATTTTGCGAATGATTACTTCACAGTGCTTATCATGGATCACAATTCCTTGTGATTCATATACATCTTGAATCTCGTTCAGAAGATACATCTGGGCGCTTCGGAGTCCTTTAATTGACAAAATATCATTTATATGTAGGTGTCCTTCAGAGAGAGCTGCTCCACGCGCCACAAGATCTCCATCTTTTACCTTAAGGCGTTGATTCATAGGGATCATAAACTCTTGTTTTTCACCTTCTTCTTGACCAGTAGCACTTGCTTGAATTGTGATTTGGTACATCTCACGGTCTGTGTCTTCGACTACTTTTACCTTTCCGTTTATCTCAGCTATTGGAGATATTACTTTCGGTGTTCGAGTCTCAAAAAGCTCTTCAACTCGTGGAAGGCCTTGCGTCACGTCTGATATGACAATTCCTCCAAAGTGTCTGACTCGCATAGTAAGCTGAGTTCCTGGCTCTCCAATAGATTGTGCTGCGATTACACCAACAGGTACACCAATCTCAACAACCCTATTTGTGGAAAGGTCGACTCCATAACACGCTTGGCATACGCCATATTTTGATTCACAAACAAGAGCGGATCGTATAGTCGCTTCTTCTATGTCGTATTCTTGAAGCTTGATCGAAGCATCTTCATCGACCAGCGTTCCAGCCTTGAGAATAGTGGATTTATTGTTAGTTATATCGTTTGCCAGGAATCGGCCCTTAATTCGAAGTTGAAGCTTGCTTCCACGAGTATCTTCTTTTTTGATGGTAAGTCCTTGAGTGGTGCCACAGTCTTCTTCACGAACAATCATGTCATGGGAGACATCAACAAGACGGCGAGTGAGGTATCCGGCATCTGCTGTCTTAAGTGCTGAGTCGGTGAGTCCTTTACGTGCTCCACGTGCTGATATTACATATTCAAAAATCGATAATCCCTCTCGATAGTTTGATTTAGTTGGAACCTCAATGATCTTACCGACAGGATCAACAACAAGTCCTTTCATGGCAGACAATTGCTTAAGTTGTTCTCGGGATGCGCGTGCACCACCAGATTGAATAATGATTTTTACTGGATTTTCAGCATCGATCTTGTTCCATGTACGATCTGCAAGGTTTTCGGTGGTCTCAATCCATATTTTATTACCTGAACGTCTTTTTTCATCGAGTGTCAGTAATCCCAGGTTATAATTTTTATTTATCTTTTCTATTTCTCCTTCTGCTTTTTCAATGATTTCTCCCTTTTCTTCAATAATCTCACAGTCAAAGATCGAGACAGAAAGACCACCACAGACAGTCGCACCCCAAAAACCGGTTTCTTTGATTCGATCAATAAGTTCTCCAATTTTTTCATTCTCCGAATAAAGCTTTCGCGCAAGAGTGATGATGTCTTTTATATCAGCTGCTTTGACGTCTTTATTTATAAATCTCAACTCTTCATTTAGCGAGTTATTGAAGATGATTCGACCAACAGAAGTCTTGATGGTGACACCATTAACTCTTACCCAGATAGGCTGTCTGAGTATTATCTCATCAAGTTGATAAGCGGCAATCGCCATATCTGAATTTGCAAAAATTCTGAGCGAGTCATCTTTTGCATCTTTAAACGCATTGTCAAGAGTAGTGAGGTAGTAAACTCCAAGAGCCATCTCCTTATTTGGCACAACAATTGGCGAGCCGTCTGCCGGCTTGAGTAGATTCTGGTATGGCATCATGCGACTTTTGACCTCTTCGATTGCAGCAACTGAGAGGGGAAGGAATACGCCCATAGCGTCTCCGTCAAAGTCTGCGTTGTACCCAGCACACACTGTTGGATGAAGTTTGATTGCATATGCATCTGTGAGAACAGGATAGAATGCAAGAATTGAGAGTTTGTGAAGAGTGGGTGCTCGATTCAAAAGCACAGGGTGATTTTTGGTCACCTCTTCCAAAATGTCGTAGATGACAGGCTCTTTCTGTTCAAGGAAAGTTTTGGCGGATCTGATATTGGGTGCAAGTCCACGAACAATGATCTCACGAAGGAGATGGGGTTTAAAAAGCTCTATCGCCATTTCTTTAGGTATGCCACACTGATTGATCTTAAGTTCAGGTCCGACTATGATTGTCGACCGACCGGAATAATCCACACGCTTACCTAAAAGATTTTGTCTAAATCGACCCTGCTTGCCTCGCAGCACATCAGAAAGTGATTTTTGCACTTTTGCTGCACCTCCTGCTGCACGGGTTCTTCCTCTTGATTTTTGAAGGTCAAGGAGAGAATCAACAGCCTCCTGAAGCATTCTTTTTTCATTACGAAGTATGATTTCAGGTGCACCAAGATCGATAAGTTGCTTAAGTCGGTTATTGCGATTGATTACTCGTCTATAAAAATCATTAAGGTCGCTTGTTGCAAATTTACCACCAGGTAGTTGTACGACAGGGCGCAAATCAGGTGGAATTACAGGAAGAACGGTCAATATTGTCCATACGGGCGAAGTCTGACTTTTGATCAGGGACTCGATCACGCGAACTTTTTTGAGGAGTTTGCTACGTCTTTCACCTTTTGCTTTGGTGAGATCATTGAGAGTCTGGGTATAGGATTTTTGAAGATCAAGCTCAAGGAATATATCGTATATTACCTCAGATCCCATTCCGACATCTATGAAGTTGCCAAGTTCACGCTCTCTAAGGTAGAGATAATCTTCTTCCTCAAGCACATCAAAAGCTTGGATTGTTTTTATGATCTTGAGGATGCGATCGAAGAATACGCTTTTTTGGGATTTGCGTTCTGAGTATTTATTTGAGAGTTGTTTGAGCTGTTCTTTTTCTTTCAAGTCAAGCTCGACAAATGCAATGTCTTGCTGCTCTTTGTTTGAGAGCTTCTTTTTGATTGCCTCTTTTTGTTTGTCAAAATTTTCTCGTACGCTCTGTTTTTCTATTTTATAAAGTTCTTCAATCTCTTCAATTTCTTTATCTTTGATAGTAGAAAGTGCGGTAAGTTCAACTTTTCGCTTTTCAGGATCAACATCTTTGACGAGGTAGAGGGCATAGTATATGATGCGCTCAAGAGATTGTGGCGGAATATCCAAAAGTACGCTGAGAGGTGAGGACGATCCTTTAAAATACCAAATGTGGGCGATAGGGGATGCAAGTTTGATATGACCCATTCGCTCTCGTCTTACGGCCGAGGTGGTGACTTCGACTCCACATCTATCACATACAATACCTTTGTATCGTATTCTTTTATATTTACCACAGTAACATTCGTAGTCTTTAGTTGGACCAAATATACGCTCATCAAAAAGACCGTCTTTTTCAGGTCTCAGGGTTCGATAGTTGATAGTTTCTGGTTTTGTGACTTCACCGCGTGACCATACTGTAATCTCATCAGGGGAGGCGAGGTGAATCTTAAGACCCGAAAAATCAACAATTGGCAAATCTTCCATATTTTTATTTCATATAATCAACTGATAGTCCCAATGCGTTTAACTCCTTCAAAAGTACGTGGAAAGACTCTGGTACTGATGATTGAGGTATGTCAAGGCCCTTTATAATAAGTTCAAATGCCTTGACACGGCCTCTTACGTCGTCACTCTTAATAGTCAACATTTCTTGTAAGGTAGCAGGCACTCGGTGTGCCTCAAGAGCCCAGACTTCCATCTCACCAAATCTTTGTCCACCCATCTGAGACTTTCCACCAAGTGGTTGCTGGGTGACGAGTGAGTATGGACCAACAGATCGAGCATGGAACTTGTCTTCGATCATGTGTATAAGCTTCATAATGTATCCGACTCCGACTAGTACCGGTCGATCAAACGGTCGTCCAGTTGCGCCGTCATAAATTATTCTTTTTCCGTCTGTTGGGAGTCCGAGCTTTTTAAGTTCGCTGGTTATAAATTCTTCTTTAATTCCTTCAAAGACAGGAACAGAAATATGAGTTCCCTCTTTTTGGGCAATAATTCCAAGTAAGGTCTCAAAGAGCTGGCCCAAATTCATACGAGCCAGGATAGAGAGGGGAGATATGATAATGTCAACAGGCGTACCATCTTCAAGATATGGCATTTCCCAATCAGGCAGTATGCGAGAGATGACTCCTTTATTTCCATGTCGTCCGGCAAGTTTGTCTCCGACCCTGATTTTACGAAGTTGAGATGTGGTAACCAGCATTCGTCTTATAATGCTTGGCTCAAGTTCGTTTGGATCTTTTTTAGTATCAATAGATTTGATATCAACAACAGTGCCTTTTTTGCCGTATGGCATACGAAGTGAAGTATCCTTGACGTCTTTGGCTTTTTCTCCAAATATTGCACGAAGTAGTCTTTCTTCAGCTGAAAGTTCTTTTTCTCCTTTGGGAGCGACCTTACCAACGAGTATATCTCCACCTTTTACATCAGTTCCCACAACGACGAGTCCTTCACGATCGAGGTTTTGCAGTACTTCTTCTCGAACGTTTGGAATATCTCGGGTAAGCTCTTCTGGCCCAAGTTTTGTCTCAACAAGATCTGATATAAATTCTTCACTAGACATTGATGTGAGAATATCTTCTCGGACAAGGCGCTCAGAGATTACGAATCCGTCCTCATATCCGAGACCATTTAAAGAGGTGTATGCGATCACAAGATTCTGTCCGATTGCGAGTCGGCCTGATTCAGTTGCTGGTCCATCGATAATCACTTCGCCTTTAGTCATCTTCTGATTTGGCTCGACGCGTGGTTTTTGATCAAAGACGACATCTTTATTAGTTTTTACAAATCGACTTAAATTGTATTCATGTTTTTTACCACTTTTTCCTTTAAAAATAATTTTCTCACCGTCAACATATTCAACTTTTCCATCTTCTGGTGCAAAGACAGTGCGACCTAATGCCGAGGCAACTACTTTTTCCATTCCTGTGCCGACATATGGGCTTTGGGGTTTGATGAGTGGGATAGCCTGACATTGCATGTGTGTTCCCATAAGGGCTCGTGAGGCATCGTCATTTTGCAAAAAGGGAATAAGCGCTGCTGATGCGCCAACAACCTGCTGGGAAGAGATGTCGACATAGTTGAGCTTATCCGCTGTTATTTCGACAATATCTTTTTCGTGTCGAGCTACAATCTTTTGTTGCTGTATGACTCCACTTTTATCAACCACAATATTGCTTGATGTTATGTAGCAATCCTGCTCATCATCTGCTTCAAGATACACAATGTCACTACTTAGTTTGGAAATTGTCTTACCTCCTTTTTTAAGATGTTGGACTTTTTTATAAGGAGTTTCAAGAAATCCATATTTATTTACCTTGCTGTAGAGAGCCATATAAGTTACAACACCGATATTTGGACCTTCTGGGGATCGGATCGGACAGATTTTTCCGTATTGGGAAGTTGAAATGTCTCGGATAGAGAAAGATGCTCGCTCTTTCTCAATACCACCCGGGCCGCCGACTGTAATTCGCCTTGCATTGTCAAGTTCTGAAAGTGGGTTGGTTTGGTCAACAATTGTTGAGAGTTGGTTGGTTCGGAAAAACGAATTCATAGCAATTGTTAGCGGTTTTGAATTGACGATTTGGGCTGGATTTATACTAGTCTCACCTGTTACAAGACTCATTCTTTCCTTTATCTCTCGCTCAACACGAACCATGCCGACACGAATTCCATACATACCAACCAGCTCGCCCACTGTTCGAAGACGACGATTCCCTAAGTGGTCAATATCATCAAATTTGCCACGTCCCGCTGTAATATTGACAAGATATTTTATTGTCTCGATGAGATCGGTTTTGGTGAGGAGATAATTCTCGTCCACAATATCAAGGTCAAGTCCCAGTTTTTTGTTTATTTTATATCGTCCAACATCTGCAAGAGAGTAACGTCGGGGATTAAAAAATAAATTTTTGAGATTATCGTAAGCGTTATCTATAATGAGTGGCTCACCAGGTTTGATTTTTCTGTACATCTCAAGTACAGCTTCATCTCTGCTGACTGTAGTGTCTTTTTTAAGAGTTGGAGTAATATATTTTTCAAGAAGCGTGGGGTCAAGGTCTTTGAAGTGGTGAAGAATCTGGGCGCTTGATTCTCCGTCAAAAGCCTTAATAAATACTGGCGCCAAGAATTTTCTTTTTTTATTGACCTTAATTTCAATAAGATTGTGCTTGCTGATTGAAATATCAATCCAAGCTCCGATAAATGGACGAATCTCAGCGTTGTAGATTGTTTGTCCTGTTGATTTATCAATTTCAGCAGTGAAATACACACCTGGAGACCTAACGAGTTGATTTATGATGATTCGCTCAATTCCATTTATGATAAAGCTTCCACGATCTGTCATTTTGGGAATATTACAAAAATACACATCTTGTGATTTTTGCGAGCCTGTCTTTTTGTTGGTTAGCTTGAGCTTTAGATATAAGGGAACGTCAAAAGTAAGTTTTTTTGTCAGGCAGAGCTTGAATTCGTAGCGTGGTTCTCCAAAGTGAATGTCCTCAAGCGCGAGTGTAAATTTTTTGCCAGTGTAATCTTCAACGGGAAAAAATTCATTAAGAATTTTTTTAAGGTTAGTCGTGATGAAGGTATTCCACGAGTTTTTCTGGATCTCAATGAGATCAAAAGTATCAAGATGTGTATCTTTAGTACCCAGATAGATCTCAGGTCGATGTTTTCCTGGGTTTTTTTGAGTTTTGTTCGTGGATTTAGTTTGCATCGCGTAATTAAGTTTGCCCAGTAATCGCAACCTGAGTGCGTATTCTTTTTTGAATAAATAAAATCCCCCTTCCCGGATAGTGGGGGGGATTAGCAAAAACTAGGTAGAAGAATACATGATGTGCTTTTAAAAGTCAAGTCTTTTTTACTTTGCTTCTCGATCTTCTTTTAAAAATAGTTTTTTTGTATGTTTGCTATTTATTCCAATTCGGTCAATCAGTGCCTTGAGCGGCGAGCTGCTTTGAGCGACATTTTCAAAAACGTGCTCAACTGGTTTTATAGTATCTTTAATATATTCTTCTGCTCCAAGTCCATATTCTTTTAAAATTCCCCCAACTTCTCCCTCAAGATTCTCAGCGCTGTCGGCTAAGTGTCGAATAGTTTCTCGTCCCTTTTGGGTCCCAAATGCCCATACTAAAGCAGCTCCGCCCAGTAATCCAAGGCCGAATCCATACCATGTATTGTCACTCTGACTGTTTTTTTTGTTTTTCATGTTTTTTTTTGTTGAAAGTCTCAAGTGCTTGAAAGATTACTTTGGTTCCGGTGATGAACCCAAGTACCTCATGCATACCATTGCCAAGAGTGCCGCTAACTTTCTCAAAGCCTTCAATAATCGCATTCACTCGTCCGAGAGCTTTTTTAAACTCCCAAAGTGCAAGCACGAGATAGACTCCAACGACTATGAGGAAAATTGTCGTAACGGAAAGAGTCACGATAAGAAAAATTTGAGTAATATCCATTACTATTATTGTGGAAGAAACCTGCGCAAAATGCAAGAGCTGCTTTCGACTTACACCTATACTACTCTTGAGCTTTCAGTTGAGTGCGGAGAAAATCCGACCCTCTTTTTTTGCCCCAGTACAAGTTTGCAAGAAGAAGGGTGTCGGCGGTACCAGCGTCCAGCCAATAACCTTCAAGCTCAGCCCACTTCATAGCTTCATCCTGAATATAGAGATTATTGACATCAGTAATCTCAAGCTCTGCTCGGGCTGATGGCTTGCATTTGCGTATGTAATCAAACACTTTGTGATCGTATAGATATAGTCCTGTTACGGCAAAATCAGAAGGAGGAGTCGCAGGCTTCTCGATAATGTTTATTATTCGGTTTGTATCATGGGGATCAAATTGCGGCACACCAAATCGTCTGGGATCTGCGACCTTTTTCAAATATACGAGCGCACCTTCGGAAAAATTACCAACTGATTGGGAGATATCTGCATCGGTCGTATTATCTCCAAGCATCACACAAATAGACTCGTCTCCTGCAAAATCTTCGGCAAGTGCAAGGGCATCAGCGATTCCGCCATCTGGCTTTTCTTGGAATGCATACTCGAGATGTTCGACGCCAAATTCTTCTCCATTTTTGACAACGTGAATAAAGTCGCCAGAGTGTGGGCCTGATACCACAACCAGGATATTTTTGATGCCCGCCTTAACGAGCGTTTGAATAGGATAGAAGATCATCGGTTTATCATATACAGGCAGAAGATGTTTGTTGGTTGCAAAAGTAAGTGGGTAGAGTCGTGTCCCCAGTCCTCCAGCGAGAATTACTCCTTTCATGTTGAGATTAGGTCAAAAGCATAAAACTGACAATCAAAAGCGCAAGGAATCCAATCAAAATATATTCTATCATACTTCGGATGTGCAAAGTCCGGCGACCCATGTGGTGGAGAATTGACCATATAAGATAGCATGCCACAAAGACACATACTCCAGTAAAGCGAGCTACCCGTGACTGACTGAATATTCCCATATATGTTAAGAAGAACACACCGCAGGTTATAAGCGTAAGATAATCCGCTAAATTATTCGAAATTTCGCGCTTTATATGTATATATATATCTTGCATAGGATTAAAGAATTGCTCCTCGCATTATAAAAAATGCTACAGCAACAAGAACAAAAAATAAAAAGATAAAATGTGCAAGGTTGCGACCGTGCATGCGAAAAAGCTTCATTCGCGCGGCAATATAGAAATCAGAAATAAGCGCAACAAGAATAACAATAATCATAAGAATCCCAGCATTTATTGAAAATGGAAGGATGTTTATTGCGGGACGAGCTGACGAGTTGGCAAGAACAAGAGATTCACCTTGTCGAGTTGGTGGTCCGACGATCTCAGCTGCAACGCGTGTATTCTGCGGTCTTTGCAGATCTTGGGAGAGCGCTTTACTTTGTGGTTTGCCAAGCATCTGTACAACAAGGGTGGTTTCTTCACCGGCAAGCACTCCATTCACAACCGCAAACCCCACTTCTGTATATTCTGGTTTTATGATGTTTTCTCGGTGCGTAGGGGAGTTCATCCATGCTGTTACGACATTATTTGAGAATAAGAAGTTCTTGGCTAAGTTCTCACCAACATACTCATAGGAGTATCCACTATCTAAGACAAAATCCCAAGGGGTTCGTCCTTGTGGTGAATAATGCGCCCAATAATCATGAGTAAACATATCCGCTGCCTTTTTTTGAGCTGCTATCGCAAGCTTCGAGTTATAGCTTAGTGGCTGCAGATTTTGCTTCGCCCTTTCTTGATTTGTGAGTTCAAGTAACTTTTGCGAACTAATGTCTGTTGCGAAGCCGAGTACATTTGAGAGTTGTGGGATCGGGTGTTTGGAAAGTGCAACAAGAGAAAACGCAAGCAAAAGGTAGAGGGCTAAAAAATCGTGACGTAGAATCCGCGCTCGATAGTTATTTGAGATGCTTGGAATAAATAAGTGATGTATAAGTCTTTTTATGTTTTTCATGTGAGTAGTTTGTCTATAAGCTTTGGATATTTCTTAATATAACTATACATAATCGCAATACCAATTGAGTCGATGAGCACATCACGCACAGTACCCTCGCGGGTCGGTACGAATTTCTGATGAATTTCATCTATCACCGCGTACAAAAGGGTAATTATTAATGCTATTAAAAGTTTTTTGTATACAGGCAATCTTTTTTCCGAATAGATACAAAGGGCGCGATACACAAGAGTGTAAAGAATTGAATATTCTGTGACATGAAGAAATTTAAAGAACATGAAATTGATGATATAGGTATTGGACACAGCTACTCTTTGTCTGGACGAGAGATAGAATATAAGAGTCATCCAGAGAATGGCTGGCAGAACAAGCAGTATAGTTCTAAATAGAGGATGTCTTTTTTGTTTCATACGATTTGTTGTTTAACTATTATCCACACAAGAAGAAGTACAGCGTATGAACAAGCGGCAAATGCCAAGCTACGACTAACGGCAAGTTCAGAGGAAGCGCTCTCACCTTTTACCACTGTATCAGATGTACCCAGCACATCTCCATTTTTATTGAGTCCTATACTTGTTTTTGGTGGTGCTACTATTTTTTTAGTTGAAGATTGCTGTGGATAGAGTACTGGTTTATAACCTGGATTTAATGTTGATAATGGAGCCGATTTTAATTTTTTGGTTGAGGATATTGAGTTTGAAGATGATGCTGATGATGTTGTCTCACTTTGAGAAATGCACACCGCGTTGACGGCTCCTTTTGTTGGCTCCTGCTCGCAAAATGAGCCAGTAGGCAAAGACATACGACCTTGACTCTTACCCTTTGACGAATCAGTATACTCATACGAATCTTTCTGGTTATTTGAAGCATCGAGAATCCGGACAGTATCTCCTGAGTTATTAAACACAGATGATGTGAGGTCGACTACTCCGTAGCTTTTTGATCCAATTGTAAGTGTGAATTTGCGAGGGCTGGATCCAGA
This sequence comes from uncultured Gammaproteobacteria bacterium, assembly GCA_964530005.1. Taxonomy (GTDB): domain Bacteria; phylum Patescibacteriota; class Microgenomatia; order UBA1406; family GWC2-37-13; genus CAZGZD01. Next base: position 15,031 of record CAZGZD010000014.1, read on the forward strand.
GTCGGCCGTGTCATCGATATACCAGTCAGTAAGAGTAGTAGCATATTCGTTGTCATTGTATATCTCGATCCACTCATCCTGATCATCATCTGGATCTATCATCACCTCGGAGATGTAGATATTATTGTACGAGATGGGTGCGAGTGTGGGCGTAGGTGTGACAGTCGGTGTGGAGGTGCTTGTTGGAGTTGGGGTGGCTGTCGGAGTTGCAGTTGGTGCGGGTGCAAGTAAGATATCGCACGCCCCACTATTCGTATACTCGCGGGTTATGATTGTTGAGACAAAGAAGCTGTTACTGCCGTCGGGACAGCGAATATAGCTTTTTGCTGAGGTGAAAGTGTCGGTGTAGGTGGCTGAATCGATAATATTGCTGAGGAGATCTTTTAGACTTACTGTCTCGGGGCCTGAGTTATTTAAGACAGCAGCAGACGTGGCTATTGTATACCCAAATGGCTTGATGATTTTGTCAGAGAATGTGATTTTTTTATTTGTCGCATCTGTGAGGGTAAGGGTTGAGATATCAACGCTGAGGGGCTGGTCATTGTAGAGCTCCACCCACTCTTCATCTCCGCTTACTGGTGCGGGATATATTTCATTAATCCATAATGCCGCAGAGACTCTGATGGGAAAAAACAGAGTAAAAAAAAATAAAAAGGTGGGAAGTAGAAGATTTTTACTGAACATGAAGATAGAAGCTCTTAATACCACCTCCATGGTCAATATATCTAACATTAATGACGGCTGGTCCACACGCTTCGCTTGAGGAATAAAGAGTTCCATCAGCAGGCGCATGTATTACATTAGATGAGGTGCTATACATATCAATTCCTGTATGAATACCGCCTGAGTAAGTATAACGTGAGGACCACGGAGTTTGACCGTAGCCTTGACTTATGATTACTGGATTGTCAAGTGGTTGTCCCCATTGACTTAAGTAAGGGCTTGGATCTGTCCAGGAATTCCATGCATCGCCAGTATGTACTTCGAAGTGGAGATGAGCTCCGTCCGAGCAGTACGGGTATCCACTATTTCCAACAAGTGCAATCGGGTCTCCTTTTTTAACAGGACCAAGTGATTGACCCGAAACCAATGCATTCTGTACTGCCTTAGATTCTGCTAAAGCCTGTTGAATAAGTCTTTGATATCTAGCTTCATCGTTTTGGGTTATTGTGAGGAGATCTTGTTTTTCTTTCTTTTGACTGTTCAATTCACTTTTACGACCAACAAGCTCTATTTCTAGTTTCCCCAGTTCTTCTTTTTTCTTCTCCCGTTGATCTTTTTGTTTTTCAGCATTTTGCTTGGCTTCCTGTACTTGAAAAGTGAGTTTACTGTCTTCAGATTGGGTGACCTGAACATATTTCAGTCTATTGACAAGAGTTGAGGCATTGTCTGCCTCAAGGATAAGCTGGAGGAAGTTCACTTCCTGCTTCCTCTTGTATCCCTCCACAATTTTCTGTAGCAGTACTTTTGTCAAGAAATCAAGAGACCTGTCAAATCCCCCTATTCGTCCTGATAGATTTTCGATTTCCACTTGTGCCGTCTTAATCTGTTCTTCTGTTGTTTGCACTTGTAGTTCGTTCAGGTAAATCTGAGTATTCATTAATTCGATCTGAGAAGAAAGTGTATTTTTCTTATCTTTTGCTTGATCTCGTTGTTGTTCTAGTTCTCGTATACATTCAGCTCTAGGTTTGGATCCGCAGACTGATTGAGCGGTTGCAGATTTTGCTCCAAGGAAAAAAATACTAAGAAGAAGTAAAGCGTATAGTGTTCTGTATGTCCATTTCATGGGTGGTGTTCATTTAATATATTTTGATGTTGCGAGAAAATTGCCAAGAAGGCCTATTGCAATACCAAATACTGTGACAATAAGATACGACAGAGTCATAAAGTTTATACTGGGCGGCCAGATGAAAAGCTTCCAAGACTCAAGTCCATAAAAAGGAATTGATGGAATACCAACAAGATACGTAGTGAGGAAAGGTTGGATGAGGAAAAAGATTCCATAAAAGACTACATATGCAAGCGTAGCGCTTGCTATGCCATACATCATACCCTCAAAAAGAAATGGTCGCTTGACATAAAAGCGGGTTGCACCAAGAAGTCTCTCAAGCTCAATCTGCTCTCTTTTAAGGGTGATCTTAAAGGCAGTCGTGGCCATAAGTACGATGCAGGAGATCGATAAAAGAAGCAGGAATACAAATAGAGTCACGGCTCTTAGAATTCGGGTCACGCCAAGTAGCTTGTCGACAATGTCTTTTTGATAAAAAACATCGTCAACTCCAGGTTGTCTCTTCAAAAATGCTGCAACTTCAGCGAGGTATGCAGGCTTTTGGGTATAAATCTCAAGGGAGGGGGGGAGAATATCTGCACTTACCATCTCAAGGAGAAGTGGGTCATCGCGATTGAGATCTCTGTAGATACTGAGAGCTTCTTTTTTGGATACGTACTTGATGCTTATGGCTTTGCCGGATTTCTCGACGATGTCTCTGACTTTAAAGATATCGCTCTCTTTAGCTTCTTTCTGGAAATAAGCTGTGACATGTGGCTTTGTCTCGACATAGGTGAGTATTCCGTTGAAGAAAGATGTGATATTGAAAAAAAAGAGACTTAAAAAAAGTGTAAAAAATAGAATCAGAAATGATGCCATTGACTGATATGGTGTACGACGGATTGATGTGAGGAGTTCTTTCATATCTCATACCCTCCTTTTTTTTGATCTTTAATAATCTCTCCACCTTTGAGTGCGATCACTCTTTTTTGAAGTGAATTGACGATGTCGACATTATGTGTCGCCAGTATCACTGTTCGTTTGCCTTCGATCTTTTTGAATATTTTCATAATCTCCCATGTTGTCTTGGGATCAAGGTTACCTGTTGGTTCATCGCCGAGGATGATCGAGCGCTCACCGACTATTGCGCGCGCTATAGCAACGCGCTGGAGCTCACCAGCTGACATCTGTGCTGGGAACATAAGCTCTCGTCCCGAAAGCCCAACAAGTGCAAGTGCCTCTTGGACCTCATTTTGTATTTGTCCTTGTGGCCAACCCAGTACCTTAAGTCCAATTGCGATATTCTCAGCAATGTTTTTGTCGGCCAACACCTTAAAGTCCTGAAATACCACACCTATCGTGCGTCTTAGATCAGCGACATGATTGAACTTCGGCGAAGAGAGATCAAAATTATCAACAAGTAAGCGACCCGAAGATGGGGCAAAGTCCCGTAGGATAAGCTTGAGTATGGTAGTCTTGCCAGCTCCAGATGGGCCAACTAAAAAGACAAAATCGCGGTCTGCAATTTCAAAAGTTGCTTTTTTGAGCGCGAGATTGCCTGAGGGGAATTTTTTGCTGACATTTTCAAATGTGATCATCGAAAACTATTGAGAAATTTCCACATATCCAACATCCATAAGCCATCCAGCCTTTTGTGCTTTTTGGGTCTGTCCTTGTACTTTCACTTTTTTGCCAACAAATTTGGATAAATCAGCGACACTGGATGTGAGGTACACGTTTTGCGACTCGCCGCCTGGTCTTTCAAGATGATGGCTTCCTTCGCCATCAACTCCTCCCTTTTTAAGAGTGCCCTCTGCATGGTCTGGAAATTGTTTATTATCTTTGACACCCTCTGATGTGGTTGTCTTTGTTCCGACCTGAGGGACTGAGGAGTCAGATTGAGAGGAGGGGATAATCCTTGATAGACCAAAACCGAATGCCGCACCGATAAAAAGAGAGCCAATAAGAATCGCAATTGAAGCAAATGTCGAGAATTCGCTCTTATTTTTTAAGTGATGAATGACTGGGGTTTGTGATGCTTGGCTTGGGGTATCCATAATATATTCAGCTTAACAATATCCCGTGCAAATTACAACCCTTATGATTTCAAATATGCCTCAATAAAATTATCAATATCTCCGTCGAGTACACGCTCCGCTTGAGTATCTTCGTAGCCTGTTCGTAAATCCTTGACAAGCTTATACGGATGGAGCACATAAGAGCGTATTTGCATACCCCAACTGGCCATTTTATCAGATTTCATAGAGTCTAATTTTTTTTCTTTTTTTTCATTTTCAAGGAGCCATAACTTTGCACGAAGAAGCGCAAGGGCGCTCTCGCGATTCTGGCCTTGATGGCGTTGAGTTTGGGATGTCACGGTGATTCCTGTCGGTTTGTGAGTAAGTCGGACAGCGGTGGATACTTTGTTTACATTTTGTCCTCCTGCTCCACCGGATCTGAAAAATTGCCACTCAATATCCTCTTCTTTGATCTCAACTTCCTGATTTTGGATATTGGGAAGTACCTCCACAAGTGCAAATGATGTCTGTCGAAGTTTGTTGGCATTAAAAGGCGATTGTCTGACTAATCGGTGGACGCCAGATTCAGCTTTAAGATAGCCATATGCAAATGTACCTGAGACCTCAAGAGTAATGCTTTTTATTCCCGCTTCCTCACCTGGTACACGGTCAATCTCCTCAAAACTAAATCCTTTTTTTTGAAAATATCGAGTATACATTCGAAGCAGCATATTTGACCAATCCATAGCTTCAACTCCGCCCTGACCGGCCTGAATCGAAAATAAAGCATCGCGCCTGTCATATGTGTCAGATAGGAAGAGCATAATCTCATATTTTTTTAGAAGTTTTTCAACTTCATTTTCCTCACCCTCTTCAAGTAGCAGCTGAAGCATCTCAACATCTTCGATCTCGTGCTTTAAGTCGTTTATTCGCTTAAGTGTATCGCCGGATGACTTTGCGTCAGCCCAAAATTGGGTCTCATAGGTTTGAGATTCCATATCTGACAATTCTTTCTTTTTATCCGCGAGTTGAACTTTCTGGAGTATGTTGTTGACGCGGCGAGCGAGATCAGGGGATGTATTTTCCATATGTGTCTATGTTTTTTTATAAGTTGAAATTTTCAGAAATGAATTTGCTGATCCCGATTAATCGGGGGAATTGCCCATGCGCGTTGTCCTGCTTTGCGCTGGGGGCACAATTTCGTTATTTGAAGTCTGTGCCAATAATAATGATTATGTCAGAGGTCTCCGTCGAATCAAGAGTCTCTATTTTGGGAGATGCGGTGTAGTCTTTGAGGTCGCTTTTAATTGCTGCCGCAGCCTGTGATTTTTCCTTTTTACTTTGAATTACTGTTTTTTCAAAGTCAAAGTTGTCAGCATTGCCGGTTAAGATTTCGCTGTAGCCTTTTCCACTTAGGATTTCTTTGACTGTTGTGGCTTTTCCGACTGTGCCAGATCCATTTAAGACTTTTATCTTAAGCTCATCCTTTTTAAACGCAGGGGCAGCGGTCGGTGAGGGATTTGATTTTTTAGTATTTTGTGTTGCGCTTGGGACAGGTGATTTTTGTATTGTCTTCACATTTATCGGACTTTTGATAGATCCAATGTTTGACAGAAGATTAGATCTTGTGATTAGTATAAATGCACCAAACGAAAGTCCAAATGAAAGTGCGAATATAAAGAATTCTTTCAAATAACGTGGGCTTTTGAAAGAAGGTCTGAATCCGCCGGATCTTTTTTTGAGTATATTGAATTTTTTATTCTCAGCAGCAAAGACAAATGCTCCAAAGCAGATATCAAAGCTTAAAATTGGAAATGTCTGATCTGCTACCACGACAAGCTGCTTGAGATAGTCCTCATAGAAGTTGGGGATAATTCGCTTCAGCGGATTTGTCCACACACCAACTTCTTTGGTAAAAGTATCTTGTCTGACGCCATCTGAATCTGCGCCCGATAGAATAATTCGATTAAGCTTTACATCATCTTTCGCATACTGCTCGGCTTTTTCCTTGAGAGTCATCTCAAGGGCTTTTTTGTCAACGACAGACTCTTCCCATCTTTTGGCGACCAGAAGTCCATAAGAGTCAAATACATACCCAGAAGCTCGGTCGTTGCTGTAGTCGATATAAAATATGCTCTCTTTCTTAGTGTCTCGTAATGTTTTTTCAAAAAGCTTGAAGATGGCAAGAGTGTCGGGCAGAATAAATGTAAGGCGGAGATTGAGAAGCTCAAGTGCTTTTTGAAGCATTTCAGCCTGCATCTTTTCTATTGCAAAAAACGAGATTTTGGTCTTGTCTTCGGCTTTACGACTTATGAAGTCCCAGAAGCAATTGTCAAGAGATGTCGGTATGGTTGCACGAGCCTTATCAGCAACATACGAGGCGATAGTTGACTCGGCTATGTTGGATGGTACATCAAGCGTAAGGTGATAGAAGCTCGCTTGAGGTAGTATTAAAAATACTTCTTTTTCAGTTCCCACAGCAATACCCAGGCTATTGAGCCCTTCTTTAAGAGCAGATGCAAGCAGATCAATATTCTGGAGTTTTCCATCATCCAGAAGATCAGTGGTGTGGTTTTTCTCAAAAAAATTCACCTCATACTGTCCAAGGATTGTTTTTTTGACGAGGAGCAATTTGATGGTTCGTGTGTCAAGGTAGACGTACAACATACTCTTAATTATAAGTATATTTGCTGTGAAAAAACAACTCAAATTCTCACGCATGATCAATGATTGATTGTTTTCTTCACCTCATGTAAACGCTTATGTGGACTGGTACAATAGTGAAGCTATGGATCCCATTGATGAGATAAAAAGAAAGATAGATATTGTTGAGTTTATCGGTGCGTATATCAGCGTCAAGCGAACAGGCCGCAACTTCAAGGCAGTGTGCCCCTTCCATACAGAGAAAACCCCCTCATTCGTCATATCTCCAGAGCGGCAGATTTGGCACTGTTTCGGTACATGCGGTGATGGTGGGGACATATTCAAGTTCTTGATGAAGTGGGAGAATATTACTTTTCCTGAGGCACTTACCGAGCTTGCTCAAAAAGCAGGAGTCAAACTTCAGAGTACCCACATTCAGGATGTAGCATGGAAGAAAAGAGAGCGACTCTTTAGTCTCAATAATCATGCGGCTGATTTTTTCCGATATATCTTTGAGAAAACAGCAATAGGTGCAACTGCACGCAAATATGTTGAGGATCGACGTATAAACGATCGCACAGCCCACCTATTTGGTATTGGATACGCACCGTCTTCATGGGACTCACTATTTAAATATCTTAAGAAAAAACGTTTTGAAGACGCTGAAATTATAGATGCTGGGGTCGCAATTCGTGCCTCACAAGGCCGTATCTATGACAGATTCAGAGGACGGCTTATTTTCCCGATACGCGATCCTCGGGGTGGTATTATCGGATTTTCTGGACGACTTCTGACGTCTGAGGATAAGGAGGCCAAATATATAAATACCCCAGAGACCGCAATCTACCATAAGAGAGAATCTTTGTATGGAATTGATTTGGCGCGGGACGCGATAAAGAAGAATGAAAATGTATATATAGTCGAGGGAGAATTTGACGTCATATCAGCCCATCAGCACGATATCAATAATGTCGTTGCTATCAAGGGATCGGCACTTACTATTGAGCAGCTGCAGCTTCTTAAGCGCTACTGTCGACAGGTGATTCTTATGCTTGATGCAGATGCTGCGGGGGACGCGGCTGTTGTCAAAGGACTTACTGCTGCCGAAAGTCTTGAGATGGAGATTGAGGTTGTGAGCCTTGATTTTGCAAAGGATCCAGATGAGGCGATTCACACAGATCTTGGGAAGTTCAAAAAAGCACTTGCGGCCAAAGTCCCAGCCTACGATTTTCTGATAGATCATTACACCAAGAAGTATCCGACAGACGATCCGTATGATAAGAAGAAGTTGGCCGATGCAGTTATCTCCCACCTTGCCATAATTCAAAACCCAGTTATCAAATCCCACTATATTAAAAAGATCGCAGACCTTTTGAATGTGAGTGAGGAGAGCGTGCAACAGCTTATGCGAGGTGTCGTGAAGCGTAGGCGTGATCCAGTGCCCGTGCAGAAAGTAGACGATACAGCAGCAGATAGGGATCGCCAGATTACACTTCAGATGTATATTTTGAGCCTTATTTTCCAAAGCGATACTCCAGAGAGTCTAATACGAGATGTATTTGAGGTAATTACCCCCAAAGATTTTTTAAGTCCGGCTTATCGAAAAATCGCGGAGGCACTTATTTCCTACCAGAATCTCCATGGGGAGAATCTCAATATTATGGAGTTTGCAGACAACTTAGATGCCCAACTTCGTCCAGTATTTGATAAGGTCTATCTTTTTGCGTCAGTCTCCGAAAATGCTACTGAGCATGATATCCACAAGCTTGTTCTTGAGATCAAAAGATACTCAATCAAGGCTCAGATGGGCCATCTTTTATCCGCCGTAGGCGACAAAGATCCAAAAGATGAACACTCAAAAAAGTTGAAAGAAGCGAGTGCGAGATTGAGTGAGGTGGAAAAAAGGCTCGGGACAGTATAAAATGAGTGTCTTACAAGATGACAAAGCAAAAACTACCCAAAACACTCAAAGAGGTCCTTAAACAAGGAGAAGAGGATGGATTCATAGTCCAGGATGATATTCTTCTTGTCTATCCTGAGCCTGAAAAGCATGTCGATGAAATAGACGATTTTTTCACTGAGGCACTTGCGTTGGGAATTGATATTTTTGAGACGGTGTCTAATAAGGAAGAGGAAGATGTAAAAAAGACCGCAGAGGAGATCGAGCGCGAGATCGCACATCTTATCTCCACTCGCCAAGGTGAGTCGCTTGATCCGATCAAGAAGTATCTCAAGGAGATCGGCAAGACTCCACTTCTTAAATTCGAGCAAGAGATAGAGCTTGCCAAGCGCTACGAGAAAGATGATATGGAGGCCAAAGAGATGCTTACCAAGGCCAATTTGCGTCTTGTGGTCTCAATTGCTAAGAAATATTTGGGTCGTCGCCTCTCTTTTCTTGACCTTATTCAAGAGGGGAATAAGGGACTTATTCGAGGAGTGGAAAAGTACGATTGGCGCCGTGGGTACAAATTCTCAACGTATGCTACCTGGTGGATCAGGCAGGCCATAACCCGTGCAATTGCCGATCAGTCGCGTACGATCCGAATACCTGTTCACATGGTGGATCAGATTAATCGCTTCTATAAGACTCAGCGGCGAATGACGCAGAAGCTTGGTCGTGAGCCAAAGACCAAGGAGATTGCCAAAGAGATGGAGCTTACAGTCGAGCAGGTGGAGAACCTGATGCGTATATCTCAGCAGCCCAAGTCTCTCTCCACACCAATTGGTGATGATAAGGAGACGACTCTTGAACAGTTTGTCACAGATCAGAATGAGCCAAGTTTGTACGACAAGGTATCTCGCGAACTCCTCAAAGACGCCCTCAATGGCGTACTGGACACACTCTCACCCCGCGAGCGCAAAGTGCTGATGATGCGCTTTGGCCTTGAGGATTCCAAGCCCAAGACACTTGAAGAGGTAGGGCAGGAGTTCAAGGTCACCCGTGAGCGAATCCGTCAGATTGAGGCCAAGGCTATCCGCAAGCTCAAGCACCCCACCCGCGCCCGCAAGCTCCGTGATTTTCTCGAATAAATAATATAAGAGTTCGAGTCCAGTTGGTCCCGCACAACAGCATAGTTGGGAATTCCAAAATGCTTTATCGCTCGGTATCTTTTGATCGAAAAAAGGAGTATA
>CAZGZD010000015.1:0-24422 GCA_964530005.1 uncultured Gammaproteobacteria bacterium
TCAGCGAGGGCTGCAGTATGAGCAAAGTCGTCATAATAATCTGTTTGGGAAAAGTCCTTTTGAATAGTCCCGACCACTGATCCAATTAACAATTGACCTTTTTTTTCATATTTTAAGGCTTCTTTTAAATCTTGTGGCCAAAATTCTGGACCACGAGAGGGATTGCCAAAAGAATTGGTAATTGCAACTTTTTCAATATCAATGTCTTGTGATTTTTTTTCAGTTACTCTTTTTTGTCCATCTTTTTTAGACAAATCTTTTTCATTTGCGTCAACATATATGACATTTGGAAATTCATTTGGCTTAAAGACAACGCTTCTTTGTGTCTTGTAAACGTTTACATCAAAGCCCTTGTCAAAAGCTCCTTTTATAAATTTTCCATTAGGAAGAGGGCCGGCTGGAATGCCAAAAGGAAGATAAATTTTGAAGCCTAAAAATTCATATTTTGGTTCGCCCTCATCTTTATATACATTATTGTCAGTAAATATGCCAAATGGTCCATTGTCGAAATTGTCATCGTAAGTCTTAGCTGGATCGTAGAAGAGTTGCTGTGACATTAATACCTATGATATCATATTAGCTAAATATACACAATAATATGAACTTCAAACAGAAATTCAAAGAAATAACGGTTAAAAATAATTCTTTAGTTTGCGTGGGACTTGACCCTGATACTCAAAAGATTCCAGAAGAATTTAAAAAGAATTCTGAGCCGCTTTTCTCCTTTAATAAGCATGTTATTGATCAAACTGCCGGTGAGGTGTGCGCGTACAAACCCAACTCTGCATTTTATGAGGCCTATGGCGCACATGGTATTGAGCAGCTCAAAAAAACAATCGATTATATAAAAGATATCTATCCAGAGATTCCAGTGATTCTGGATGCCAAGCGAGGGGATATCGGCAACACCTCAACACACTATGCACGATTTGCATATGAATATCTTGGCGCAGATGCGTTGACTGCTTATGTATACATGGGGCATGATTCAGTTGTCCCATTTTTAAAATATGAAGATAAGATGACTTTTCTTCTAATTCGAACGTCCAATCCAGACGCTCACCAATTTCAGGATATGAAGATCGGGGAGTACCCGTATTACTTAGCACTTGCTCATAAAATCCATGAGTGGAAAGAAGACAACTTTGGTATATTTGTCGGCGCAACTTACCCAAAAGAACTTGCAACGGTTCGAGAAGTATTCCCCCATCGCGTATTTCTCACAGCCGGAGTAGGAGCACAGGAGGCCACACTTGAGGAAGTAATCAAATCTGGCGTTGACAGTGAAAGTAAAAATCTGATAGTGAATTCTTCCCGTGGCATAATCTACTCTGAGAACCCACGAAAAGAAGTAGAATCGCTACGGGATCGGATAAACACTGTTGCGGCAAGATGAGCTTGTAATTCAACCCATAGTATGATACCATAAGTTTATGGTAGAGCAAAAAGTAAGTGGCGAAAACCCTAGATTTGTCGATCTTTTTATAGCTGGTAGTGAACTAAGTCCTCGTGAACGTGCTGCAATAGCAGCAAAAGTTTTCGAAGGACTTTCGGATCCTACTCCAGAGGACTTCGAGGCTTATTGGGGTGTACGCTGGGGTGCATTTGGCACTTTACTAAAGAGAGATGTTCCAGTTTCCGCGATTGATCGATGTCATGCAGAAATCCGAGCACTCCGTGAACAGGGCCGAACACTCGTTTTTCGACCAGAAGGCATCACATTACCTGATCTCGGAATAATACATCCTGACATGAAAAGTTGGTCTACATCTCCTGAAACTTTCATTCCCAGTGCCTCTCGATATGGTTGGCTTGATATTGAAGATGTTGTGCGTGCTCCAAATCTTAGAACTACCACAGAAGAATTAAAAGAGAAAGCTGAGAAAACTGGTCGTTATGGTATGACTCTGGAGACATATATTATTGCTTCCCAAAGCCATAATGATCGTAATGGCAGACACTTTGATGACAAATACCAAACAGCATCTCGCCTTCCAGGTTCCCTTTACAGCAGCTTTGGTCCTGAAGTCGTGATCGACGCCAGTTTTGTTGGTCGCCGATTGCTTGTCAATTCGTACGGATATGCATCTAAAAGTAGCACCCTTCTAGGTGGTCGGTTCGAGGGAGTGAAATAAAATAAATAATTTAGCCTACAGATCTAATTTATTTGAGATTCTTTTCATCGAATCAAGAACTACTTCTATAAATTCAGGAAGCTTAATTCCCAATTCTTTTTCGCACTTTCCAATACTTTCGCGGTTTACTTTGGCGGAGAATGATGGACTCCTGAATCTTTTTATGACAGACTCAACCGATAGATTCTTGAGTTTCTTATCCGGTGTAACTAGCGCGGCGGCTACAATAAGGCCGGTCAACTCATCGCAACAAAATATTGCCCATTCCATTTTTGTTACTGGTGGATTCTTGCCTGTGTGCGCGTATGCGTGCGATCTTACAGCAGATATTATACCTGCGTCAGCCCCTGCCTCCGTGAGCCACTCGGCTGTTTTTTCAGTGTGATCAGTGATCGAGTCTTTGGTTTCCTCATAATCTGCATTATGCAGAAGACCAACTATTCCCCATTGTTCTTTATCCTGATCAAAATGATTCGCGAGTCCTTGCATGGCAGCTTCTGCGGCAAGTGAATGCTTGATCAGATACGGAGTCTTCATGTGATCATTTAGGATATTCCAAGCGATATCCCGATTAAATGTGCTCATACATTCTTAAATCGGCTGATAATAAACTCCCGATCTTGTTGCAACAGATCAGCAATCAGCCATCCGGCCTTGGGTCCATGAAATTTACCAAGTAGCGAAATATAGATTGCGCCAAAGGCATCGCGTGCTCCAATGCCAGTAGTCTTGGATAATTCAAATACTTTTTGCTGCAGGACTTCGCCATCCTCTGATTTTTCATCCTGAAGTAGGTCTGCCAAAGACACAAGAAATTCTTTCTGTCCATTGCTGAGGTCTTTTACTTTATCTGGAATTTCTTTTTTTACTTCAAATTTGTCGTCTTGACTTGCAAATTGCGCAAGCCAGATCTTGGCATATTGTATTCGCTCGTCTAATATTTCGATTTCTCGCTCTGTAAGACTTGAGCCTTTTTCAGCCTCAAAGAACTTTTGCAGGTTCACAGATGGCATCTGTGAAAGAGTTGCCACCTGTCGAAATCTCGGTAGATAAAGTGGCTCAGTGTTTTTTTTAAGCTGTGAGGCTTCAAAAAACCTTCCATAATCTTCATTTTTAGTATGTCCAAAATATCCTTTTGCACACCTGTCATACTCATCAAAAAGATCTGGGATAGTATCTGGTATCATTGGGTCAAAATTGATGGCGCGCTGATATGGAGTGCGAACATGGAGGAACCGTCCAAGTTCCGGTGGTAGTATCTTCACAAAATCTGCAGCTGATGTGGCATTGCCTTTTGAGGATGACATCTTTGCTCCACCTATTAGGAGGAACTCATGCAAGAAACCAAAGGGAGGTTCAAGATTAAACACTTCGCGTGTTATGGCAGCGGCCACATATCGAGACCCACCATGACTAAAATGATCCTTACCAGCTCCTTCAACTGTCACATGCAGAGCTGCCCAGTGGGCCGCCCAGTCTACTTTCCACATAAGCTTGCCTGTGCCACCAAATGGAGATATCTTGCCGCGAGCTCCACATCCCTTAGCCCACCTCACAAGATCAACCTTGCATGCGTATGTCACATGTTCTCCGTCCCAATCTGTAACAAGGCTTGTTCCGACCTTACCACACTCAGGACAGATGACTTGAAAGGGATACCAACCTTCTGGTTTATCCTGATCAGACTCTCTTTTGTAAATAATTCTTATTTTTTCAACATTATCGAGTACGAGTTTGATGTATGGATCTAATATTCCCTCCTTGTACAAAATTGATGACCAAAAAATCTGCGGCTTAAAACCAAGATAATTAAAAGCTTCAATATACTCATTTGCGTATTGTGCTGCAAAGCTTGCGGAGACGCCATCAGGCGCTGGAATTTGATAGACAGGGCGACCCATGTGTGACTCATAGATTTTGGGGTCAAGATAACTTGGCAATCCGTCCATTGGATCCATGTCATTTACGACATATGTAAACTCCACATCGTGTCCATCGTGTTTCATAGCCTCATACAGAAGTCCGTGAGTCGCGATTGCCCGAAGTGAGCCAGCATGCGCATGACCAGATGGAGTCTTCATATCGTCAACTCGATGATGAATTTCTTTTTTTATTTTCTCAGCAAGTGAATCTGCCCAGTACATAGATAAAAATTAAAATATAAAAAAGGAGAGATGCAAATTCTTTCCTCTTCTTATTCTATCAAAAGCAAGGCTATAAATGGTAAAATTACTTCATGGCCAGACTCAATTCCAATTATCAAAAACTTCAGGGAGGATACCTCACATCTCAAATATCAAAAAAACTTAGAGAATATAAGGCAAATAATCCAGAAAGCAAGATTATAAAGCTGGGTATCGGAGATACAACCCAGCCCCTTACCCTTTCTGTGGTGTCCGCTCTTTCGTCTGCAGTTTCTGATCTTTCACAAAAGAATACATATACTGGGTATGGAGATGAGCATGGTAGCAGCAAATTGCGAGAAGCTCTGTCAAGATTTTATAGTCAAAGAGGTGTTGTTCTTGAGTCAGACGAAATATTCATATCAGATGGCGCCAAGTCCGACGCCGCCAATATTCAGGAGATATTTGCATCAGACTCGATCGTTGCTGTGCAAGACCCAGTCTATCCTGTGTATGTTGACTCATCGGTCATGCATGGCTTGACTGGCGATATGCAAGATGGCAAGTATAAGAAGCTTGTATATCTGGCATGTACGGCCGAAAACGGATTTTTTCCTGATCTACCTGATGTGCAGATAGATCTTATTTATTTTTGCAATCCAAATAATCCGACAGGAGCCGTAGCAACTCGAGACGAGTTGCAGCGCCTTGTAGATTATGCACGAGAGAGAGAGGCGATCATTATCTATGATGCTGCATACTCTGCATTCATTCAGGACGATTCACTCCCAAAGTCAATATACGAAATAGAAGGCGCAGCTATGTGTGCAATTGAGATAAGTAGTTTCTCAAAATGGGCAGGATTCACAGGTGTGCGGCTCGGGTGGACTGTGGTGCCAAAGACACTTGACGTTCAAGATTCAAAGCCAGGCGACACATGGAACCAGTGGTTTAGACGACAAGCTACCATGTTCAATGGCGCATCCAATATTGCTCAAGCCGGAGGACTGGCGGTACTTACTAACTCAGGACAACAAGAAGCCGGCGGACTGATTGACTATTATATGGCAAATGCAAAGTCTATAAGAGTAGGTTTGGAAAAGGTTGGATTCACAGTTTATGGTGGAGATAATGCTCCCTACATATGGGCAAAGACTCCCAATGGTATGAATTCATGGAAATTTTTTGATCTTTTTCTTGAAAAGGTACAGGTTGTATGCACTCCAGGATCAATATTTGGTCCATCTGGTGAAGGGTACTTTCGACTCTCTGCATTTGGAGATCAGCAAGAAACAAATGAAGCAATAGACAGAATTACCAATAATTTAAAAATATGAACAACAAGCTCCCATTTGACAAAAAGTTTATCGAAGAAATTTCCAAAAAATACCCAACGCCTTTTTATCTCTATGATGAGAAAGGACTAAGAGAGACAGCAAAAAATTTATATAAAGCCTTCTCGTGGTCTCCAGGCTTTAAAAATTTTGAAGCAATCAAGACAAATCCTAATCCTTACATACTGAAGATATTAAAAGAGGTGGGGATGGGTGCTGATGCAAGTTCATTGACTGAGCTTATGCTCGCTGAAAAAGTGGGATTCAAGGGCGAAGAGATAATGTTCTCATCAAATAACACTCCGTATCAAGAATACCAAAAAGCCAGCGAACTTGGAGCAATAATTAATCTTGACGATATTACCCATATTGAGTATGTAGAAAAACACTTAGGCAAATTGCCAAATCTTATTAGCTTTCGTTATAACCCTGGTCCCAGACGCACAGGTAATGCGATTATTGGTGATCCAAAGGAAGCAAAATATGGTCTTACCTATGAGCAGATATTTGAAGCTTACAAAATTGCAAAGAGCAAGGGAGTAAAAAGATTTGGATTGCACACTATGGTTGTATCAAATGAGCTTGAAGCGAATGCTCATATTGAGACTGCAAATATGATGTTTACATTGGCTGTATCTATTTCCAAAGAAGTGGGAATTGAGTTTGAATTTATCAATCTCGGGGGAGGTTATGGAATTCCCCACAGGCCAACTGACATGGCTATTGATGTTGACAGAGTATCAGAGGAGATCAAAAAACTGTATGAGAAGAGCTTTCAAGGTCTTAACTCAAAGCCTCTGGTTTGTTTAGAGCTTGGCAGATTTGTAGTTGGTTCTAATGGTTATTTGATCACAAAGGTAAGGCACTTTAAGCATACCTATAAAGAATATGCGGGATTGGATGCCAGTATGGCGGATTTTATGAGGCCAGCTCTTTATGGTGCGTATCATCATATAAGCATAATGGGTAAGGAGGATGAGTCTTTAGATCATACATATGACGTCGTAGGTTCTCTTTGTGAGAATAATGATAAGTTTGCAATAGATCGCAAACTACCAAAGCTTGATATTGGAGATATTGCTGTAATTCAGGATGTTGGGGGACATGGTCGGGCAATGGGTTTTAACTACAATGGTAAGTTAAGACCTGCTGAACTTCTTCTTAGAGAAAATGGACAAGTGGTTCAGATAAGGAGAGCTGAGACAGTAGATGATTATTTCGCCACTCTTGATTTTGAAGGCTTATCTGACTTTAAATAAGTTGAAGCTTTTTAAGCTCGGCAAGTAGGAGTTCTTTCTTAGCCGGTTCCATCGCACAGATAGGCAGACGGAATACTTCTTTAATCTTGCCCATTGCGGTGAGCGCTGTCTTGACAGCATCTGGACTTGATCCGACAAAATTAAGATCAATGAGTCTTTTATACTTATTAAAAATTTCGTCAGCTTCATCTGTCTTCCCATCAAGATAAAGGTGTGTCATCTGTGAAGCTTCACGGGGCACTTCATTGGCAAACACAGATATTGCTCCGTCTCCTCCTGCTGCGATCACGGCTGGTGTCATGTAATCGTCTCCTGAAAACACCTTAAATCCCGCGGGACGGCCACTTATGACATTTTTGATTTGGGAGATGTCGCCGGATGATTCTTTTACACCGGCAATTGTCGTAAGCTCATGCGCAAGTTTAAGTAGGGTTGCGGTTTCGATATTTTTGCCAGTTCGACTTTGAATGTTGTAGATAATGATTGGAAGATCTACAGCACCAGCTACCGCTTTGTAGTGCTCGTATATCCCAGCTTGCGAAGGCTTGACATAGTAGGGGGTGGCGATAAGTAGGCCGTCTGCTCCGGCACTTTTTGCGAGCCTACCCAGTTCTATCACTTTTCGAGTTGATGCATGGGTAGCCCCGGCAATTACTGGAATTCGACCAGCGATTTTAGTTGTTGTGAACTTAACCAGCTCACTGTATTCTTCATCGGTCAGACCTTGTGCCTCGCCAGTTGTGCCGCATACAATGATGCCGTCAGTGCCAGACTCAACCTGCCACTGGAGTAGGTTGGCAAATGAATCATAGTCGATTGATCCATCCTCATTAAATGGGGTGACAATTGCAACAAGTGCGCCTTTTAGGTCTTTAAGATTGCTCATATTTTTTTTATTTTACTATAAACTTCAGCCTCAAGGTAATCATCGAAAGTATAGAATCCAGGCTTTTGACCGACAAGCCAGTGTGCCGCAAGAAGTGCGCCTTTGGGGTAAATAGCTCGGTCCCGTGCAGTATGAGTAATCTCCACATATTCAGAGCCGGCATCAAATTTGGCCGTATGAATACCAACGACTTCCCCTTCTCTAATTGACTCAATATATAAGTTACCTGATTCATCTTGATTAGTATTTTTTCCAAGCATGATTTTATTTTTAGTAGATGAGTTTTGGAGGATGATATCCGCTATTTTTTTAGCAGTACCAGACGGTGCGTCTTTTTTGTGAATATGATGAGTCTCAGTGATCGATGGGTCAAATCTATATGTAGTGGATATGGTATCAAAAAGTGAAGCTGCGTATTCGATGATCTTAAAGTAAAGATTTGTGCCAATGCCAAAGTTGGGGGCTGTCAAAAATCGAAGATTTTTTTCTTCAATAATTTTTTTAACCTCTTCAAGGTCTTCCTCCCATCCTGTTGTACCAACTATAATCGCAACGTCTGGACGAGTTTGGGCAACATGTCTCACTATTGATAGTGGCCCCTCTTTGTGGGAGAAGTCGATGATAACATCAGCCGTATCTATTGGAGTTGAATTAATATTCTCGCGATTGGCTCCGGGGTCTGTAGCATCAACAATTGCCGAAACTGTTGCATGATTATCCTCCTCTATTGCCTTTTTCACAAGATGGCCGACTTGGCCAAAGCCATGAATGATGATTGATATATCTTGGACGGACATAGTAGTACTTATTATAATTTAAATAACACCTATTGCATTAGGATTTGAGCTTCGCAATAAAGTGCGAATGAAGTAGAGTCAGAGCTTTGAGCTTATCACTTGCCGCAATGACGAAGCTTATATTGATCTCGGAGTTGCCGAAGCTGATCATCTCAATGGCAATATTTGCCTCATGCAGAATCTTTGTGCAATCGGCAATAATTCCTTGATTGTTGCGTAATTTTTTTGAGACGAGCGCTACTATACTGCAATTTTTTTTGATGCTCAATTTTCCAAATGGAGCAATTGCTTCTTTGAGCTTAGCTATAAGCTTTGCGTCCAAGGTATTGGTCGTCAAAGATACTGAGGCCTCAGACACTGCGATAATATCCACACTTATTCCAAGTGCAGCAAACACTGAAAAAAACTCACCCAAATATCCAGAAGTGCCGATCATACTGGGATTATAGATTGTAAGAATGATCTCATCGTCTTTGGTCGCTATACTGAATCCGGATGAATCCTGTTTGTTCGTTATTTTCGTACCTCTTGCTTGAGGGTTAAATGTATTTTTGACCTGAATGGGAATATCTGCAAGGTATGCTGGCTTAAGTGAGTTATTGTACATTACTCGAGCTCCCCAATTGGATAACTCAAAAGCCTCCTCATACGAGAAAGTACTTATCACTTGCGCTTGAGGAACTTTTTTTGGGTCAGCTGACATGATCCCATCTACATCGGTCCATATTTCAATGGAGATAGCATTAAGTGCTGAGGCGAGTATTGTCGCTGTGAGATCTGATCCACCACGGCCAAGCGTCGTAGTCCGACCTTGCTCATCTTGTGCAATATATCCTGTTACAACGGGAATTAGTTGTTTGTCAAAAAGAGGTGCAAGTCGGTCATTGGCATTTTCTGCAGTTGCCGATTCAACATACTTAGCATTTCCAAAGGTGCTATCTGTGACAATTATGTCACGTGAATCAACAGGTGTCGCATTGATTCCACAAGATGCAAGATATGCACTGATAATGTGTATAGAAAATCTTTCACCATGGCTCGCTATTGCATCTACTTTTTGACTGGGTGGAAGCTCCTCATCTTTTTCTTCTTTAAGCTTATTGAGAAGGGTGGCTACGTCTGTGGGTGTATCAATATTAAGTTCTTTACAGAGATTTTGGAGACGAGTCGTAATTGCTTCAAATGTGTCTTTGCCGTGGGCAAGGTCAATAAGTAGATTGGTAATGCCAGACTGTGCTGATACAACAACAAGTTTTCTTTCAGCAGTTGAGCTTTTTAAGATTTGTGGAATTGTGCTAATTGACTGGGCATTCCCGACAGAAGTACCTCCGAATTTGAAAATAGTAAGATTGAGCATAGAATTTAAACAATTATATCAAGCAAAAAACTACGCAGAGCGCGCAGAATGCAGTATGGGGGATTATTTAACTTGTAGAATATTGTAGATAATCTTCCCTGATGGAATAACTACCTCTACCTTTTCGCCTTCACGCTTGCCAATAAGAGCATGGCCAATGGGGGAGTTCTGGGAAAGTTTTTGCTTGGTGATGTCTGCTTCAAAGTCTCCCACAATCTGAAATTCTTGTTTTTCTCCGTTGACTTGGGCGATGACGGTATTTCCGACGCTAATTGCCGAGGTTGAGCCTCCGCTTTGGACAATCTCATGATTTTTCATAATCTCTTCAATCTCAAGCATTCGGCTATCTATAAAAGATAGGGATTCACGAGCTGCGTGATATTCACTGTTTTCCTTGAGATCTCCCATTGCACGAGCTTTTTGGAGACGGTCTACAGCTTGAGGCCGTTTTATCTCCTGGAGCTCTTTGTACTCAGTCTCAAGACTCTCGAATCCTGTCTGAGTAAGTTGAATTTTATTCATAAAAAAATCCCCTCATCTAAAACGTTCAATAGGCTCATATTGAGGGGGTCTAAGTAGTATAATACTACTACACCTCGAAGCTGATGTCAATTGTCGCCGATTCATCGGGGGCAATACAGGTTAGATTTAAGATGTTGGCCCCATCGTCTAGTGGTTAGGACGCTAGGTTCTCATCCTAGTAACACGGGTTCGACTCCCGTTGGGGTCACAATTGAGGTTTGAGTCGTTGTAATAGCCTATGTTGCGTGATATACTTTGGTATGTCAAACAAATATGAAGGTCTTCCTCGTGTAAAACCCATACGGCTACATTCTGCCGAAATGCTTCAGGCAAATCCCACACTGATTGGGGGTTTGGGAGTAGTGGTTGGATTACTCGCTCAAACTGTAAATGCGTTATTGCCAGTAAGTGAAACTGCACATAGTGCTTTGCTTGTGCCAAGTTTGCTCGGTGGATTTGTTGCGGGAGTATTGGGGTCAGTTAGACTAGGACGAAGAATAGAAAGAAGGTACTATGAGAGACGTGCTAATCCTTAGGGTGGTTTTGGCACTCTCAACTTGATTAGAGCAAGTTGCTTCAGCTCGGTTGTTAAGATCTACAGAGCGCAAACTTCAACTATTACCTGCAAGGAAAAGAATAATAAAGAAAGCATTTACTTCTGCGCAGCGTCAACAAGTGGTTGGAACTTGTCCCAATCTTGAGCTCCAAAGAGCGCTTGATTGTTGACAAAGAAGTGGGGAGTGCCGTTGAATCCAAGGGCAGCATCCATTTTTTCATCACGTGTAAGATCTGCCTCATGCTTTTTTGACTGCAGACAATCCGTAAGCTGCGCACTGTCAACGGTTGATGCGAGGAAATCAACAAGCTTTGAAGTCAATGCTCTATCATTTTTTACGTCATTATTTTGTAGGTTATATCCATCGTTTGACATAAGTAAATCATGAGCTTCCCAGAATTTATTTTGATCATAAGCACAGTATAGGGCTTCTGCTGCAAGGCGACCATTTCCATGACCATTTCCGAAGAGCATGACAAAGGAGGCTTGGCCTTGATCGACAAGCTTTTTCATCTCAGGGACTGGTGGAGTATAACTACCACCTTGTGATTTATATACAGCGCCTGTTTCTTTAGCGACTTCTGGGTTAAATCCACCAGCGACATGGCAGTATGGGCAACTAGGATCGCTGATTTCAACAAAAAGCACTTTGCGATTTGCGTCGCCAAATTTGAGATATCCATCTGAGAAAAGGTCCTTTATAGTTTTTATATCAACTGTGGTTTGTTGTGGCTGTGCAGCTTGATCTGTGGTTGTTCCGGCTGTGGTTTGACCTTTTTTGAGCTGTTGGACTTGAGAGAAGAAATATCCGGCAAGAAGTGAGGCGGCTACAAGAAGAAGAATAAGTACATTATTGGTTGCAAGTGGCTTGGATGCAATTGCCTGTACGTGTGCTACTGGAGATGATTGTGCTGCTGCTTTACGGGTAGGTGCTTTTTTGGTGCGAGTTGTCTTTTTCACGGCCATAAGAATAAACTATATATGAGCAAAAAATATTTGTCAAGCCTGATTTAATTGGAGTTAAGGATTGTTTACTTATTTAGCGTATACACGATACAGATTGGAGCCGATTTTCTTGAACTTGAAAATCTCGATCTTCCCGATTTCGCCAGTTGATCCAATATGAGGACCTCCACAGAGCTCGATTGAGTAGGAATCTTGAGGGTTATCTGGTCCGCCCCCAATAAATGCAACGCTCACGGTATCTGCATATTTATGCTTGAAAAATGCTTTTGCACCGAGTGCAAACGCCTTCTCCTTATCCATAGATACAAAGGTTGAGGGAAGATCTGCTTTGATCTTATCATTAACTATTTTTTCGGCTTGCTGAATATCCGCGTCTGTTGGGCTTGTTGCGGAGTAGAAGTCGAACCTCAATCTTTCTCCCGTGATATTGGATCCTTCCTGTTTTGCGTCTGGACCCAATATGTCTTGAAGAGCCTGATGCAGAAGGTGAGTGGCGGTGTGATACCGGACAACTTGCTCACTTTTGTCAGCAAGACCTCCTTTAAATTTATTTGCGGCAGTACTGCGAGAGCGATCCTTGTGCATATCGAATTCTTTTGTAAAGCTTTTCATATCTATTTTCTGACCCTGACTTTCAAATATCTCAGCCGTCATCTCGACGGGAAATCCATATGATTGGTATAGATCAAATGCAAGCTTGCCGTCGATCTTGTCTATTTTTTTGATCTGCCTTAATCCTTCTTTGAGAGCGGCTTCGAACTTAACCACCTCTTCTTTAAGTATTGGTCTTATGCTTTCGAGGTCTCTGGATTTATCAAAATATACTTTGTCGTAGACCTCAACTACAGCTTCTGCCACATCATCAAATATTGAAGAGGGTGGTAGCTCGCCCATAAGCTCATTCATCTTGAGAAGAGAGCGTCTGAGAAGTCGCCTTAAGATATATCCTTGCTCTTTGTTTGATGGTCGCACTCCATCTTTGATCAAAAAAACCGCTGTTTTCAGGTGATCGGCCACAACCCTTATGGATTTTTTATTTTCTTCGTATGATTTATTAGAAATTTTCTCGATTTTTTTTATGATGTTTGAGTATATGTCTGAGTTGAATACATCTGGATCATCATTTGCAGCTGCAAGTAGGCGCTCAAGCCCACCACCAAAATCCACATTTTTCTGTGGAAGCTCTTCAAAACTACCATCTTCAAGCTTTCTGTACTGCATAAATACTGAGTTGCCGATCTCAAGGAATCTGCCACAGTCGCAGTTGGGGTGACAATTATCACCAAATGCGGGATTATGAGGAGTGTCAAATTGAAAAAAGATCTCACTGTCTGGACCTCCTGGTTCCCCTGCAGACATATTTTGTGGGATCCCGTCTCGGGACCACCAATTTTTGTCTGCTGGATAAAGGAATATATTACGGCCGATTTCGCCTACGAGTCCGGCTTTCTTAAAGATATTTTTCCATATCTCTACTGACTCGGTGTCAGGTGGAATCTGGTCGTTTCCTGCAAATGCTGTGACGAAAAGTCGCTCTGGGTTGATGCCTAGTCCATGCACCTTGTCTGTCAAAAACTCAAAAAACCAATTGAGCTGCTCTTTCTTAAAATACTGGCCAAGCGACCAATTGCCCATCATCTCAAAGCCTGTCGTATGGCGATTGTCTCCAATCTCTTCAATATCTTGGGCTCGAAAACAGGGTTGAATATTGAAAAGTAGTGTGCCTTGCGGGTGAGGTTCGCCCAATAGATTGGGAACAAACTGTTGCATACCAGATCCCGTAAAAAGAGTAGTTGGATCATCTTTGGGGACAAGTGGAATAGGAGGTACTTCTTTATGATTTCGCTCTATCCAAAAATCAGTAAATAGTTTGCGGACTTTCAAATGACCGATGCGCATAGTAAAATAGTATAACAGATGGTAGAAGGCTAAAATGATAAGTGACACTATGAATATCCAGACAATTAAAGTAGATGATAATTCAGGAATACGACCCTTTATAGGCAAACTCCATATTCCAGCATCTGACTCTCACAAGGGGCAAAATGGCAAGGCGCTCATCATCGGCGGATCATCGCTTTTTCATGCGGCCCCCGTATGGGCTGCCAGTACAGCCTCAATATTCGTGGATATGGTTCATCTTGCATCAATTGACGCAAATATTGAAGTTGTACAAAGCCTAAAAAAAAGCTTTTGGTCGGGGATGGTGGTACCCCAATCCCAGATTGTAAATTATTTGGAAGAAGATGATGTCGCACTTATTGGTTCGGGAATGATGAGGACTGATGAAAAATTGAAGCCAATCGAAGATTTTAATATAAAAGATATCGAAGCCCTTGCAGATATTGAAGATGAAGGATCTCAGACATATTACTTGACCAGATATCTTTTCAAAAACTTTCCAAATAAGAAGTGGGTGATTGACGCAGGCGCTTTGCAGATGATGAGCTCGACTTGGCTTAAAGATCTTACGATAAGGCCAGTCTTGACTCCCCACCAAGGAGAGTTTGAAAGACTATTCGGAGTTGATATAGGCCACCTTGCAAAAGAGCAAAAGATAGAGGTGGTGACACGTACTGCATCTGCGTATAAATGCATTATTCTTCTCAAGGCGGTAATTGATATTGCTTCAGATGGGGAGACGACTGTCGTCGTCGAGGGCGGTAATGCCGGTCTCACACGGGGCGGGACAGGTGACGCGTTGGCTGGAATATGTGCAGGGCTTTTTGCCCGTTCTGATGGGCTTACTGCATCAATTTGTGCGTCATATCTTCTTAAGAAGGCGGCCTCAGAGCTTTATAAAGAATATGGGTACTGGTATACTATAGAAGATATTATTCACCAGATTGGACGTACGATGCAAGTCATTCGTCAGGAAATCACATAATAGATAAGTGCAGAATCTATGAAAAAAGAAATTATCGTCGCTATTGTATTGGGTATTGTCTTTGGACTGGTTGTTGCTGGTGTGATGGTCTTTAAGACGATTAATTTTGGTGGTCGCTCCCGGCAGGTTGTGGGGAATAGTCCCAGCATATCGCCAGTACTCGTGAACGATTTGAATAAGATAAAAGTTCTTGAGATCACAGAACCACAAGATCTGCAACTTTTTGATAAAAAAACTATAAAGATCAAAGGAAAGGCTGGTCGCAATGACCTCGTTGTCATTTCTTCTCAAGTGAAGGATATTACATTTCGGAATAAAAATGAGAATTTTTCGGTAGATTTTCCACTTGCTTTGGGTGAAAACACAATACTTATTACTGTCTATCCAAAAAATGCACAAATTAGCGCGCAAGAGAAGAGTATAGTAGTTTATTATCTTGACGAACAATGAAAAAAATAGGACTTATACATCTCCTGTCTCTTTTGATCTTTGTGACCGTCGTGTCTGGTGTCGTGGCACAAACCACATCAACTGATTCGGCAGGTCGTAAATCAAAAGAAGTGGAGCAGCTTAAAGAAAAGATAGCGCAGAAAGTGGCAAACATTGTGAAGAAAGACACTAAAGCGTATGCAGGATATGTGCAAGAGATAAAAGGCAAGACGATAAAAATAAAAGGCACGAGTGATACCGTAGTTACTCAGATTGAGACCGATGATGTGCTTACAAAGTATTTTCAGATCGGTACTGTTGAAAAAAAAGACGCTGATTTTAAAGATATAGAAAAGGGAGATTACATCATCATTTCAGGTCCACGCGATGCTGAGAAGGTAAATGCAAATACTATCTATATTGATACGCCTTACTCAGTTGGTTCGGGAAAGATCACTGAGGTGGACTCGGCGGCAAATACTATTCGAGTGGTGACGCTTGATCGAGCGGATTTAATACTTGATATTGAGACGACAACAACACTTCAAATTATGGATAGCAAGACCCTTGAACTCGGTAAACTTGGACTTTCTAAGATCAAAATCGGGGATACGGTGCATTTTGCATTCAAAAGATTAGAAACTCCAAACAAAGACAAAAAGTATACAGCGGGTAAAATTGTTCTCATACCTCAAGAATTTTTTGAGAAATAATTAGTTTTTAGTATTTTAAACTTCTATGATTGGTGGGTTTTTTAAGAAATTTCTTGATTTCAATAAGAAGCAGCTTGACACGATACAGAAAAGAGTCGACGAGGTCAATAAGCTTGAGGATAAGGCCAGGCGTCTTCAAGACGCGGATTTTGCCCTTGAGACGGCAAGACTCAAAAAAGATATTCAGGTGGGTACTGCGACACTTGACGCGTCTCTTCCATGGGCATTTGCACTAGTTCGTGAGGCATCCAGACGAACTTTGGGACTGAGGCACTTTGACGTGCAGCTTACAGCAGCTGTAGCGCTTTATGAGGGGCGTGTCACTGAGATGAGAACCGGTGAGGGTAAGACATTGTCCGCGACACCAGCTCTTTATCTTCGGGCACTCACAGGTCGTGGCACACATCTTGTGACAGTCAATGATTATTTAGCCCGCCGGGATGCTGGTTGGATGGGTGGAATATTCAGCCTTCTTGGAATGACGACTTCATCGATCATATCGGGCCAGTCATTTATCTATGATCCGGATTATAAAGATTCAGATTTAGTCGATTGGCGTCTGGCAAATCTTCGACCCGTTGATCGTCCTGAGGCCTATAAAGCAGATATTACATATGGCATAAATAGCGAGTTCGGATTTGATTACCTCAGAGACAACATGGCCAACGAGCCCAGTGAGCTGGCTCAGCGAGGTTATTATTTTGCAATTATCGATGAGGCAGACTCAGTACTTATCGATGAAGCTCGCACGCCTCACATCATATCGGCTCCATTTGATGAGGATACTTCAAAGTATTATCAGTATCCGAAGATTGTCGGTGCGCTTGATCCAAAGACTCATTATATAGTCGATGAGAAGCTCAGAACTGCTAATCTGACTGAAGAGGGAATCACTCAAATTGAGAAGATCCTTGGGGTAACTAACATCTATGAGAAAGATTTTAATACTCTTTTTCATATCGAAGCAGCGCTTCGTGCCGAGACTCTCTATAAGAATGATAAGGATTATATTGTGAGAGATGGCGAGGTCGTGATTGTGGATGAGTTTACAGGGCGGCTTCTTACGGGTCGACGTTTCTCGGAAGGTATTCATCAGGCTATTGAGGCGAAAGAAGGAGTAGCTATTCAGCGGGAGTCCAAGAATTTAGCTACTGTGTCTTTGCAGAATTATTTCCGTATGTATGAGCATTTGAGCGGAATGACGGGTACGGCAGCGACAGAGGCAGCTGAATTTGCAAAGATTTATAATCTTGAAGTTGTGATAATTCCAACCCATAGACCGCTTGTTCGTGAGGATGGGGCTGATCTTATCTACAAGACAGAGCGGGGGAAATTCTTGGCCGTAGCCGCCGAGATTGCTGAAAACTATAAAGTAGGGCGCCCAGTACTCATTGGTACGACATCGATTGCAAAGAATGAATATCTGTCAAAGCTTCTTACTCAAAAAAATATCCCTCACAAGCTTCTCAATGCCAAAAATCACACAGAAGAGGCAGCGATCATCGCCAATGCTGGTCGTCGTCATGCTGTGACCGTCGCAACCAATGTAGCAGGACGGGGAGTAGACATAATTCTTGGCGGCGAGCCACCCAACAAGTATGAAATAAATATGTCAAATAAGAAAGAAGTGGCTGAATTTGACAAAAAAATGCTCAAATGGCAGGAGGAGCATGATGATGTGGTGGCGCTTGGAGGTCTGTATGTCATTGGCACTGAACGCCACGAATCTCGCCGTATAGATAATCAGCTTCGGGGCCGCGCGGGTCGCCAAGGTGATCCAGGTCGCACCACATTCTATGTATCTCTTGAGGACGATCTGATGCGCATTTTCGGTGGTGAGCAGATCACAAAGATTATGAATGTTTTCAAATTCCCAGAGGACCAGCCTTTGACACACTCAATGGTCTCAAAGGCGATAGAGGGCGCACAATCAAAAGTCGAAGGCTTCAACTTTGATACTCGTAAAAACCTTGTTGAGTATGATGATGTGCTTAATAAGCAACGTGAGATAATCTATACACTTCGACGTAAAATATTAGAACTGCCTGAGAAAGATTCTGTAGAATTTAAAAAAACTGTGCTTGACACATTTGATGAGGAGGTCACGGCACTTATCACATCAGGCGCACCAGATGATTCGGAAGATGATAGTAAAGTCGCAGCACGACTTGAAGCAGAACTCAATCTTATCACCAATGTTCCTCATGCCAAAATCAGCGCCTACGTCAAAGCAAAAGATTGGGGTGGTCTTATAGAGTATGTCAAGGATGTTGTTAACAAAGAGTATAGCGCTCGAGAAAAACAGATTGGTGTTGAGCTGTGGTCGGGCATAGTGAGATCTCTATTCTTATCAACTGTTGACAAGTATTGGACAGAGCATCTGACTGCTATCGATTCTCTTCGAGAGGGGATTGGGCTTCGAGCATATGCCCAGCTTGATCCGCTGGTACAGTACAAAAATGAGGCATTTACGATGTTTGAGCAGCTTATAGGAGACATTGATTTTGAGGTGACACGCCGCATACTTCGAGTTCAGGTGGATATTGCTCGCGATGAGGCGCAGCACGAACATCACCACCACCACCACGCAGAGAATAAGAAGCTTGAGTATCAGTCAGCAGCTGCAATAGACCCTTATAAAAAAAAGCGCGAGAAGCAAATCACATCCTCCCCTACCTCAAAAGATTTAACGACGTCTAAGAAATCAGATGCCAAAAAGGATTCTTCGAGTGAACTATTGCAGTCAATGGGAATTACGGTGACTCCCCCTGGTGTCACAAAAACTAAACTTGGTCGCAATGATCCTTGTTGGTGTGGATCCGGTCGCAAATTCAAAAAATGTCATTATCCCCAACTCCCTGGATGATTTCAGAATCTTCATCATATATAAATCGTGATTTCATTGAATATGTTCGTTTGCCGAAGATGAAACGCCGCCTAGTATAGGTAATATATAGATGTCGTTTAGCGCGAGTGATGCCTACATAAAAAAGCCTTCTCTCCTCCTCAAGTTGAAAATAATCATCAATCGCACGGGAATGTGGTAGGATTCCATCCTCAAGCCCGACAATGAATACTACATCAAACTCAAGTCCTTTGGCGCCATGAAGCGTCATGAGTCTTACAGTTGATGGCGAATGATCTGCTTTCTTTTCTTTCTCAAAGTACTCAGACTCAACAAGCGCTACTTGCTCAAGGAACTCAATGATATTGGGGAATGCGACTGCAACGGACTTAAGCTCCTTGATATTCTCAAGTCGAGTGTAGTCTTCAGCATCATCTGGGTGATAAAGATCAAGGTAGCCTGTTGCAGCAAATATCTGATCCATCAGGTCACTTGTGTTGTGAGTCTCTACACTATCTTTGGCCTTTTGATAGTATTCTCGGAATTTGTCCCACCGGCGCTTACCCAATTTTTTGATCCGGTCTGTCGCGACAGTGTCTGCTGGATTGATAAGTAGCCTGAGATAGGCAAGTACATCTTTGATCTCACGGCGCTCGTAGAAGCGAGTACCCCCGACTAATATATACGGAGTACCCCAGTGCAAAAATGCCTCTTCTATCACGCGTGATTGAGCATTGGTCCGGTAGAGTACAGCGTATGTCTCATTCTCCCCTACCTGTTTAATACGATTGATCTCAGATGCAATAAAAAGCGCTTCTTGTTGCTCATCTTCTGCTTCATGGTAGATGATGTCTGTACCTTCTTTGTTTTTGGTGTAGAGCTTGAGAATTGGATGACGTGTGTTTTTGGATATTACACCATACGCAAAATCCAGTATTTTTTGAGTAGATCTATAGTTTTGTTCAAGATGAAATGTGCGTGACCCTTCAAAATCAGTTTTGAATTTTTCCAGATTCCCGATATCAGCGCCTCTCCAGGAATATATACTTTGAGAAAAATCCCCCACGATTGTTACATTTTTCTCTTTTTCACCCAGTAGCCGTGTCAGAATATATTGAGCGACATTTGTATCCTGAAACTCATCAACAAGTATGTACTTATAGATTCTGTGATACTTGTCCAGTATGTTTTTATTGAGTGTGAGGAGCTCAATTGTGCGAATCAAAAGATCATCAAAGTCCACCGCATTATTTTGCTTGAGGTATTTTTGATACAGTTTGTAGACGGTCGCGACATCTGAGGCTGTGTAGTCAGAAAAGACACTTGAGTACTGAGCCGGGGATATTAACTCATTCTTGGCGGCCGAGATACGATTTGAAAAATAAGAGGGAGTGAATTTGGTAATTACTGATTCTTTAATACACTTTTTAATAAGTGCTCGCGAATCATCTTCATCATAGATGACAAATGATCTGGGAAGCCCAATATGCACACCGTCAATCCGAAGAAGTCGTGCGCAAAATGAGTGGAATGTACCAACATATGCGAGTGTGCCGCGTGAGGTGCCTATTCTTTTTTTCATCTCGGCAGCAGCTTTGTTGGTGAATGTGATCATGATTATGTTCTCAGCTTTTATATTATGATTTATAATCATGTTTAGTACTTTACGAACGAGCACCTGGGTTTTGCCGGATCCAGCACCGGCTAAGATGATTGAGGGACCCTTGATATGCTCAACAGCTTGTTTTTGTTCCGGATTCAAATTCTTGAATACATCATCGTGCATAGTCTATAATTATAATTAATTCAAAGTATGAAATACTTCATTGCAAACTGGAAGGCCAATAAAAATGAGAAAGAGGCAGATTCATGGGCTCAGTCATTCCTTGGATTAATCGAAAAAGATGACGTGTTGCAAAAATCAATAGATAAGACAGAGATAGAGATAGTTGTGTGCCCACCCTTTCCTTTTATATCGACAGTCAAAAGCCTATTGAAAGAATCTAGTGTCAAGATAGGAGCTCAGGATATATCGTATTTTGGTGGTGGCGCTTATACAGGAGAAGTATCGGCCCGAATGCTGACAGGTGTGATTGACTACGTATTAGTTGGGCACAGTGAGAGGCGCCAGTACTTTCATGAAAAAGATTATACTATAGACCAGAAGGTCGCAAATGCGAAAGAGGCAGGAATCGAGCCTATTCTTTGTGTTCGTGGCAATCATGATGTGATTCCAGGTGGCGTCGGGATAGTAGCGTATGAACCGGTGGAGGCCATAGGATCTGGAGCAAATCAACCCGTCGAAAAGACTTTGGAGATGCGAAGTGGGCTACATATTGGGCGTGATACTGCTTTTTTGTATGGGGGTAGCGTAACAGAAGATAATGCCTTGGAATATGTGGGTCAAGATAAGATAGATGGACTTTTGGTTGGCGGAGCCTCCCTTGACCCAGGTCGCTTCTATAAGATAATAAATTCAGCTCTATGACGAGTCGATTTGTGTCGAGACGACGTAAATACAACAGTTCTTCTTTATCCCCTGTAAATTCAAAGCCTACCCGAATAAAAAAAAGGTTGTTTCTCATACTTTTTCTTATTGTCGCTTTGGTTGTCTATACGGTTTATCCTTATTTTATATTTGTCACACGCACACTCAAGGTCTCGATTGTAAAGACTCTATTTACCTCCGGCGGTCTGCATATGGTCGCTGGGCAGATTAATTTCATTATTCT
This sequence comes from uncultured Gammaproteobacteria bacterium, assembly GCA_964530005.1. GTDB lineage: Bacteria > Patescibacteriota > Microgenomatia > UBA1406 > GWC2-37-13 > CAZGZD01. The sequence continues at coordinate 21,542 of CAZGZD010000015.1, forward strand.
TGGAGTTCCGGGAGGGGATCATGATGGTCCAGATCTTACAGACTCTATCCTTGTTGCAAACTATGATATTAAGAAGAACAGGCTTGTGACGATAGGCATACCTCGTGATGTATGGAGTGGTGCTTTGCAGGATAAAATTAACTCAGCATATGCTTATGGAAAAGCCAAAGGAGGAGTAAAGGGTGGTATCGCACTTGCAAAGGCCGAGGTTGGGGCAATAGTCGGTATGCCTATTCAATACGCTGTGGTTGTGAATTTCGATGGCTTCCACGAACTAATCGATACAATTGGCGGAGTAGATATTACGATTGACAGGACATTTACTGATCACAAGTTTCCAGTACCTGGTCGTGCAGACGATACCTGTGGAAAAGACATAAAAGATGTAGAAAAGGAGGGTGAGATTGTTGATGCGCTGGTTGAGTATCCATGTCGCTTTGAGACTGTTACCTTTCACAGTGGGAATGCACATATGGATGGTGCGACTGCACTCAAATTCGTAAGATCCCGCAATGCAGAGGGTATTGAAGGAAGTGATTTTGCCAGGTCACAAAGACAGCAAAAAGTACTTGATGGTATGCAGCACAAGATAATAAAGCTTGTCAAGAGTCGAGACATTGGGCAGATGAGTCGAATCTATACAGCAATAAACTCAATAGTCGAGCGTGATGTTGATAATCAACAGATGGCTTCTCTCGTACGCACGATTTTTGTAAGACGAAATTTTTACCAAAAGAATTTTCACCTTGATCGAGATCTTTTTATCGTGCCAGATCTGTCTGTATACGGGCGCTACGTCTTAGTTCCTGAAAAAGGTCAGAATTCTATTCACTCTCATGTCTCATGTCTGCTTGATAAGGAAGACCAAGCCGCATGTAAGTAGTTTTTTCAGCTTAAAAAACAAAAGCAAGAATAATAGCCACAAGCGATATACCTGCGAGAAGTAGGGTGTTTTGTATATATCCAGTGACTGGTGGTTGGGTGGTGACTGCGTCACTGGCTTCAGGTGTCGGAGAAGTACTTGTATCCAGGATGGTCTCGCCTCCTTTTTCAACACTCGATCCAGAATCTTGGGCAAGGATTGTCTCCTCTGCCGATGTCAGAGTAGGCTGATCAATCTGTGGGGTTGGAGTCGGGCTTTGTTTATTATTTTGGGCGGCCTCTGTGGTAGCGCTTTTTACCTCTTCTTTAATAGGGATAAGCTTGGTATACGTGACTGGGGCAAGTGAGGACTTCTGTGTCTGAACAACAGGTGATTTTGGCAGAATTTGTGTGGACTTGGGTTTTAGAAGATTAAATAGTAAAAATATAGAAAAGAGAATAAATATAACAACTATCGATATCAATACTATTCTCTTTGTGCCAGGGTTTCCAAGATCAATTTTTTTCATTTTTTTTGTATATTTCTGCTATCTCTCAGTCAGTTGTCAATTTGGCCACCCGTCTTTGTTATGTAGCTCAGCCTCAATCTGAAGTTCTTTTTCATTGCCTATTATAGTATAGGGGACATAGTATATCTGCTTCTCCTTATTAAAGTCTTGAGTAATATGTTCGGGTGTCCATTGTTTTTGATTGACGCGGATTCTGGCTTGATCTACGCCTGTATTTGCAACTGTATGAACTCCAATATAGATTTTCGATCCTGCACTTAATGTGGCTACTCGCTTATTATCTATCTCAGCCCAGTCCTGAGAGTAGATACTCACGCCTTGTGATTTAAGCGTTTGCTGATTTTGCGCGGGTACGACCGAAGGTAAATCTTGGGTAGTTTGCTTCTGGTTGTTTACTCGGCTGAGGCCATAAACTGAGACTATTCCAAATATAATCAGGAAAGCACCCGTAAGTATGATGGGAAGCATACTTGGTTTTTTGACATTTTCCTGTGTATTTTGTTGAATTTGAATTGGAGTATAGTGTACGTTTACTTTACTTTCTTTAAAATCAGGGATAATTGGTTTGCTTTTGTTGCTTTGATCTCGCTTAAAAAGACGAATTTCATAGACAAGCGCAGCGAGAGTAAGAATAAAAAAAACAATACCAATTTTATTGAGTGAATCAACAATAGCCAGAGCATTCATATGTAGATTTATTGTAGCCGTTTTTATACCTAAAAGGCAAGTAGTAAGCCAAGGCCAACAATGATGAGAGCGGTACTTGCAAATACAAACGGAAGAGGAGACGCTCCCGTAACTGGTGGTGAGGGTGAAAGATTGGTCACAAGGGTTGGAGTGGGAGTCGCTGTTGGTGCAAGGGTTGGAGATGCTTCAGGCGTTGCTTCACCCAAGACCTGTTCTCCACTCTTTGCGATTGTGAAGGAAGATGTCTTCACGACTGATTTATTTTGATTATCTCGAGTGGATATTGTCAGTGTATATTCACCAGGTGATAGATTGCGCACATCATCTGCTTTCCATGTGCCATCTGACCCAACTCGTGTACGAGTATTTATGGTCTTCTTTTGACCGACTATGGTAAGCGCAATATTGAATTCTGGTACACCCGTTCCTTTTATAAGAGGGTTAGCTGAAGGAATAATGGCATTTCTTTTAGGAAATGTAATTTGAACAGAATTTACTTCTTTTGGAGTTTGGTTGCTGGCTGATAGTACGCTTCCGCTACTTGCACCAAGCTCATAATTTTTTCCAAGCTCTATAGTTGGGAGTTGACTTATTGAGTTGACAGTTGATTTAATAGTAGACGTATTATTCTCATCGTAGATTGAAATTGTGATTAATTGACTATCTGACAATACCTTCAATCCCTTTGTCTTCGAATCAATTACGAAGTTAAATGGTATGAGCCATTCCCCACTACCCTTTGTAAGGGTTGATAGGGGATAAGCTCCATCAATCATTGCAACAACTATAGCGTCTTCAACAGG
>CAZGZD010000016.1:0-24133 GCA_964530005.1 uncultured Gammaproteobacteria bacterium
AAAGATCCGACATCTGCGTAGTTCCGCGAGCCGGTATCGTATCAGAAAGCATGCTTGCCTATGTCATTGCCAAAAACTTACTTGAGAAATTTGGCGAAGATGCGCTTGAAGATATTCTGTCCTCATACAGCCTTTACAAGAAAAGACTCTCTTAGAAAGAGATGTCTTCTCAGTGAGGAAGAGGTGTGGGGGAGACTCGTGGCACAAGCGGCTGGCCACATGGAGCTTTGCTTTCTGTCCCTGCAACAAAATATTCAGATTTACCACCATAACACTTCTTCTCAATCACATTAGCCGGCTTGTTAAACCACTTATTATCTCCTCCATACTCTGTCAATAAATAGGTCATTACTCGACTCCAGATTGGTGCCGCCCCTGTAATACCTGATGCAAGTTGTTTATTCATTGGAGTATTGTCATTGTTTCCAACCCACACGGCAACCAAGAATTCTGGAGTATATCCTATTGTCCAGTTATCTTTCTTTTCATCAGTTGTACCTGTTTTAACAGCTACTTTGTGTCCTGGTATCTCAAGTGCGGATCTATTGCCAAAAGCAGGTATGCGAGCTTGATTGTCAGATAAGATATCAGACAAAATATATGTCACGTCCTCACCCAAAACTCTTGTCTTGGCAGGGGAGAGCTGACGAATTACTCTGCCCTGACCATTTTCAACACTTAAAAAAGGAGTTACATCGACCCTGTACCCACCATTTGCAAAGACTCCGAAAGAAGTTGCCATATCAATCATCTTCACGTCTGCCCCACCGAGCGTAATTGAGAGACCGTAGCCTGACGACTTATCCCATGTTGTAATTCCCATTCGTTTTGCCTGATCAACAAAATTCTGTACTCCAATTGTGTTAAGTGTTTTCACGGCTGGAATATTGTATGAGTTGGCAAGTGCTGCTCGAAGTGGAATCACCCCATGAAAACGACCATCATAATTTACGGGTCTGTATGATTCGCTTTGGCTGATTGCAAATGTTATTGGAGCATCAACAATTGGAGTTGCAGCAGTATACCCTCGAGTGAGAGCCAACGAATACATAAGCGGCTTGATCGAGCTCCCTGGCTGCCTGAGCGCTGTTGTGACATTAAATGCTCCATCTGGTAGCTCAAAGTAGTCCCTCGATCCAACCATCGCTAAGATCTCACCTGTTGCTGGATGGGTGACTAAAATCGCTCCGTTGGTCACATTAAGATTTTTTACCTTATCCAACTCTTCTTTAAGAATTCTTTCGGCTTGTTTTTGAATATCAAGATCAAGGGATGTCTTGACTCGCAGTCCCCCCTCCTCAACCTGTCGTACTCCATAGAGCTTAGCCAGCTCATCCCTTGCATAAAATACAAAGTGAGGTGCCTGAATTGTCGTATCTGGTGATTTGACAGCAATTTTTTTTGACTTGGCCTTATTGTATGTTGACAAGTTTATCTTGCCCTGAACATACATGGCATTCAATACATCATTACGCCTTTGCTCACTGAGCTTTGGGTTAGTATAAGGAGAATATCGACTTGGAGCTTGAGGAAGTCCAGCTAAAAATGCTGCCTCAGACAATGTAAGTTGTGATGCATGTTTCCCAAAATATCGCATTGCTGCCTCTTCAATTCCATAGGCTGATCCACCATACGGAACTTGGTTAAAATACATCTCCAGAATCTGTTGCTTGCTATAAAGGCGTTCTGCCCAAAGCGCAAGAATAATTTCTTTAATTTTTCTGTCAATCGTGCGCTCAGGTGTAAGAAGCGCTGTTTTTACAAGTTGTTGAGTGATGGTTGAACCACCCTGCAAGTCTCCCGTTGACACTGTATCTTTAAGTGCACGAGCAATTCCACCAAATACAGATACCCCTTTGTGATTAAAAAAATCCTTGTCTTCGATAGCAATAGTGGCATCAGTCACGTATGACGGAAGATTTTTGAGTTTCACTGGAGTTCTATTTTGATCATGGTAAATCTCGTATAGCACACGGTCATTTCGATCTAAAATATGAGATGTCAGAGAGTAATTGATCTTTCCAATTGACTCCGGCGATGGAAGTGCTCTAACAAATGCATATCCTTGATAAAAAGAAAAGACTGTCGATGCAATAACAATTCCAATAAAAAAGTAGCGAACTTTGATAGCAAGTAGAGAGAGTTTTTTTCTTTTTTTTGTTTTTCGAGATTTTTCTTTTTTTACTTTAGACTGTGTGTATTTTTTTGTATATTGAAAGGTCAAGAATTTTGGCAGTTTTGGAATTTTTATCTTTAGAAATTTGAGCTTTATCGAGGATATTTTCTGACCAATACCTTGAAATCTTTTTATAATTGATTTGCGAGTTCGCGAAAGATAGGAGCTTAAGCTATATCTCTTCTCTATCTTAATCTTTTTCTTCTTCTTTTTTGACTTTGGAATTACAGGAAATTTAATGGAACTTACTAATTTTTGAATCTGAGAGTGTATTTTTTGAGACGCACGAATAACAAAATTAATAAAAGACAGTACATAACGAATGTATAAAAATCTTATAGTTCTAAATGGCAAAAATAAAACAAACTTTGTAGTTTCTCCTATATATATAAAGAAGTTGACTAGAAGAAAAAGAATGAAGATAAACACTCTGACTACTCTACCAGTATCAATCCCCTTTTTGGCCGAATTCATGGGCCTATTTTATCATCTATTATAGGGTAAAACAATTACAAATTAGTAGGAAGGCTTGTGAGTTTGCCTCGAAGAACAAGGCGATTCCAGTAAGTACCTGGGGGAACACACGTTACGAGTGTTATGTAAGAAGCATCATACCTCTGTTCAAGAATTGATACCTGCTCGGGCTTAATGACAAACATCTCATCAATCTGATACTCATAATCAAATCCATCGAAGTGGACAGTCACACGATCTCCCTTCTCCAAAGATGGCAAATAGGTAAATATACTTTTGTAGTCCTTGGGATTGTAAAGCTGGGGAAGAGTAGAATGACCAAAAATGGCTATATTCCCATACTCTCCGGGGTATGACGTAGGTAGATACTGAACAAGTCCTTGAGTAAGGTCTTCTCCCCCAACAAAAACTTTGGCGTGATCTATGCTGAGTTTTGGAATTGACAGTGAATATTGCTTAATAGTAAGTTTTTTAGTCGATCTTGTATTTTTAGATAAGCTTTTTGTTGCATCTGGAAACCAAAGGCTCGCCTGAGTAAAGTCTCTCAAATTATTAGAATATGGAGAATAACTTCCAACTGAATTACTGACAGAAGATGGGGTCATAGCAGAGACGCTTGGTATTGGAGCTATAAACTCACGCTTTATAAACAGCCGAGAGTACACTTCAAATGCCACAACGGGATAGAATGACCAAAAAAGAAGAAATGCCCCCATTGTAAGAACAATATATGAGGTCATACTAACTACGCGCTTTTTGACAGAATTTTTTTCCTTAACGTATGTATAGAGCGACATAAAATTAGTTGTACAAAATACTTACCTTAATATTTTTTTTAAAAAGTGGTGTGATATTTTTCATAAATGGCAATGGATGTCGTATTTCAAACTCGATACCTGTTAGTTTGTATTCTTTTTTCAGAGTATTTGAAAGTCCAGATGTGGTCTTCATCGCTGAATTCAAAGCGACACTATTTGAATCGATATCTGGAGCTATTTTTGCCTCCGCATTCACCTTAATTGTATATTTTTTACCCGTCTTTTGCGCACTCAAAATTTGATAACGGATCTTATCCTCCGGTAAGGTTAAACCTGGCCTTACCTCCGGCTTTAGTTCATTCTTTAGGATTGAGTACATATCTTTATCATTATAAGAATAGCTCGTTATCGCAATTTCAGATTTCAACTCTACTTGTGAAGCCTCTTCTCCAACTTCAGCAGTCGCGACTTCTTTTACTGTTTTAAGTTCTGTAATAGAAGTAATGAATTTTCTTTCAGATACATTTCTCGAGCTTACTTTTTTACTCAGAGAATTTTTTGCCTCGGCAGTAGCCTTCTTTTTAAGATCTTCAATATCTGCTCTCGATACTGTCGTAATTTGCTTTTTTATTCCTCCTGAAAAAGCCGAATCATTTTTACCAATAACATCTGCAGATTCCCCATTTATGTTAAATTTTGTGTTTGCCGATAGATTACCCTCAGTCCCAATGTCGCGTGCCACGACTGAGACTTTTGCTGTACTTGGAGAAGGAGAGGAAGCGTCTCCAGAGGCAGAAGCTATCTTGACGGCATCATCTATAGTGAATTGCACCCCATTGGATGAGGTGATTGCTGTACCTTTTTCGAATGTCTTACTTTCTGACAAATTACTATTATAGATAGTGATTGTGCCCTTTGCTTTTTCTCCCACATCCTTCTTTCCTGTCGTACTTTTTGAATTCTTTATATCAATTTTTTCAATATTTTCAGTTATTAGTAGATTATTTTTACCAGTGGTAGAAAAAACTGCATCTACCATGATCTTTTTATTAATATCTTGTGAAGGAAGATACAACGTAATTTGAGCGGTATGGAAAAAATACTCTAAAACAAAAAAACTCAGAACAATGAGGAATATTCCAATTAAAGGTAAGAGGGGGAATGGAGTTTTTTTTATAAAAACTTTAAGTTGTTTGCGAAATTTTTCATATATTGTTGATATTGAAGGAATTCCTTTCGATTTTTGGACTACTTGTTGATTTTGTTGACCACTGTGCTCTGGATGCGGCTCCTGAATTTGAGCATATTCTGGTTGCAATCGTTCCTGTACCTCATCACCTATGACAAAGCCCATGACTTCTTTTTTCTGATTCTGTAAATGAGGAGTTTCTGATTCAACTCTTGTCATCTCTCTGGCAAATGACTCTATAAAACTTTCGATAAGAACGTGCTCTTGGATTACTTCTATTTTGGGAATCTGAATAAATAAATCTTCACGCCATGTGTGAGTCACAATCCCACTAGACTCAACACTAAGGTCTTTAGACGCATAAAGTATTATTCGCGATGGAAGAATCGTTTGCTTACGAATATGCTCAAATGCAGGGGTAATGTCCTGAATAAAATTGTCACTTCGCACAACACTTTCGCCACTCACATGCCTACCTCCTTTATAGACGTAGATCCCTATGCTTTTTTTTGTGAACTCCAAAATAATTCCATTAAGTGGGGCAGTATCTCTGGATTGAAAGTGTTGAGTAAGCGCATCTTGCGCTTCAATATAACCAAGCGCTTGAAGATCTAAATCTTTAGTAATCTTCTTAATCTTTTCAAAATATGGTTTTTTTACTTCTTTTTTTTCACGATCAATCAGATCTGAGTAAACAAAGAAAATTGTTTCATTGGGTGCAAATTTAGACTTGTTTTCAAGCCTGTACAATACCTCATCTATATCTTCAGTCAAATTTTCCCACTCGTTGGTATATGTGAACTGCTCCTGCCCAATAATATGAAATTTTCTCTCACCTTCTATTTTAAAATGCAAAGCTATTCCTTCTGAATCACGAAGATATAGACCAAGATAAACGCCTGATGTTGCTTTTTTCTTGTCAAAGAATTTTTGTAGAATATTCATAGTTAGTTGGTTTGTTTATCTATACAATCATTATGGTTGGATGATCTCAAATCTTCCCAGAATTTCATCTATTCCCTCTTTTGCGGTCTTCAAGGCACTGTCATATGCATCCCCTTGCGAAGTTGCGGTAATTGCTTTTTCAATATACTTATTGATTCCATCATTCAGTCCACTATCTCCATCAAATGTTACAGATATAGTTGGAATTGAAGCGAAGACAGAAGCCTGTGTAATCACAGGTCCTAAGTATGGATCATTTTTTAATGACGAACCCAGGTCAACTCTTGAGTACGGCTCTCCAAATAGATTATGAGCCTTGACTTCATTCTCATAAAGTTTTGTCATATTCTCTTTTTGAGATAAAAACTGAAGAAACTTCCAGGCTTCCTTTTGATTTTTGCTGTATTTTGAGACTCCCTCAACCCAATATGAAGCAACAGAGATGGGTTGACTGCCAGGCAGAACTGGCACTGGAGCAACCTTTAGTTGAAGATCCGGATTGGCTGTTTTTATCTCAAGAATTCTCCATGAGGGAACAATGATCATAGCTACTTTTTCTTGTGTAAATGCAGTAAGCGAATTTGGCATCTGTTCATCCCATACATTTTTTGGTGGTACACCATTTGCCTCTGCAAATCCTCGATAGGCCTGAAGAGCTCCAGCCGCTTCCTTACTATCGAGTTTTGTAATATCTGCGGCTCCATTCTGCACTAAAAAGAGTCCGAAAATATCTGAAAAATGATCAATATTATTTGCAGTACCAAGAGCAATCCCTGATGTAATTATTCTGTTTGTCTTATCCTTAACGGTCAATTGTCCGGCCATTGTCGTAATATCCTCCCAACTTACAGGCGCTCTTGATAGTCCTGCTTTTTTAAAAAGATTGTCATTGTAAAGCAGGACCAATCCATCAATCATTAAGGGGATACCGAAATACTGATTCTCGACCTTAAGGTCTTTCTGATGAATTGGATAAAATGTCTGTTCAAATTCCTCATTACTAAGGACAGTCCTATCAATCGGAGCAACAATCTCTTTTATTTCAGGTATCCATGTATTATGGAATCTAAAAATATCTGGACCAATCCCCTTTTTTCCTTGCGTGAGTAATTTCTCTCGATATTCCTGTGGAGTTTTCTTCTCATATACGATTGATACATTGGGATTTTTGGTCTTATACTCTTTAATAAGTGGTTCATAGACGCTTTTTTCTTCCCACAATCCCCAGTAAACAAGTTTTACATCCTGCTTTTTCCTTCCAAATAAAAGCCCGAGAAGAATAATCAATATAAAAAAGAAAAAAAATACTCCACCCACCAGAATAAATAATTTCCCACGATTATCACCCAATAAACTACTAAGCGGAGATTTATCCGATTGTACAGATACTGGATCTGCTGGCGGCTGAGTTAAGCCACCACCTTGTACCTCAGAACTTGAGTCCGGGGTTAAGACATCCGCTTCGACCTCCTCTGGCCTCAATTCGGTCTGTTCAATTTGAAGATTATCTACATTTTCGTATTGGGGATTTTCTACTTCTGATTTAAAGATCGGTCGAGAATCACTGAATTTTGCTTCACTCGCCTCAGGCTCGATAGTCGGAGACATAGATTCTTCCAGCTGATCTGGAAGTGGGGTGGATGCACTAGTCTCAGAAGATGGAGACTCAGGTTGATTATGCGCACCGTTTATCTTATCATCAGTCATACAATAATGTTAGCAAAACTCACGTCAAAACACACCCGCTTTGTCAAACACGCTCTTTTCGTATTTCTTGCCACTCTTCTTATTTTTATAATATGCTTTTTTGCATATTTTTTCAAAAAAGACAGTGAATATACTTCTCGTATTTATCCAAACATCTACCTTGACAATGTCAACATAGGCGGAAAAACTGCTGACGAAGCTGAAGAGATCATAAATCAAAAAGAAGTCTCAACCGCAAATACTGAGCTAACAGTTCATTTTAAGGAAGAAATTATCGCAACATTCTCCGCAAGCACGTTGGGTGTAAAAAGGAATACGCCAGCAACAATCGCCCAAGCATACTCCATCGGACGTGAAAAATCTCCAAAAAAAAGACTTTATACAAAATTCATGACACTTTTTAACTTAAAAAAAATAAATTTTGCGACCCAGATTGATTATAATCAAAAACCACTTATAAACTTCATAGCTCAATCAAAAAAAGCATATAATGCTGACCCTCAAAATGCTCTTTTTGAGTTTGATAATGGTCGCGTCAAAAGCTTTAAGCAAGAAAAGAAGGGATACAGGATTGATGAAAAATCCTTTTTAAAAGAAGCAGATAAAGCGATAAACTCGCTTTCAAAAAAACAAATAGTACTCCGTGGGCAAGAAATTGAGCCGGATATTACACTTTCTGAGGCTAATAATCTTGGAATTGAAGAGCTAATTGGTGAGGGCAAATCTGACTTTGCTGGATCTCATCCAGAACGCATACATAATATCACAGTTGCCGCATCCAGATTTAACGGGGTACTTATTCCAACCAACTCAGTTTTATCATTTGATCAGACGGTTGGAGATATCACGACAACAACTGGCTTTGTTCAGGCATATGTAATCCAAAATGGCAAGACTGTGGTTGTTGTTGGTGGGGGTTTTTGCAATTTTTAAACTATTTTTTTCCGCGCATATTTAAATACTGGCCTAAATATTCTTCACCGAACACCAACCGCATATCGTGTTGGATACTACGAAAACGACTCTAAACCCGGTCTTGATGCGACGATATTTTATCCCACAGTAGATTTAAAGATCAAAAATGATACACAAACGCACATATTAATACAGACCGAGATTATTCCTGGAACAACTCAACTCTATTTTAGATTATATGGAAAAAAAGACGGTAGACAGGTCTACCTATCCCAACCAACGCTATATGACCAACAACCTCCACCGCCTACAAAATATCAGGATGATCCAACGCTTAAACGCGGACAGACCAAGCAGGTTGATTTTGCTGCATGGGGAGGGAAAACTAACTTTGAGTACAAAGTAACTAAAAGTAATGGGCAGGTAAGCTTTGAAAAGAATTTCTACTCCAACTTTCGCCCATGGCAGGCTGTGTATCTTGTCGGGACTGCTGATTAGAATGAGGCGTCACTGCCCACCACTGTAGTATCCCCAAACACCTCCACAATAATCAGCTCCACAAGCACGATCAGGTCTACACTGGCTCCCACAATACCCACCAGCTGCCCTATATACTTCATCTTTTGTCCACTGCGTTGGACTTGCTGCATGAGCCATACTTTTCAAGTATTCAGCAGCAGCATATGCGCTGTCTCTTATATTAAAGACATTTGGAGTATGTGTATAGCCTCCAAACCTATTAACAGCACTCGCATATCTTGCCCAGGTGCTATCTATAAATTGAAAGGGCCCTTTTGCTCCTGCATAGCTTACACACTTATTACCTGGAGGAAGTCTTCCGCCAGGCCTTGAATATTCAGCAACCAAATTCGCGGGCAGATCCAGGAGACTACATTCTCGCGCATTAAACGCCTCAAGCAATCTTGGAGGAACACCAACTTTTTCTCCAGCCTCTTTAAATATCTCACCTATTGCAGTGGGTGATAGATTAGCGCCAGATGAACCTTCTCTTGTTGGAAAATCTATCATTGCCCGAAGTGCTTCAACAAGTGACTTTGTATCTTTTTCAACATCCTCTTTGCTAAGATTTCTTGTCCTTTTATTTTGGGAAGATTTTTTTCTTCTCTCCAACTCTTTTGCTTTCTCGTCAAGAAAACTTTGCTCTGCTTCCGCGCGGGCGACATTTACATCTTTATCAACACTTTTAAAAAATCCAAAACTGCGATAAATTCCAGTCAATCCATTTTCCGATAATATCTTTTGAAATTCAGACTCACCTTTTGCGGTTTTTTTTCTCACAAAAAATTGGTTTAATGTCGGTGAATATACAATATCAAGATTTGGCGAGGTATATGGCAGGCTTTCAGTAAATTTAGCGAGCTTTTCAGCTTCATCACTCGACAATATTTTGATATCTGCGGCTTCATTTAGCTTCTTCTCTTCATCTTCAAGGCTTAAAGTTGGCTCGATTCTATTCGATTCATCAAACGAATTATTTGACTCTTCAATTTGAGGGGGACTCACTTGAAGTGCTGGATTTTTTTTGCTGTTAAATAAAGAGGATGATAACGCAGACAATATAACAAGTAGAAAAAGCACTCCACCAAGTGCAATCGCCGCAAATGTTAGTGCTTTATTTGACATCATAAGAAGTTCGCTGATCTATCGAAATAATCGTGGTCTTCCAAGCCTGTATGATAAGCTTTTGATCTTTCTTTCACCAATCTTTTGGGCTGGTACTCCACCCACAATTTCATATTCAGCAATATCTCGTGTCACGACCGCTCCAGCCCCCAGAATAGCACCTCGTCCTATATGTACACCTGGCAAAATAATCACACGTGGCCCAACAAATACATAGTCCTCAATAATAACTTCCCCATATGTGGGTTTGAAGTTTTTGTCATTCATATCATGCTGGGAGTTATAGATCATCACCTCAGAGGCTATCGCAACATGATCACCAATTACAAGTTTTGCTCGTCCGTCCAAAACCACTTTTTCTCCGACAATACTATCTTTTCCTATTTTTATTTTTTTCGGATCATAAAAACGGGCCCCCATATGAATGGTTGAACCACGACCCATTTGAATACCTCCTAATCTATACACAAGCTTCCTTAAAATATGAGATGGAATGTATCCTGCAATATGAAGAATGAAAACTTCAATCTCAAGAATAATACTGTATATTCTAATTCCGACTTTTTTAATAAAAATAGAGAACGTCATATCAAAATGATAGTATCTTTTAGCAACTATTACAAATAGCTTTTATATAACTTGGCTGTATCATGAGCCATCTCTTTAAATGAATATTTACTTCTTAGATCTTCATAATTAATTTTTTTTTCTTTAGAAATAAACTCCTCAATCCCTTTTGTAATACTATCAATGCTATTTGGGTCAAATGGCAAATAATTGTCTCCCAAAACTTCCTGAAATACAGGGATATTCGATGCAACAATCGGCAAATTGAAATATACAGCTTCGCTCAAAGGCAAACAAAAACCTTCAGACAATGAGGGATGAACAAGCCCCTTGGCATTTTCATAAAAAAAACGCAAATCTGAAAGTGAGGCTCCATGAAATATAATTACTCTTTTTTCAATATTAAGTTCTATAATAAGCTATTTAATTCGTTTAGCAAAATAATCCTGGGGACCAATTAAAATAAGTTTTAGACTACCCCTTGCCCTCTTAAAAGCATGAATTAGACTCTGAATATTCTTATGTGGGTAAAAATTACCAACATATATCAAGAAATCTCCATCAAACTTTTCACCTAATTCTTTGTTTGTTTTTGCTGATGTGAGATTGATGTTGACTCCTTCATATACGGTGTGAATTTTATCCCCATACTGCGAGCCAAACGAGTTGATAATTTGCTTTTTAATAGTATTTGTTGGGACGATAATCTCACAGCTATTTTTTACCTGCGTACTGAGAACATACTTATATGCCAAATATTTTATTTGGTAGTGTAGATTATTTTTTGTTGAAGCTTTCCCAGATCTATACTTAAGGTGAGTTAGATCATGAATAGTTGACATGAACGTTTTCTTATATAAAAAAGGATAGCTCAAATATGTAAAATGCATAAGATCAAGGTCACTCCTATTAAGGAGACTAAGAAAACTTACCTGCTCACTTACTGTGTGCCATTTATAATCTGCTTTTACAAAATGATATTTCTCATTTTTAATTGATTTATCTACCTCCCCATTGAGAGTAAATATATACACTTCGCAGTCTGAGGGTAAATAAATAGGTAGATGATATAACAGATTTTGAATATAGACACCAACTCCTGTCTGTCCGATTAGTCGTGCATCTATACCAAGCCTTTTCATGATATTTTTCTTTTTAGATCTATACCAACATATACAAGATTATTGAAAAAAGAAGGATATGACTGAGCGTAATGCTTTTTGTAGAAAATCTTCATCGCTGAATAAAAATGATCTTTTGTCCTCTGTCTAATCTCCTTATCGTCTGTCTTTAACCCGCTTTGATATTTAAGATGCGTGACTGAATACTTGGGATAATAATAAATCTTGTAACCTAATTTTTTAATTCTAATCGAAAGATCCAGCTCTTCTCCATACATAAAAAAGTCTTCTGAAAATCCCCCAACTCTTTTAAATAAATCTGTTCTTGTCAGATAAAAGGATCCTTGCGGTGAATCAATCTCATGGGTTTGATTTAAATTAAGATACGTGAGGTGATATCCTCCGAATATTCTATTGATAAGGGGTACTGACCCAAATAATTTCTCAAGCTTCAAAAAATAAGTGAGAGATCTCCAAGGGGTTGGGAATCCCCTATGGCAGGCCGCATCAAGCGTGCCGTCCTCCAAATTCACTCTGACTGTCAAGACTCCCACATTACTATTTTCAGTCATCCAGAGTATAAGATCTTTAAAATCGAGATTTTGGTCTATATAAAGATCTGAATTTAGGAATAGAAGATATCGTCCTACAGCTTGCGCTACCCCAATATTATTTCCACCCGCAAAGCCAATATTCTTTTTGCTTCTGATAATACTGAAGCCGATTTTATCAGTAGGCTTACTTCTCTTAACTTCCTCAAGCATTTTTAGAGTATCATCTTTAGAATCATTATCGACAACGATAATCTCAACTTTGAGAGTAGACTTTAAAAGATTTGCGTAGAGCTTTTCTATGCAAGTCCGCGTAATTTCAAGAGTGTTATAGGTGACTATAATTATCGACAAATCTGTCATATAGATAATTATATGACAAATCTATCGCTTTGGAGACTGCTTTCTACGACGAGCTTTTCCTCCTGTGCCTACTTTGCGTCTTTCGCGAACCCGTGGATCGCGTGTCAATAGACCTTCGGCCTTAAGGGCTGCACGATATATACTTGGATCGATCTTCTCTATGGCGCGTGCGAGTCCGTGTGAAATTGCGTCAAGTTGCCCTCGTTTTCCACCACCACGAACATGAATTGATATTGCGAATCTCTCTTTTGTATCGGTTAAAACAAGGGGTCGAAGATAATAGGACGTATCCGCACTTGATGGGAATATCTGTAAGGCTTGCTTTTTATTAATAAAAATGTCTCCTTGCTTCATCTTAATATCCCCGACAGCAACCTCTTTGGATTTGGAAGCGATATAAAGACGCACACGAGCAACTGCAGATTTACGACGCCCTACTGCTCCATAATACACAATCGACTCTTTTGTTTTTACCATATACTATGAATTAAGAAATTTTATCAGTGTGTGGATGATCCACATCGTTATATATAAAAAGACGAGCTAATCGTCTACTTTTCAGCTTATTTTTTGGCAACATACCAGCAACTGCATGACGAATTACAAATGTCGGATCTTTTTCGATCACACTACGATATGGTTCCTTCTTAAGCCCTCCAGGATATCCAGAGTACATTGTGTATTCTTTTTGCGAAGATTTGTTGCCGGTGAGCTTTATGTATTTTGCATTAACGGCAACCAAGAAGTCTCCGCAGTCAAGGTGAGTTGTGTATTTTGACTTATGCTTACCTTGAAGTAAAGTCGCAATACGTGTTGCTACTCGCCCAAGAGGCTGATCTTTAAGATCCACGACATGCCATGCGCGCTCTATATCTTTTGCGCTTGTAGATTTTGTAGTATGAGTAAGATGAATCATAGTTTATTTCTTAATCTTCTTAACTTGTTTTACTGACTTAGTCTTTGCAACGGCTTTACTGGAAGAGTTTGTTTTTTGCAACTTTACCTTCTTTTCTTTAACAGCTTTCTGAAATACAACGGGTGTCACCCACTCAATCCTTGCCATACTAGCTCCATCTGAGACTCGCTGTGGAAGTTTTAGAACTCTAGTGTACCCACCTACTCTATCCTTAAATAGTGGAGCTATTTGATCCGTCAGTAGCGAAATTGTTTTCGTATCCTCAAGCGTTGAAAGCAGGTAATTTTTGGCACTTTCAGTCTTTTGCTTGGCACGATTTACAACAATATCAACACCCGTCCTTATGACTCTGGCCTTTTTTTGAGTTGTGGTCAGCGTACCACGCACGACAAAACTTATCATCATGGCGCGCCTTATTAGATTTGACTTATCCCTTATGGTGGTAAGCCGTGTTGATCGTACTCTATGTCTCATAATTTTAGATAGAAAACTTATTATTCGCGTTAGTCAAGATCTATATCGAGCTTTTTAAGCTCATCTTCAATAAGATAAAATGACTTCTTGCCAAGCCCTTTTACGCCTATCAGCTTATCTTTGCCTTCAGCCACAAGATCAGCAACTGTCTCGATATTTTCTCGAAGCAAAGCATTTATCACTCGGGATGGAAGATTAAGCTCATCTATTATGATCTCTTTAAGCTTTTGATCAACCTCCTTTTTCTGAGTATCGGGTGATACATCGTCTGATTTAGCCTCGACAACATCTCGTCCTGACAATGTGTGAGCGAAATGCTCGGACAAGATAAGAGAAGCGTCTCGTAGTACACTTTCTGGAGACACTGTCCCGTCAGTCCATACTTCAAGAATGAGTCTGTCAAAATTAGTCTTTCGACCAACACGAGCTTCCTCAATCTTAAAATTCACCTTTCGAACGGGTGAAAAATAGGCATCGACCGTAATCATGCCGGCCTCTTTTTTCTCTTGCTCTTCAGCCGATAAAGACCCAATTCCTGTCTCAACAATGGCATCTATTGAGAGCTTTCCTTTAGCGTCTGTAAGCTCAGCAATATATACATCTTTATTGACGACCTCAGCTTCTCCTTTTACATCCGCACCTGTTAGCTTTTTAGCCCCTTTTTGATCTAGGGTTATCTTAAAGCTTCCAGATCGCGAAGTCTTAAATCTTAGCTGCTTAAGATTAAGAACGATATCCAGAATCGACTCTTTTACTCCACCAATTGTAGAAAAAAGATGCGGAGCTCCGGCAATCTTAACTTGTGTAATAGCAGCCCCCTCAAGGGAGGATAGTAAAGTGCGACGAAGCGCATTACCTATACTGCTGCCAAAGCTTAAGGGCAGTGGCTCGAGAATAAATTTCCCGTAATCAGTTGATTCCTCAACTTTTTTGGTGTGGAAATTGGGTTGTAACATAAAAATAAAAGGGTAAGCCATCCATCTGACGGCTTAAATTTTAATAATAAAAAAATGTGTGCATATTAATAATATAGATACTCTATTTATTATCGTGAATAGTATTCAATAACGAGCCTCAAATCAACCTGTTTTTCAATCTCCTCGGCTGTTGGCTCCTCTTTTAAAAGCCCAGCTATACCTTTTTTTTGAATCCAGCCAGGAATAATAAAGTCTTTGTTCTCGATCGCGCCTGCAACGGCCGGAATCTTTTGTGTCTTTGCGTTCCCAAAAGTCACAGCTTGACCAGGTAATACCTGATATGAAGCGATATCGACTTTCTTTTTCATAACCGTCACATGACCATGATTTACGAGTTGTCTCGCTGCAGCTCGTGTTGGAGCAAATCCCATGCGATATACAATATTATCAAGTCTCTTTTCAAGTAACTGGCTAAGATTGAGCGCGGTATTTCCCTTTTTCTCAATTGCCTTAGCAAAATAATTTTTGAGCTGACTTTCGTTTATGCCAAAAAGTGATCGAAGCTTCTGTTTTTCTCGAAGTTGACGACCACGCTCTGATACTTTGCGACGCCCCCGACTTCCGTGCTGTCCTGGAAGTACTGTAAGCCGTCGCATCAAAGACGCATGTGCCTTTGAGCCTGGAGTCTTGAGTCCAAGATCAACCCCTTCTCGACGCGCTTGTTTGTTTCTAGGTCCTGTATATCTCATAGGTTAAATAAAGTAAAAAAACTATACACGTCGCACCTTTGGTGGACGAACTCCATTGTGTGGAATTGGTGTAATATCAATAATCCGATTAATATCAAGAATTGACCCTTTAATAACGCGAAGAGCAGCCTCTCGTCCAGGTCCTATTCCTTTTATATATACCATCGCTTCACGAAAACCATAGTCAGAAATTGCTCTCTGAAGCGTTGATTCGGTCGTTATAGTTGCAGCGTATGGGGTTGATTTTCGTGTACCTGAGAATCCTTGCATCCCACATGAGCCCAAGACAACAGGCTCCCCATTCTCACTTGTTACTGTAATAAGTGTATTATTGAATGTTGCTGTGATATAAATTCGACCGCGTTCAATAGTTCTTTTTGCTTTGTTTTTTTTATTTGCCATATTTTATGCGTAAATATTATTTTTTAGTTGCTGCGGCCTTTTGCTGCCCTGTTTCAAGCTTTGACCATGCCTCTTTCGTCAATGCTCCAACTGTTCGTCTCTTCCCTCGCTTCGTTCGTGCATTTGAACGTGTTCTTTGACCCCGAGCAGGAAGTCCTCTCAAATGCCTTATACCTCGATATGCCGATATATCTCGCAGACGCTTAAGATTCTCTCTCTCTTCTTCTTTTAGATTCCCCTCAACCTTAAATGACTCAACGACCGCAACAAGTTTTTTGATGTCTTCCTCCGAAAGCTTCCCTATACGCGCCGTTCCGTCGACACCAGTCTGCTTAATAATACCAGCAGCACGTGTCCATCCGATTCCATAAATCTGAGTCAGAGCGTAATCAACTCTACTGTTGTCTGCGATTTGTATTCCAAGAACTCGTGCCATAAAAATTTTCTAAATGAAATTAACCCTGTCTTTGTTTATGTTTTGGATTTGAACATGTAACATATATCTTTCCGCGCCTTTTAACGAGCGTACATTTAGGACACATTTTTTTTACTGATGCTTGTACTCGCATATAAATTTATCTAATCTACATTCTGTATACTATTCGACCTCGTGCAAGATCATAGGCTGTCATCTCAATCCGCACTCTATCACCTGGCAAAATCTTGATATAATTTTTTCTCATTTTGCCAGACAAATAACAGAGAATAATCTTCTCTGAATCGGTCAACTTTACCTTAAATAATGTATTGGGAAGATTTTCAACAATGCTACCTTCAACAACAACAACATTATCCTTCATAAAGGTAATTATTATATCACAAACCGCGTTCAAATTTAAGCCCAGTTTCGCACGCTACGTCAAAACCTCAGCTTTATCTGAATAGATACCAATCGTATGCTCAAAACATGCGGAAAGACTTCCATCTGCAGTCTTTATAGACCAAGCGTCTCCTCTCTCATACACAATGCGCTCAGTACCCATACTGTAGATAATCTCAACTGCAATAACCATGCCTGGCCTTATCAAATCTGTATTTTGAATAGGTCTGTCCAAAAATCCAGGAATCATAGGATCCTCATGCAACTCAGCCCCTACTCCATGACCTGTCAACTCTTTTAGGATAAAGTATCCATGTCCATAAATTTCATCAGAAATTGTTTTTGAAATATCTCCAATTCGACCCCCTATCTTGATGCTTTTTATCGCCTTTTTGAGGGTAGCCTCTCCAACATCCAGAAAAGTTTGTACCTTCGGGTCCTTCATATTACCCACAATAAAAGATATCGCATGATCTGTATGGAATCCCAACATGTAAAGCCCAATATCAATTGTCAGAAGATCTCCATCTTTAAGTATTCTTTTAGATGGTGGCGTATGCACTGCCTGTTCATTAATAGTTAGACATGTGGCCCATTTATATCCATGAACTCTCATAAATCCGGGCTCCCCCCCCTGCTTTTTTATAAGTTGTTGTGCTGCCTCATCTATGGAAAGAGTTGTTATTCCGGGTCTAACTTGTGGAACAAGCTCTTTCATGACAAGTCGAAGTCGACGACCCGCCTCTTTTATAATTGCAAGCTCAGCCTCTGTCTTTATAGTAATCATGTAGATTTAAATACAAGGATCAACAATTAAAATAGATTATTGGTTAATTCCCATACCAGAAAGTATAGCCTCTGTCACTGCCTCAACTGAACCCGTACCATCAACTGTGATAAGATTGCCCTTTTCTTTGTAATACTCAATGAGCGGCTTTGTATGAGTATGGAATGATTCAATACGACGCTTTATCGCTTCGTCTGTCTCATCTGCACGTCGCGTGTCCTGCCTTTTCTTAATTCTGTCCAATGCCACATCATCTGGGGTCTCAATGTAGATTACCCAATCGATTGGGTCTGGAAATTCATCGGCTTGTACGATAGTTCGAGGGAATCCATCGATTATATAGCCATCTTTAAACTCTTCTCTTTTAAGATAAGTGGCGAAGATCTCAATTGTCTTTGCGTCCGGTATAAGTCGACCTGAATTGACAATGTCTCTTATATACGTACTTACAGCGCCTGTGCCTTTCATAAGATCACGTATAATATCGCCAGCTGATATGAAGGGGATTTTGAGACGTGCGCTTACCACACTACCTTGAGTAGATTTACCAGATCCCTGAATACCAATAAGTACAATCCTCATAAATAAGCTTCAAATATGCCTAATTCATCTCCCCGGATACGATCTTACAATACCTCTACTTACCCAAGCTTTTTCTTTTCAGAGTGAATAGTGTGTTTTTTACACTTATTGCAGTATTTTTTTATCTTAAGAGCTGTGGTTGTATTTACCTTATTTCGCTCCGACACATAATTCTGCTTTTTGCAGACATCACAGATCAGACCTACAAGTGTTCGAGAACCTTTTTTCTTAGCCATAAATATGTACTTTAACTAGTAAATTTATCATAACTTCGCATAACAAGCTGTGCCTCAACGGTCTTAAATGTCTCAAGTATGACAGATACAACAATCAAAATCCCAGCACCACCTATCACGAGGTTTTTGACTCCTGTGGCAAGTGAGATGAAAGCAGGAAGCACTGCTATAAGGCCCAAAAATACAGCGCCAACGGACGTGATTCTGTACAAAATCGCCTGCAAATACGCGCGAGTTGCAGTTCCTGGACGAATACCCGGAATAAACCCTCCATTTTTTTGGATCTGCTCGGAGATCTTTTCTGGATTAAAAACAATGATTGTATAAAAAAAAGTAAATCCAATAACAAGAATGAAGTAAAAGAAATTATAGAAAAATCCGGTTGGTTGGAAAAGATGGACCATAAATACAGCGATCTGAGCTATAACTTTATTTTTTGCATATTGCAAAAAGTTCCCAATAAGCTGTGGAAAAAGTACAAATGATATGGCGAATATGATAGGAATTACCCCAGCCTGATTAAGCTTTAAAGGCAAATAATTGCTTTGACCCTGATACATACGATTACCGCGTATACGACGAGCATAATATATAGGAATCCGTCGAACAGCCTCATTAATAAATACAACGGCACCGATAACAAAAAAAGCCAGGGCCAGGAAGATAATAATGTTGAAGATAAATGTCGAATCCACAACACTTATCGTACGACCTACAGTAACTGGAATTCGACTTACGATACCTGCGAATATAAGAAGAGATATGCCATTTCCAATCCCAAACTCAGAGATAAGCTCTCCAAACCACATCAGGATAAATGATCCGGCAACAAGCGTAAATATAAAAGAGAAAAATTCAAGTGGAGCCAGACGAGTAAGTACATGCTGATTTAAAAGCAAGAAGTAGATTCCAACGCCTTGGACGACTGTCAAAGGAAGGGTAAGAAAACGAGTATACTGATTTATACGGAATCTCCCATACTCCCCCTCTTTGGACAAGCCTTCAAGAGAAGGAACGACTACAGTCAAAAGTTGCATGATAATAGAAGCGTTGATATAGGGACCAAGTCCGAGTGCCATCACAGAGAAGTTGATAAGCGTACCTCCTGAGAAAATATCCAAAAGTGCAAAAAATTGATTCTGCGAAAAAAGCGACCTTAATTCACGTAAATTTATTGCTGGAATAGGCAAAAATGCAAATGTTCGATATATTAGAAAAAGAACAAGAGTAAAGATCAATTTACGCTTTAGCTCTCTGTCATTTAGAAGTAGTTGTATTTTTTCTCTAATTTTTTTCATTGGTATCTGTGACTGTGCCTCCAAGCGCCTCAATTGCGGCCTTTGCACCTTTGGAAACTGGCAGTATAACTGTCAATTTTCGTGTCAGTTTACCATTTGCGAGAACTTTCACTCCGGCGAGCTTTACTCGCGCAGGTACCACAGATGCTTTAATAAGGGTATTAATATCTACACTCTCACCCGCTTTAAAGCGATTAAGATCAGATAAGGTTATTTTTGTCGCAGGCTCTCTTACTGACTTATTTTTTCCCTTTCCTCGAAGGAGAGGATATTTTTTGACCATTCGCCCCTGCCCTCCTTCAAAATGAAGTGGAATATTCTCACGAGCTGCTTGATGTCTTGTTGTACCTCGACCAGATTTCGCACCTATCCCTGATCCCGACCCGCGTCCTCGTCTTTTCTTGGAACGATCGACTATTTTGGGAAGGTTGGACAATATATTGTTCATATATAGATTTTAATTTTATTACTTTTTAGTCTTTACAACTCTGGTATTTAGATGCGAAAGTGCGCGCATTACGGCATATGCATTCACTATTTGATTTCGCGACCCCATTACTTTTCCTGACACATCTTTCACTCCCCCAAATTCAAGTATTGCCCGAACTACGCTTCCAACCTTGAGCCCTGTTCCGGCAGGCGCTGGCTTAAGCATTATCTTAGCTGCTTTATATTTGAGCTGTATATCATGGGGAATTGTCGATTTATTAAGCGGAACAGTAATCATATTACGCTTTGCCTGTACGA
This sequence comes from uncultured Gammaproteobacteria bacterium, assembly GCA_964530005.1. Taxonomy (GTDB): domain Bacteria; phylum Patescibacteriota; class Microgenomatia; order UBA1406; family GWC2-37-13; genus CAZGZD01. The sequence goes on from CAZGZD010000016.1 coordinate 20,339, forward strand.
TAGCTTTTTTGATTGCAGGAGGTACTTCATGGGCACGCCCCAAACCCACACCCACCTGACCAACCTTATCACCGACAACGACTAATGCACAGAAACTCATAGCATTTCCACCTGTCGTTTTTTTTGTCACACGCTTGATGAGCAAGACCTGCTCCTCATATTTTTTGTCTGCATCTGCGATTTCAATGTCTTGCGCCATATATATTTTGATTTCCTAAATTTGTAAACCTCCATGTCGTAAACCTTCGGCTGACGCTTTAACTCGCCCACTATATGCATATTCGCTTCGATCAAAAACTGCTTTTTTGGCTCCCTTTTTTATCAATACAGCAGCCAATTGTTCACCTACTATATAGGCTACTTCTGCCTTTTTTTGTTTCTTATCTGCCTTTATATCTTTACTTGATTTTGCAGCAAGAGTATGACGCTTTGTATCATCAATCGCCTGAAGATATATATATCTGTTTGAACGAAAGACTACAATACGTGGCCTGTCTGCTGTGCCGTGAATATTTGCACTCACTCGCCTTTTCCGACGATACGTGCGACTTTTGGTTATTGATTTCATAGTTTATTCGCCTGCCGATTTAGCCTTTTTACCTGGCCTAACTTTTACCCTCTCGCCCTCGTAACGAATTCCTTTTCCTTTGTAAGCATCGGGCTTTCTGATTATGCGTATTTGATGAGCGACTTGTCCAACAAGCTGCTTATCAATACCTGAGACAATAACCTTGTTGTTGCCCTGCACCTGATATTTCACACCATCTACCTTTTCAAACGTCACAAGATGTGAATATCCCACTTTTAGAACGATATCCTCGCCCTGCAACTTAACGTTATATCCTGTCCCCACAATCTCAAGCTTTTTCTCCCACGGTTTTTGAACACCGGAGACTGCATTTGCAACTAAACTTCGAAAAAGCCCGTGAAGAGATTTTGTCTTCTTCGCATCTTGCGATCTTGCGACCACAAGCTGCCCATCTTTATTCTCTATAGTTATATGCCGTGGAATTTCGTACGTCAATGTATCGTTTGGATTTGATCCTTTGACTGTAACCTGACGTGCGGAGATATCCACAGCGACTCCTTGAGGAACACTAATTATTGTATCTCCTATTTTTGACATATTTAAATACTTCTTACCAAATCTTAAATAACAATTCTCCACCTAATCGTTCATTTTTTGCTTCACTTTGCGTCTTCAGTCCTTTTGAGGTTGAGACAATTGCAACACCCATCCCACCTCGTACCGACTTCAACTCATGTGTGGCAACATACCAACGACGACCAGGACGTGAACAGATAACCACACCCTCCATAGCAGGCCTCACTCCATCGTATTTGAGCACAATATCAATTGTCTTTATTATGTCACCTCGCACTTCGTATTTTGCTATATATCCAAGATCTATAAGTTTCTTTACCAACTCCTCCTTAAATCGAGAGTGTGGCGAGTCAATAGACTCTTTTCCAGCCATATATCCGTTTTTGATTCGTATGACGAGATCGATAATTGAGTTTTGCATATGTTTGATATATAAATTATGTTGCCGACAAAATCTTCTTTGTCACTTTTCCGTGACCTCGGAATGTGCGCGTTGGTGAAAACTCACCCAGTCTGTGCCCGACCATTCCTTCGCTAATTAGTACTTCTATAAATTTGTGACCATTGTAAATTGAGAACCTGTGACCGACGAACTCAGGCGCAATCTGTGAACGACGAACCCATGTCTTGATTGGGGTACGGCTACCTGAGTCTTTTTGCTTCTTGACCTTATCTAAAAGCTTTGAGTCAATATATGGTCCTTTTTTTAATGATCTACTCATACTATTCGTCTCCTTACCACGAAATTTTTTTAACTCCAGGGATCTCACCTTTTAATGCGTGTTCTCTAAAACATATTCGACATAGCCCAAATCTCCTCATATATGCCCGTGCACGTCCACATACTGAGCATCTATTGCGCTCTCGTGTTGAGAACTTCTGCGGATGATTAAATTTAACAACACTTGATGTTTTTGCCATATTTTTTGATATTAATTTACAGACTCTCCAGTCTTATCTTCTTTTTTAAAAGGTACACCTAGAGCTTCAAAAAGTCTTATTCCTCGAGCATGATCTCTGGCTGTTGTGACAACGGTCACCTGAAGACCTCGAATCTTATCAATTTTATCAAACTCTATTTCTGGAAAAAGAGTCTGCTCGGTAAATCCAATATTCAGATTTCCATGACCGTCTACTGCTGACTGTGCAATTCCTCGAAAATCCTTAAAACGAGGAAGCACTATCTTAACAAGCTTTTCCAAAAAAGTATACATCGCACTTCGTCTTAGGGTAACTTTGACACCGATTGGATAACCACGTCTAATCTTAAATGCGGATACTGATTTCTTGGCTAACGTGATAACTGGCCTTTGACCAGCAATCCATCCTATCTGCTCAACTATCTTGTCAATCACTCCTTTACTCGTCACGGCCTCACCGGCACCCACATTCACAACCACCTTGACAATTCGAGGAACTGCCATAGGATTATCAATTGCAAGGTCTGCCTTAAGCTTGCTCATTACTTCTTTTTGGTAAAATTCTTGAAAATTCATATTTAAAATGATATTTATATTGTCACACCGCTTACTTTTGCAAATCTAACTTTTTTATTTTTCTCAATCTTAAATCCTACCCGAGTCGTCTTCTTAGTCTTCGGACAAACAAGTGCCACATTCGCAACTGGCAAGGCTCGTGGAAGATCCACAACTCCACCTTGGGGCATCTGCTCATTTTTTTTCACATGCTTTTTATACATATTTACATTTTCGATAACGATTCTCTGGGCTTTTGCAAAGGTACGAACTACCTTACCCTCACGACCAGCGTCTTTGCCAACTGTAACTCGTACTGTATCTCCTTTTTTAATTTTCATATTATTAGTAAATCTCCTCAGCCAAACTTGCAATCTTGTTAAATCCCTGGTCTCTGATTTCTTTGGCAATAGGTCCAAAAATACGAGTTCCTCGTGGCTCTTTGCTTGTTTTGGTCTGAAGCAACACACATGCATTATCATCAAATCTGATATAGCTACCATCTGTGCGCCGCTTTTCTTTTCGAGTTCTCACAATCACAGCGTGCACCACCTCTCCCTTTTTGACCTGTGCATAAGGGAGAGTCTCGCGGATTGTAATCGCTATCACGTCTCCAATATATGCATATTTGCGGTTGCCAGCACCGGGCATACCGATCATCACGGCTTGCTTGGCGCCGGTGTTGTCTGCAATCTCTAAATTTGATTTGAGCTGTAACATATTTTTATTTCTTAAGAACTTTATCAACAAGCGTGAAATGCTTATTTTTTGAAATAGGCCTTGTCTCACGAATATCAACTACATCGCCAATTTTTATATCCTCACGTGTGCTATGTGCTCGGAACTTTTTGTGTCTCGTGATAACTTTTTGGTACTTAGGATGTCTAAGCTTTGTCTCAACACTTACAGTTATTGTATTGGCTGATCGCGCTGAAACGACGGTTCCTGTTAATATTTTTGCCATATAAGTTTATTTGATTTTTAATTTATTCGCTTTTTGCTTTTGCTTTAATTTTTTCAATTTGCTCTTTTTCTTTTTTAACATTCATGATAGTCAGAATCTGAGCCAACTCTCGCTTTTTTTTTGAGATCATATTCGTGTCTTTCGCTGGATTGACAACTCGTTCGAGGATAAGCTTTGCTACCTCACTACGCAATTTAGCTTCATCTTTTACAAGATCAGCGATAGACTTTGTATCCAACTTTTGAATTGAT
>CAZGZD010000017.1:0-23514 GCA_964530005.1 uncultured Gammaproteobacteria bacterium
GCTTAAAATAATTGCGCTTTATTAATATATAATATAAACTATAAGTAATATGAAAATTTATACAAGAATCTCTGTAAGTATCGCTACCACTATAGTACTCACAACTACTGTAGTACTCCCTGTACTCGCTCAAACGCCCACTCTAAGACCCAGGCAAGAGATTCGCCTAGACATTAGAGATAATAGAAAAGAAATCCGTGCGGATCGTAAAGAAAATCGGCAAGCACGTCGAGATCTGCGCACCCAAAAACATGGGGAGAGACTTGAGGCTCGATTTGGACATTACTACACCCGACTTATCGCCATAGCTACAAAAATTCAGGAGCGCATAAATAAACTTAAAGGTGAGGGTCGCGATATAACCACTGCACAAACCAAACTTGACGAGGCAAAAGCTAAGCTTGAATCAGCCAAATCACTCGGCGCAGAAGCCGTTGCGGCATTCAAAGCGATTGATCCAGCCAAATATCAAGAGCAACGAGAAGCTGCACTTGCTGCACGAGACAAGGCGAAGCAAGCGCGGCAAGCATTTCAAAATACACTTAAATTGCTCAAAGAATCAGTAAAACTTATTCCAAAAACTTAATAATCAATATAATGCCCCATCTAACTTTGAGTAAAAAAGTAATTGCCATATTGGTTATACTTGCTGTACTGATTGTCGGGACTGCCATCTTCCTGCAAAGTAAAAAAGCCAATATAACCACCACGACAGTTGAGCCCCCGACTTCTTCTGAGCAATCTGAGGTAATTATCGACAATCAAAGCGAAACAAGCTCGGATAAGGAAACTGCTGTAACAACAGACACCTCAACATCCACAATCGAGCAGGAACTCAATACCACAACCATTGAAGAAGAAAACTTCTCAGATCTTTAACCTACTTATTTCTAAGAGTTTACCTTCACCTCAAAGCAAACTTGTGTTATCATAACAAGTAAACATACGCATTGTTGATTCTCTCCCCCAACTAGTTAAAGTCAGAACTCATAAGGGGAGATTAATTTTTAATAGCAAACTATGATTTCACAACGTATACAACAACTCGCCCCCTCTGCCACTCTTACACTTGATAATAAAGTCAAGGCGCTGCAAGCTGAAGGAAAAAAAATAATTAACTTCACAGTAGGTGAGCCGGATAGCAATACACCTATCCATATTCAGGATGCGGCAATAGATGCTATGCGCTCAGGATTTACTAAATATGCACCTGCAGCCGGTATACCAAATCTTCGAGAAGCAATCGCCACAAAATTCAAAAATGACAATAAAATTGAATACACCCCAAAACAAATAATTGTTGGTGTGGGCACAAAACAACTCCTCTATAGCGCATTCCAGACAATCTGCAACGCAGGCGACGAAGTAATTATTGCAACCCCCACATGGACAACATATATAGAGCAGGTCAAGCTTGCCGGAGCAATCCCAATTCTTGTGTCGCTGATTCCTCCCTTTCGACTAAAAGCCGAAGATATCAAACCACACATTAGCCAAAAAACAAAAGCAATTCTTATAAATACGCCAGCCAATCCAACAGGAGCTATGATTGATAGCGATGAGCTTCATAAAATCGCAGATCTTGCAGTCGAAAAAAACATCTTAGTAATCACTGACGAAATCTATGAGAAAATCACATATACCCGATCACATATATCTATAGCTTCATTAAACGATAAGATTAAAGCCCTAACAATCACCATCAATGGATTCTCAAAAGCGTACGCTATGACAGGATGGCGTATAGGATACGCTGCTGGTCCACAAGACATAATCGATGGAATGATTGCACTTGCTGGGCAGACAACATCCGGGACATCTTCAATCAGTCAACACGCGGCAGTCGCAGCACTTGAAGGCAATCAAAAACCAATTGCCAATATGCTTGATGAGTTTGGGCAAAAAAGGCAGATAGCCTATGATTGTCTTAAAGATATACCTGGCATTGAAGTAGATCTTCCGGACGGGGCATTTTATATCTTTCCATCAATCAATAGCGTGCTTAAAGCGGGTCAGACGTCCACGGATTGGGCAGACGCTCTTCTTGAAAATAAACAAGTTGCAGTCGTGCCAGGCGAAGCATTTGAAGCACCTGGATATATACGAATAAGCTATGCTATATCAATGGAAAATCTCAAAAGCGGAATTGAAAAAATTAGACAATTTATTCAAGAAAACCAATAACAATGAAGACAATTCGTACAATTCCCTCAGTCATGTTCTCCCAACACCCCGATCACGCAAACCGTCCCTTCTGGCACCATCAAGCATTTATCGAGACACATAGCGAACTTAAAGAATCGTACCTTATGTACAAAGACCTCGGCGCACAGGAGATTATGTGGGATTGGGAAGGTAAGCTTGTAGATGAAGCGGTTATTGAGAAGCTTTTAGGCAAGTATGTGGAGTTTTTTCAAAAAAATCCATTAGGGCGAGATATTTTTCTTACATTCCGTGTCCCCAACCCCCGAGTTGAGTCAGGATATCGCTTGGGACGCGCAATCATGGTAATCTTATCTGCTCAAGACCTCGCACTGACATCCAATCTCAAACACCCCCCACTTTTTGAAGTGATTTTACCGATGGTTGAGACAGCCACTGAGCTTGTCCAAATCAACAAAAGCTTCCAGCTTATAGCTGAGGCCGTCAGCGATTCGTTCTCGACTGATGAAAAGCGTCATAAGCTAGTTGAGCTTATTCCACTGTTTGAGACAGTTCCCACAATACTAAAGTCCGGCGATATCATCCGCCAATATACGCGTCTTGCCAAAGAAAAACTCAATATAGATATTGAGTATCTCAGACCTTTCTGCGCTAGATCTGATCCCGCACTCAACTCAGGCATTGTGCCCACGACCCTTGCTATTAAGTGGGCATTATCAGAATACGCTAAATTCACGACTGACACTGGAATTCCGACATACCCCATAATCGCCCCAGGAAGTCCACATTTTCGTGGAGGGTTAACCCCCTCAACAGTCGATGAATTTATCGATGAATTTCCTGGTATTCGAACCATTGTGATTCAGTCAGCATTTCGCTATGATTTTGATATTGAAGATGTCAAAGCTGGGATCAAAAAGATTACCAAACGCCTCCCAACAACCAAGACTCAGATTCTTGATGAGCAGATGTACGCAGACATCACATCAATCATACCTTGGTTTGAAGACCCTTACAAAAAAACAATCAAAGAGCTTGCCGCCTCAATAATAAAAATATCAACTCATGTTCCCCCAAGGCGTGAACGTATGCAACATGTTGGAATATTTGGTTACTCGCGGAGTGTGGGTGATGACAATCTGCCACGAGCAATTGGATTTACAGCAAGCTGTTACTCTTTGGGAATTCCTCCTGAGCTTATTGGAACAGGTCGTGGAATACAAATTGCACGCCGCAACAAAAAACTTGAAGTGGTAGAGTCGCTATATAAAAATCTCAAGCCAGCACTTGAGGCGGCTGGTCGATACTTAAGACACGAAAGCCTCTCGGAACTTGGATTGAAAGACGTAGCCGAAGATGTAAAAATCATCGAGGATTATCTGGGTCACAAGCTTGGACCCCAGACAGCACGTGAACATGAACACGCAGATATTGTTGCTCAAATTGTATCTTCTTTGGGCCGTACAGACGACCTAAAACCTCAAGTTGAGGCTGCCGCTCTTCTAAGACGAAATATAGGGTAATTTTCCCCATGTCTTTTAGCTTCAAAAATGAGTAAGTTGAGCTTGACAAAGTTTAAAGTTTTTACTATGCTTGAAGGCATACTTTATAAGTTTAAATGTGAAAGAGAGGTGAAAATATACTTATGAGATTCTACAGCGTACAAACTCGAGAATTCGTCGAAGTTGACGATAGTAAGGTAGAGCACGTTACCATGAAAAACGGAAAAAAAGCTGCAAAAGCAACCGTTGAGCAAAATGGTAGAACATTGAAGCTTTTCAAGATTTTGGGCGGCAAAGCTTAAGATCGATACAAGCCTCGTGCTTTTATTAAATAAAACTTCTCAACATAGTTTTACTAAATACATACTGTATTTACAAGATACAGAATGTGTGAGGTGAAAACTATGTTGGTATAACAAACATCTCTCAATCCACTGCAAGCACTAACTAATTTAAAAACTACAATTCTTTCCTCTTTTCGAACAATCAAAATACGCTACAATTAATATATCTATGCATGAGCCCAGTCTAATTGAAAATAACCTGCCACATATTGCTCGCGCTGTGATTATTATCCCGATCATCATACTTATACTGGGGGTGTATGTAAAGATAGCCGGCACAAACTCCCAAAATACCAATACAGAACCTACGCCTACACCTGAGGAAGTTGTGGTGCAGCCGTCTCAAAAAAAAATCTCAATAGATCTTAAGGGTCCTTATATCTGCGAACCTTCATCTAAAGACTCAAGGATTAAAGCCTACATTATGGACGAGAATGTGGCGGTAGTAAATACAACCAAGAAGACAACTACCTATTTCACCCTCAAGGGTGACTGTCTGTCTATCTGGAAAAAAGGCCTTTATACAGGAGAACGAGCTTGTGGTATGAAGCCATATATCGCACTTACCAATAATATGTCGCGATTTGGACTTGTTGGTACAGACTCGCTGGTCAAGATGCTTGGAGGGATTGGTGGAAGCTCAAATACCGATCAGTTGATCGATCCACAAAAGCTCAAGGCCGCTCTTGATTCATGTCAGAAAAAAGATATCAAAGACATTAAAGTCTTTGATATACCCCAAAATATCATTTTTAAAAAGAAGGATGTGAAAGAACTTATGCAAAGTCAGGCGAAGGACGCTTCTCGGAAAGAACAAACCGTAATTCCCACTTCAGGACTTCAAGAATCACAACAAGCACCTTACAACAAATAGGCCAAAAAAAATACCCTGGCTACGACCTACTTTCCCTTAAGAATAAAGTATCATCGGCGCTGACTCGTTTCACTTCTCTGTTCGGGATGGGAAGAGGTGGGACCAAGTCGCTCCAGTAACCAAGGCAAGAGATATTATAAACAAAGGTTGCGAAAATCTCAACCTCATAAATACACTCATCTTCAATCCTTCTTATTATGAGGCTCCAATTATGCTACAATTGTCGTATGAAAAGCGGTACGGTGCTCATCATCGGAAGGCCAAATGTAGGCAAATCGACATTTGTCAATAATCTTATTGGCCAAAAAGTGGCTATCACCTCCCCCAAGCCGCAGACAACCCGTACACCAATCCACGCACTCTACTCCGAAGATCGAGGTGAGATTATATTTGTCGATACGCCGGGAATATTTGACAAGACCAAAGATCTTCTGTCAAAAAAGATTAATCAAAAGACTCAAGGAGCGACTGAGCGTGGGATAGATGCTGTACTTTATATGATCGATCACACAAGACGACGTAATTTTGAAGAAGCCAAAGTGCTTGGAATTGTACGCAAGATCGACAAACCTAAGATTCTGGTAATCAATAAAATCGATATTGAGAGCCCTACATACTACCCACAATATAGATTTCTTGAGGATGAATTTGATACGACGTTCAAGATCTCAGGCCTGCACAAGACTCATGTCAAACCCCTTATGGATAAGCTCTTTTCACTAATTCCAGATATAAAATCGGATAAAAAGCACAGAGATATCACCTATCCTCTGCTTAATATGGACAGCAAGATGTTTATTGGAGAGCTTATTCGAGAGAAAGTATTCCTCTACACCCGAAAAGAAGTACCCTATACGACGACTGTACTCGTTGACGAGATCACAGAGCGCCCCAATGGCGTGACATATATTAAAGCTCAGATAATCACCACCTCCGACCGGTATAAGAAGATGCTCATTGGAGCAAGTGGAGCTAAAATCAAAGAGCTTGGAAGCTTAGCCCGCAAAGAGATTGAGCTTGCCACAAATAAAAAGATATTTCTGGATCTGACAGTCGTGACCGATCCCCACTGGCAAGAAGTGTATTATTCCTGAAGATTTGACTTTTGCTTATCCTTCTTCATACATTTGCCCCCGCAGCACTCTCCATCTTTCTTTTTACCACTAAGTCGACACTCACACTGACCATTACATTTACAATCTTTCATATTAATTTATTTCCACTGCCACGTGCTTATTACACGGTCGACAACTAATTTACTCTCTATTAAATTGTAGTTAAACCCCGTGACCCTTAGTGATCTTGCTACACTTCCATTTGTAAATGAAATGGGATTTTTTGGTGCTACAATAATTTCTAATCTTTGATCTGTAATTTGACCACTTACTGTTTTAGTGCCAAGAACCCTCGTGCCCGATTGACCATTTAGCGTGAATTGGCTTTCTGCATCTATTATATATCCTTGTGAAGTGAGGTTGTTCTTTGCACTTGTGACCACTGAGGATACGATTGAAGTGCTTAGAAATAACTGAACTGACCCCTGTACACCTGAGGACGTACGGTAAGCTTGCGAACCCGCACACTCGCTTATCGAGCCACTGAAGGTGCTAAAGGTATTATTTGTAGGAATCTCATAGCTGTAACATGGAAGATCTTTAGTAACAAAGGGAGGGGGAGGAGGTGTTGGAGTCACAGTTGATACCTCATTACTAACACACGTTCCACTTGCATCAGGAGTGTTTGCTGCTGAATTACAATGGTATCCTGCAACGCACATTATTCCTCGAATACCTCCACACTGTTCCCCTGGCCCCGCTTCGTCCCTTATTGGAACAACATAATTGGTAAGCTTTATAAGAGTGTCTGTGTCTTGCGACAAGGGCTTAGACGCAACTTTCTTCAAATACTGCGCGAGCTCAAGACGAGTTATGTCTTTATTAAGTTGCATTGTCTGGCGTAGACTAATAATCTCCCATTTTAGTGCCCAGCGAACTGCTGTTTTTTGATCTGGAGTTAAATTTGCAGCTCTCGATGCTGTAAGCTCTGGAGTATCTGCAGGTAAGGCCGGACTACCAGCCATACGATACAGTATAAGAAGCATCTGTTTATGAGGAACCAAGTCTTGAGGCTTGAATTTATTATCTTGTGCTCCGACCATTACGTTGTGTTGCTTTACCCATCTTATTCCCTTTGCATATCTTGAGTCGATTGCGACATCAGAAAATGGCGCAGTAGTAACCGGTACATTGTAATCGGGTGAACTTGCCATTCTCCATAACTTAGTGGAAATACCTTGTCTGGATATCTTTACATTTGGCTTGAATTTATATACATCGGGTCTGTCGAGATCACTTGGCGAAAATCCTGTCATTATTCCCCAATGATAAATCCAATCTACTATTCTTTTTTCTGATGCAGTCGTAATATCTTTAAATGGATTTGGCGCTATGCCAGTATTCTTCTCCCATAGGTAGCTTTTAGCGAAATTGTATGGGCATCTTGGTATGGGCGGAGTTTGATTATTTGGCAGATACTTATCCCCATCTTTTTTGTAATAATCATCACCATTGACATCGAGTGTATTTGCACCTGAAAAGTCCGTGGCATCCATAATGTCTATTTTGTTCGCGGCAATATCACTATCTGTCACAGCCCACGGTGCGTGTGCATTGCGATCAGTATTGTTATGCGCTGTGCTATGAGGAGCACACCCTTGCACGATCCCTCGAGTCGCCAGTATTCCTCTTATTGTAAAAAGTGGAAGTAATGGCTTTGGCCCTTGAATAAGACCGGCTTGATTTTTAGATAAAAAGAGATCTTCACAGATATTCCCACTCTGATTACCGCGAAGGGCAATTAAGATATCGCCTCCCAATTGCACAGCTCCACAATTGCCAAACCCTGCGCCATCGTAGATAAATACATAAGTTTTGTCTGCGCTATTTAGATGCCCGCTCCTCACCTGAGTTGAGGCTTTGTTGAAAATCCACCTCAGTCCATTTTCTCCACCAATCGCATTTACTTTATCATTTACCTCTTGGCTCGTCTGCCTTATCTTCATAAATGTAACATCTATCTTTCCATTATCATATGTGTCAAATCGAAGTCTATCCCCTACGGCGCGATACAGTCCATTCATACCTAATGTAACCATAGACTGAATATGGGGCAATATGGCTCGATAGCGTCCTGGGCTTGTTGTGGGATCTGAGGTCAACAGATAGACTACATGGATCTGGCGACCCGGCTGATCATCAGGTCTGTCAAAAGCAACCTTTGTGCCATCGGCCGTAGTAGCACAATCTGTCGTACACTCGTCCACCTCACTCGCGACAGATGCGCCTAGTATATTTGAATTGTTTTTCACATTCACAGCCGCCTGCTTTTTCTTTACGCTGTCTAGAGTCGCTTGCGGAATAAGCAAAGGGAAAGGATCTGGTGCATCCTCTTGCGACAGATTTTTTGAGTCGTCGAAGTTCTCGCCGCCCGCGTTTTGTGACTCGCTCGCCCGGGAGCGGGTATCGGTCGACACACGACTGATATAATTGACCGTGTACACAATTCCGGAGAAGATTGCCACAACGCCTAAAATAAGAAAGAATGCGATAATACCGCCATACTTAGGGTGTCTGTCAGTGTGCTCACTTATATACATGTATCCTTACAGGATACGACAGGCTCAGATGATTTGTCAACCTTGATTTGGTTCCGATTAAATCAGACTAAAATCGGGATAAAATACTTAGAGCGTGAAGATTCCGTCTTGAAATACATATCTTTATACACTACAATAGAAAATGGATAAACATGAATACAGTATTTACACAATACTACTCTTTCCTAGTTCATCTATAGGAAAATGCACCCCGCAAAAAGGCGGGGTTTTTTAATGTATTTATTTATGTGATCTATGAGTGCATTTGATTTAATAGCTGAGGACAAACCACTTCAGGACAAATGTGGCATCATAGGGCTCATAAATCCAAATTACAAAGAACTTCTACCAACGGCGCTCATTGCAGCATCTGGCGTACAACATCGCGGACAACAGGGAGCAGGAGTCGCGCTAAGAACAAAAAAAGGAATACTTCGATACACAGCCAACGGACTCATTGCTGCAATCTTCAACAAAACTCTTCTGAAGCGCCTCAACAGAAAAAGTATCTGGACTATGGTGCACTGCCGATATGGTACGTATGGCGGATATGATGCCTGCAACCTCCAACCCTGCCAAGTAAAAGCGTCAAACGGAGATGATATTCTCCTCATACACAATGGTGAGTTCAATGGTATTGAAAAAATAAAGGCTATGCTTGGTGACAAGAAATTTCCAGACGACACAAGCGATACATATCTTTTTACAGAACTTCTCGCTCAAGAGAAAGGAGAAAATTGGGACGAGAAGATAAAATCGGCACTTAAAAAAGTCACCGGTGCATACAGCCTGATTATCGGGATTGGCGATGCTATGTATCTGGCGCGCGACCCACATGGAATACGCCCATTGGTATTTGGGAAAATCAATGGCGGATATTTGGCAGCATCAGAGACTTTTGCACTCAACAAGATTGGCGCCAAGTTCGTCCGCGAAGTTCGGCGCGGTGAGATAATTCGAATGGATCATGATGGACTTACTGTCGTATCTGAAGGAACTACGACACCTGGTAATTTCTGTGATTTTGAATGGGCATATTTTGAGCGGCCAGATTCCAGGCTTCCTGTCCAAGACGTTGCTGAAAATAAGTTGGATGATAAAACATGGATGTCTGTCACTGAATTTCGTGAGCGCTGTGGAGCTGCCTTAGCAATTGAGGCTCCTATCAAGGGAGCATCCTTTGTCGTTGGAGTGCCAGACTCTGGGATCGCACTCGGTACTGGATATGCTAGTGCCCTTGGGGCCCCTTATAGACAGGTTATTATCCGACATCACTTTGATCTTCATGGAGGGCAAAGGCTTTTTATGCGCGACGATGAGATCAATCTTATTGGTAAACGAGTCCTTGGTAAGCTTTCACTGGTTCGAGATCCTCGTATCTGGAAAGGTGCTAAGGTCGTAATAGCTGATGATTCGATCGTAAGAGGAAATGTGTGCTCACGCCTTACTAAAGCGATTAAGGATGCGGGAGCTGCTGAAGTTCACTGGATTATCGGATTTCCACCAGTTGCTCATCCCTGCCATCTAGGCGTTAGTATGCGCTCCGGAGACGAACTCGTTGCCTACAAATATCGAGGAGATACTAAAAAAATAGCTGAAGAGTTTGGCGCAACATCTGTAAGTTACATCTCGCATCGTGGCTTTTTAAAGGCACGAATACTATCTGGCCAACTCAATGAGTCGCAAAATGAAGGTGAGATATTTCTTCGCAATGGAAGCTGTGGCGGATGTATAACAGGCAACTATCCAGTAAACCGCGATGGCAGTGTCAATCCGAACGCAAGTCAACAAACGTAATACTGATGATTAAACTCGCAATTCTACTGTCAGGAAGTGGAACCACGGCAAATGCCATCTTCAAAGCTCATTCTGAGAATAGCTTGCCTGGTATTCAACCTGCTGTTGTGATTTCCTCTCACTCGAATGCTGAAGGCCTTGAAAAAGCACGAGCTTTTAATATCCCCACTGAAATTATTACAAAACGCGATTTTGGATCCGCTGATGAGTTTGGAAATTCCCTACTTAAGATACTTGAAAGTTACGAAGTTGAGCTTATATCGCAAAATGGATGGCTTGTCCTTACACCGACCAATGTCATTGCGCGATATAAAGGAAAAATAATTAATCAACATCCAGGACCACTTGATCCACCGAGATTAGACTTTGGAGGACACGGAATGTATGGTGCACGAGTTGTTGCGGCACGACTCATCTACTGTATGCTAACCGATTCAGACTGGTGGACTGAAGCCACAACCCACTATGTTGAGCCCGAGTACGACAAGGGAAATATCATACGAATCGAAAGGCTTGATTTTGGAGAATTTAAAAATTCCCTTTCTTTAGATGGGGTGAAAAAAAGCAAAGATGAGATTATTGAAAAAGTGAGGATGATTCAGCAAAAACTTCTGCCACTTGAACATACCAATGTCATTGCCACGCTTCAAAGCTTTGTCGATAGTAATGTGCCAAATTATCAAAGAGTGTCGCCACTTATCCCCCTAAATAATACTGAAGCTCTCAATACAGCAAAAGAATTGGCAATTGAATTTTTCCCCCACGGATGAAAAAATCGATACTAATAATTGGATCAGGTGGACGAGAACATGCATTGGGCTGGAAACTTGCGCAGTCACCACACGTTGGCGAAATCTACTTTGCCCCTGGCAATGGCGGCACAAGCCTCATCGGAAAAAATGTGGATATTGCTGTGACTCAAGTAGATGAGTTACTTCAATTCGCAAAAGAGAAGCGAGTCGATTTCACAGTTGTTGGTCAGGAGGCAGCGCTTGAGGTTGGGATAGTTGATCGATTTGCCGAAGCGGGTTTACAAATATTTGGCCCTACTCAATCCGCAGCAAAACTTGAGACAAGTAAAGCGTTCACCGCAGATTTTCTTGCACGTCACAACATAGCTCGACCCGAAAGCTATACCGCTACAAATCTGAATGATGCGCTTGATTACATTAAAAGTAAAGATCCAAGAAACTATGTGATCAAGGCAGATGGACTAGCAACAGGTAAAGGAGTAATCTTGCCCACAACAGAAAAAGAGGCAGAAGAAGCGCTTCGGACTATGATGAATGGCGCAGTTTTTGGAAAAGCTGGCGAGACTGTCGTGATTCAAGAACGTCTATACGGACAGGAGGTCAGTGCTTTCGCAATCTCCAACGGCACAGATATCATAATGCTACCCTTCTTCCAAGACCACAAACAAGCACTTGATGGAGATCGTGGCCCAAATACCGGCGGCATGGGCGCATATACCCCAGTACCCTTTGTCACTATGGAGCTTGCTCAAAAAATAAAAACCGGGATCATGCAAAAAACAGTTGATGGAATGCGGACAGATGGTAATGAATATAGAGGTATATTATATGGAGGACTATTTATCACAGATAAGGGTGACGCAAAAGTGATAGAGTTCAATGCTCGCTTCGGTGATCCAGAATGTCAAGCTATGATGCTTGCAGTTGACGAAGACCTCTTCCCTTTTTTACAACAATCAGCTGCAGGTAAATTCGAAAAAACATCAATTAAAACTACACACGGCGCAGTTGCCACAGTATGTCTTGCTAGTGGCGGTTATCCAGGTAATTACGAAAAAGGCAAGGAAATTTATGGACTTGAGTCAGTACCAGAGGACGTCGTCGTCTTCCATGCTGGCACCAAACGTGAAGAAGATAGATTCGTGACAAATGGCGGGCGAGTACTGAATATCACAGCTTCCGGCGCTACTATGCGCCAAGCACTTGATAAAGCTTACTCGGCAATTGGCACGGACGGCTTGCACTTTGACAATATGCATTTTCGCCGTGATATTGGTTTTCGTGTTTTGCAAAAATGACTCACCGCATAGAAATCACAAATACAATTCTCGATACTCGAGCGGGTGTGCTTTTGGAAAAAATTAAAAATCACAATGCATCTCTAAAACTCAAAAAAATCTATGGTGCAGATGTCTACACTATCGACAAAGATTTAACCCGTGAGCAATTACAACTGGCAACCTCGGCAATCACAAACCCTATTACACAGAAATCCTATATAGATACTTCATATGCCCCTTCCTCTTTTACATACGCTTTGGAAATTGGATACTTGCCTGCTGTAACCGACAATGTTGGGCAAACGACTCGGGAGCTGCTTGCTGATCTTCTAAAAGTTCAATTCAAAGACGCTGAAAATGTTTATAGCTCCCGACTATACTTTTTCGAAGGTGATTTATCAGCAAATGACATACAAGAAATTGCAGCCACACTCTATAATCCGCTCATCCAAAAAGCAACTATTAAATCAAGCGCTGAGTTTGAATCTGAACGAGGTATGGGAACACATCCTCCGAAAGTCAGCATTAAAAATAAGCCACAGGTTACAGTAGTCGATTTAGACATTTCAGATGACGAACTTGAAATATTGAGCACCTATGGAATAAAGGGACCAGGTGATACCACTCGCGGACCCCTTGCACTCAAGCTTCCCTATCTGCATGCGATTCAAAAATACTTCAAAGATTTAGGTCGAAGTCCAACAGACATAGAGCTTGAGACTCTTGCCCAAACCTGGTCTGAACACTGCAAACACACAATCTTTGCAGATCCCATCGATGATATAAGCGAGGGACTTTTTAAAACATATATAAAAGGAGCGACAGAAAAAATTCGCAAAAGTAAAGGCAAAGATGACTTCTGTGTGTCAGTCTTTAGCGACAACTCAGGGATTATCGCATTTGACAACGAGTTCACAATCACTCACAAGATGGAGACTCACAATACCCCATCTGCACTTGACCCATATGGTGGCGCGCTTACTGGTATTGTTGGCGTAAACCGCGACACTTTGGGCACTGGACTTGGAGCAAAGCCAATTGCCAATATGTATGGCTTTTTCTTGTCCGAGCCATGGAATAACACAATTCTTTATAGAGATAAAGATAAAAAAGACAAAATGCTTACTTCAGGACAGATTATGGATGGAGTGATCGCGGGCGTAAATACAGGAGGTAATCAATCAGGTATACCCACCCCGCAAGGATTTGTATATTTCGACGCACGCTACCTGGGCAAACCGCTTGTATTTGCGGGGACAATCGGGCTCTTGCCAGTTTACAGTAAAGGACGAGCGGCCCACGAGAAAAAGGCACGACCCGGCGATTATATCGTGATGATCGGTGGACGAGTGGGCAAAGACGGCATACATGGCGCCACATTCTCCTCCGAAGCCCTTTCCGAATCATCTCCATCTACATCTGTGCAGATTGGCGATGCCATAACACAGAAGAAATTTTCAGATGCAATCGTCCGAGAAGCCCGCGACCAAGGGCTCTACAACAGTATCACAGATTGCGGAGCCGGTGGACTTTCATCAGCAGTTGGCGAGATGGCACGTGAATCCAGGGGTTGCCGAGTCGATCTTGAAAAAGTACCACTCAAATACAGTGGACTTGATCCATGGGAGATCTGGATATCTGAATCTCAGGAGCGCATGGTGGTTGCAGTACCTGAAGGTAAATGGAAAGAGCTTTCCACACTTTGCGCGCTGCACGGAGTTGAAGCGACTGTAATCGGTGAATTTACAGATACAGGGTGTTGCCAAGTTTCTTTCGAAAAGAAGATTGTCCTTGATCTGGATATGGACTTTTTGCACGATGGTTTGCCGAAGATTCCCATGCAGACCATGCAAGGGAAAAAAGTTCAAAAAGAAACTTCAATTCCCACCTCTCAAAATCCAACTGATGATTATCTCAAAATGCTTGCTCGCCCTTCAATTGCAAGCTATGCATTTATCTCTACTCAATACGATCATGAAGTGCAGGCCAACTCTGTTCTAAAACCGATAGTAGGACGAGGTCGTGTAAATAGTTCAACCTCTGTAATCAAGCCGAGACTTGAGAGCAGCAAGGGAGTAGTTCTGTCTCAAGCTTATTATCCGCAGTACACGGAAATTGACGCATATGCTATGGCGCGTGCCACAGTAGATGCAGCAGTCGCCCAAGCAGTCGCAGCTGGCGCAGACTTATATCATCTTGCTCTTCTTGATAATTTTTGTTGGTGCTCATCAGATGATCCAGAAAGGCTTTACCAACTCAAAGCGGCCGCACGCGGATGCTACGACGCAGCAGTCGCCTATGGCACGCCTTACATATCCGGCAAAGACAGTATGTTTAATGATTTCAAGGGTTACGACGCCCGCGGTAAGTTCACCAAAATATCAGTTCCTCCTACACTTGTCATCTCATCAATCGGTGTCATAGATGATGTCGCACAAGTTGTATCCTGTGATCTTAAATCTGCAGGTGATTTGATCTACATAATTGGGGAGACGTGTGACGAGCTTGGTGGATCCGAATATCTACGATATCTTTCTAACACGAGACAAGAAGTATTCAATAGCTCAATACCCCAGACAGATACTGCAACTAACAAGCGCATATACGAAGCCTATCAAAAAGCCATGCGGCAAGGTCTTGTGACTGCAGCACATGCTCCAAGTTTGGGCGGGCTGGGAGCAGCACTTGCCAGGATGGCTGTTGGCGGGATGCTTGGGATTGATATTTCACTTGCAGCTCTTCCAGGATCTATGGAAAGTGATGAATCAGCTCTTTATAGTCAGTCCACTGGACGAATTCTCGCCTCGATTGACCCGAGAAATAAAGATGTATTTGAAGGGCTTTTTTCAAAGCTTCCAATGGCACAGATTGGCACTGTGGGAAGTAATGAAAAAATTATCATACGAGGAATTGATGGCAAAATGGCTATTGAGACATCAGTCCAAAAAGCATACGAAAGTTATCACTCGACATTTAAAGATTATTAATATGACCAAACCAAAAGCACTTGTTTTGTCCGGGTACGGCCTCAACTGCGAAGAAGAGACGCAGTATGCTTTCCAACTAGCCGGTGGCAGCGCTGAAATCATACATATCAACGACCTTATCGAAAGTCCCAAAAAATTGCAGAATTATCAGATCCTGGCAGTCCCTGGTGGATTCGCCTATGGCGATGATACAGGTGCCGGTAATGCATATGCGATCAAACTTAAAAACCACTTATGGGATGATCTGCTACAATTTGTGTCCAGAGATACTCTTACAATCGGTATCTGCAATGGGTTTCAAATTATCACCAATTTGGGGCTACTTCCCGCATTCCATGATTCGTTTGGTATGCGGGAAGTAGCTCTTGTCCCCAATGACAATGCCCGCTACAACGCTCGCTGGGTCGATCTCAAAGTCCAAAGTCAGACTCCATGGCTCAAAGATATCGACACTCTCTCTATCCCGATCGCGCATGGTGAAGGAAAATTTTACGCAACTAATGAAAGTCTTAAGAAGTTAAAAGGAAACAACCAAATTGCACTTACATACGTTAAGGGTGAAATTTGCGAGTATCAGTCGCTTGACTCCAATCCCAATGGATCGCTTGAAGATATAGCGGCAATCTGTGACCCCTCCGGACGAATCCTTGGCATGATGCCGCATCCTGAGCGCGCACTCTTTTTTACACAACTTCCCCACTGGCCAGTACTCAAAGAAAAACTTAAAAAGGAGGAGCAGGAAATCCCCACCTATGGCCCCGGACTCAAAATCTTTGAAAATGGAGTAAACTATTTTGTGAGGTAAAAGACAAAATTATTTGGTATAATAAAAGATGGAACCATCAAGCTACATCATCGCTACTCTCGGTTCCCACAGCGCACTCCAGATCCTCCATGGAGCCAAACAAGAAGGTTTCAAGACATTGGTCATCACCACTCCCAATCAGACATCTTTATATAAGCGTTATAGCTTTATAGACGATATTGAAGAGATCGAGACATTTGCGGATTTCCCCAAAATCGAGAAAAAACTTAAGGACAAAAAAATCATCATTATCCCCCATGGGTCATTTGTCGCATATCTTGGCACCAAGAAAAATCAGGACATGCAGCTTAATTACTTTGGCAACAAAAAAATACTTGAATGGGAAGAAGATCGAGATAAGCAGCGGATGTGGCTTGATCAGGCAGGTATTCTACTGCCGGCTGTTTACGACTCACCAGACTCGGCCGAGTATCCAGTCATCGTCAAGTCATTCGGTGCAGCCGGTGGTCGTGGGTACTTTTTGGCTAAGAATAAGGCTGATTTCGAGAAAAAGCTCCCCACTCTTGGCAGTAATAAATACATGATTCAGCAGTATATAGTCGGAGTACCATTATATATACATTACTTCTATTCACCGCTTAAAAAAAAGGTTGAAATTCTTAGTATGGACCGCCGTTACGAGACCAACGTGGATGGAATCGGACGCATACCTGCAAGTGACCAAGTAGGATTAGATATAAATCCAAGCTATGTAGTAGTCGGCAATAGCCCACTTGTGATTCGTGAGTCAATGCTTGAGGAATGCTATCGTATGGGAGAAGATACAGTCTATAAGTCTCAAGAACTCATAGATAAGCGCGGATTATTTGGACCATTCTGCCTTGAGACAATCATCACACCAGATCAAAAAATATATTGTATTGAGATATCTGGGCGCATTGTCGCAGGAACTAACTTGTTCACCCAAGGATCAAGTTACTCATCTCTCACATACGACGTGCCGATGAGTACAGGTAGACGAATAGCTCGTGAGATCAAAGATGCGCTCAAAACTGATAGACTGAAAGAAATTCTAGATTAATATATGGATATTAATACCACACTTGAAAACTACAATCTCAAAAATCTCACAGTCGCGGTACTTGGCTCCCATAGTGCACTCGATGTTTGTGCCGGTGCCAAAAAGCTTGGACTCACTACACTTGTAGTTGCCGAAAAAGGCCGCGAACAGACCTATACCAAATATTATCTGACCGAAGGTGACCGAGGATGTGTTGACGATTATATCGTGGTTGATAACTTCAAGGACATACTCAGTGCTGATGTACAGACTGAGCTTCTCAAACAAAACGCTATATTTGTACCCAATCGCTCTTTTGAAGTATACGTTGATGATTACGATGCGATTGAAGAGCAGTTCACAGTACCTATGTTTGGCAATCGTACGCTTCTTAAGGTTGAAGAACGAGGGGTAAAACCCAATCAATATGATCTTCTTCAAGAAGCTGGTATTCGCTTTCCACGAGTATTTGAGAACCCCAAGGACATTGATCGACTATGCATCGTAAAAGTGCTTGAAAAGGAGCGCAGTTTTGAGAGGGCATTTTTTGTAGTTTCCTCATACAAAGAATACGAGGCAGAATCTGCACAACTTATAAAAGAAAATGTGATCACGAAAGATGCGCTTGAGCATGCGGTAATTGAAGAATTTATCGTAGGTTCACATGTCAATTTCAACTTCTTCTACTCACCACTTACCGACAAACTTGAGCTTATGGGAACAGACACACGTCGCCAAACCAACCTTGAAGGAATTCTTAGATTACCAGGTGAAATTCAAAATCAGATTTTGACCAACCACAAAGTACAGATCAAATACGAAGAAGCCGGGCACATAGCCGTTACCGTACTCGAGTCCATGCTTGAGGCAGCTTTTGCACTTGGAGAGAAATTCGTGCAGGCCACGCGTAAGCTCTATCCACCAGGCATCATCGGCCCCTTTGCTCTTCAGTCAATTATCATACCCGGACCACCTAAAAAAGATATTGTCGTGGTCGACGTGTCCCCACGAATGCCAGGGTCACCTGGCTTATTTGCCACTCCCTACTCGGGATATCTACATGGAGAGACTCTTTCGGTTGGTGAACGAGTTGCAATGGAGATTAGTGGAGCTGCAAAAAACAAACAGTTGGATAAAATAATTACATAAAAATATGGATAAAAATAATTTTCAATCCCCTTTCTCATTTCGCTATGGATCGCCCGCAATGCGCGAGATATTCTCTGAGGAGAATAAATACAAGATATGGAGACGAATCTGGGTTGCACTGGCTGAAGCCGAGCATTCGTCTGGTCTACTGACCGATGAAGAGCTCAGCGACCTTAAAGCACATCAAGATAGTATCGACATAGATCGCATACAAGAAATTGAGAAATACACCAAACATGATGTGGTTGCAGCAATCCGGGAATATGCCGAAAAAACTAAGATTGGTGGTGGCAAGATCCATCTTGGAGCAACAAGTATGGATATCCGAAATAATCAAGATATGATTCAGATTACGCAGTCGCTTGAAATTATTGAAAATAAGCTCAAAGATATACTCAAAGCATTTTCAGTAAAAATTGATAAATATGCAGACCTTACATGTATTGGCTACACCCACCTTCAACCAGCTGAGCCAACGACCGTGGGCTACCGCATGGCTTTTTATGCACAGGACTTACTAATTGACCTTGAACTTTTGCAGTTTGTAAAAAAGACGATTAAAGCAAAGGGTATAAAAGGAGCGGTCGGGACATCTGCCTCTTATAAGAACTTGGGAGTTGTACCACAAGAGCTTGAGAAGAAAGTGCTGGATAAACTCGGTCTTCGTGGCGTGCTTATCGCTTCTCAAATATACACACACAAATACGATTACCTCGTACTTGCGTGCCTGGCATCTATCGCGTCCACTCTTAGTAAATTCGCAAGCGATCTTCGCATCTTACAGTCCCCCGCTTATGGTGAGTGGAGTGAGCCATTTGGAGACAAACAAGTCGGCTCATCTGCCATGCCCTTTAAAAGAAATCCGATAGATTCTGAGAAGATCTGTTCTCTCGCCCGATATATTGCAGCGCTTCCACAGGTGACGCTTGGGAATCTTGCCCATGGATATCTTGAGCGAACTCTTGATGATTCAGCCAACAAACGCATCGTAATTCCCGAGGCATTCTTGGGAGTTGATGAGATTCTGATGGTTGGACAGAAGATAATTGAAGGACTTGTGGTAAATGAAACACGGATCAAAGAAAACTTACAAAAATATGCACCTTTTGCCGCAACAGAGGCGATTATTATCTCAGCAGTTGGTGCTGGTGCAGATCGTCAGACGATGCACGAGGTGATACGTGAGATATCCATGGTCGCTTGGGAAACAATACAAAAAGGTGGAGGAAACCCTATGACTGATCTTCTAAAAAAAAATGATGAGATCGCAAAATATGTAGGAGTGGATTCTTTGGACAAACTAATGAATGTCGCAGATCATATCGGCGATGCTCCCGAACGTGCACGTAAACTTGTTGAGGAAATTAAAAAGGTAGTGAATGATTAAGGCAATACTTTGGGACTTCGACGGTACATTAGTCGATAGTGAGGAGATATGGTTTGAGGTAGTAGCTGAAGTATTTGAAAAATTTGGTCACAAAATAACACCCAAGATCTACCAAAAATACTTGGGGCTCACAATTGAGGCAATTCTTGAAAGACTAAAAGTCGACCTGAATATTCACATATCAGTTGATGATTTCAGAGCTCAAATTACCAAGAAGCTCACTGCACACGACATACCACTTGTGGACGATGCCTTCGCGACTCTGTCTAATTTACATAAGTTAGGAATTACCATGGGGGTTGTTACGGCATCACATTTGGCTTGGAATAAGCCAATACTTATTCACCACGATATTTTTCAATTTTTTAAATTTATAGTCAGTCAGGATGACGTGGATAACAACAAACCACATCCTGAATCGTATTTGAAAGCAATAGACTTACTTCAAATTCCGCTTGATGAGATTATCGTTGTCGAAGATTCATCAGTCGGTATCACAGCAGCCCATGATGCGGGCCTTCGTGTAATCGCCAAGTTGGGTAAATTTAATAGCTCGGAATATCTCTCAGATGCTGACTATATTATTAATGAACTCAAAGAAGTTACAAAAATAGTTGAGAACTTAAATTAAAAATTGTTACAATATATCTATGGATACGCAGGTTGCAATACTTATGGGGTCGGATTCAGATTTATCTGTGATGAGTAAAGCAGCTAAGGTACTTGAAGAATTTGGAATCGAATATGAAATACACGTTCTCTCGGCACATCGCACTCCAGAGGATGCTGTAAACTTCTTGAGGAATACGAGTGCAAGAGTGATCATTGCAGGGGCTGGAGGAGCTGCTCACTTGGCCGGTGTATGTGCTGGGCACTTTACAGGACCTGTAATTGGAGTGCCGGTCAAATCCAAAAGCCTTGAGGGCGCAGATTCTCTCTTCTCCACAGTACAGATGCCACCGGGTGTGCCAGTTGCCACAGTCGGAATAGACGCAGCGCAGAATGCCGGACTTCTTGCTGTTCAGATTCTATCTGTTGCGGATGACGGACTAAAAGCAAAATTAGCAGAGTACAAAAAATCGATGAAAGATAAAGTGCTTGAAAAAGATACTCAACTTCAAGAACTCGGCTACAAGAAATACTTAGAAAAACATGATTAATGAAGACAAAATAAAACAGGCTATTCCCCATGCGCTTCGCACAGTCGATCTCGAAGGTCACGGACAGAAGATTCAGGGCAAAGTCCGTGATATGTATCTGTCGAATAATAAGCGCATCATTATCACAACAGATAGGCAGTCCGCATTCGACGTAGTTCTGGGGCTTATCCCATACAAAGGCGCTGTGTTAAATAAGTTGAGTGGTTGGTGGTTTGAAAAAACGAAAAATATTGTCCCCAACCACATCATCCAGATCCCCGATCCCAATGTGTCGATTGTTAAAAACCTCAAAGCGATTCCTGTTGAGATGATAGTACGAGGGTACATGACAGGATCTACCAATACGTCTATCTGGCACTCATATGAAAAAGGTGAGCGCACAATCTATGGCATTGATTTCCCTGAAGGTCTCAAAAAAAATGACAAGCTCCCAACCAACGTAATCACACCTACAACTCACGCAGACGTCGGAGCACACGACGAGCGCCTCACAAGAGAACAGATCATCTCAAGCAAGCTTGTTGAGGAAAAATTGTATACACAAATGGAAGAGGTGGCGCTTTCGATTTTTGCCTATGGTCAAAAAGTAGCGAGCGAACATGGACTAATACTCGTTGACACCAAATATGAATTCGGGCTCGACGAAACAGGGCAACTTACAATTATGGATGAGGTGCACACGCCCGATTCATCACGTTTCTGGATAGCAGATACGTATGAAGGTTTGCATAACGAAGGCAAAGAGCCGGAGTCACTCAGCAAAGAGTTCTTGCGCCTTTGGTACAAAGATCAGGGGTACACAGGAGAAGGTGAAGCACCGTCACTCCCAGATCATCTCGCAAGCGACCTGGCAAAGTTCTATATTGAAGCATATGAGCGACTTACTGGTGAAGATTTTGAATTATTCGACTACCCAATTGAGCAGAGGATAAAAAAGAACTTAAGCGCGAACAGCTAAGTCTTCTTTTTTATACGTAATGTTTAGCGGCTCAATAATTACTTGCTTTTCTCCTTCCTCCACTACTCCTGCAGTATATGCTTTTATCCCTTGCTCCTGAGATATTTGCAAAATCTTTTCGACGTCCGTGGCTGGAACAAAGATCGCATATCCAGCTCCCATATTGAATGTTCCATACGATTCCTCATCACTCATCTCGACTGACTCTTGAATAAATTGTAGTACCTCTGGTACTGGTGGCACTTCCTTTATTCTATATGTCAAAGCCTTCGTGTGCCGCATCAACTTACGCCATCCGTGGCCTGTGATATGAACCATATAGTGAATATCTACGCCAGCCTCATAGATTGCCTGAATCACTTTGGCATAGACAATACTTGGAGTAAGAAGGGCTTCACCGTAAGTCGCATCACTTGGCAGCTTAGTCTGGTATCCATCTGGCAGCTCGTCGGCAAGCGACCTGGCAAGACTTACTCCATTCGCATGAATCCCAAATGATTCAAAGAGAATAATTGCATCATCCGCATGTATTTCTTTGCCCACCGTAAGTCGATCTTTGGGATTTATAATCCCAAATCCAGAACCAGCAAATTCAAGGGTGCCTTTTTCAATAATACCCGGCAATGACTGAGTCTCTCCTCCTCCCCAAGTCGCACCGGCTTCATCACACGCCTTTTTCCACCCTTGGATAAACTCCTCAGCTACTTTAATGTCTGAAAACCACTCGTAAGACTGCATCGACCAATATGCGTTAACAACCGCAGGTGTTGCACCCACAGTGATCAAATCATTCACAATCGCAGCTACCGTATCAATCGCAATATTGGCAAAATAAGAAACACCTGTTTGTGCATAGACTGCTTTGGCGATAAGGCTCTTTGTACCCAAACCTTCCTGAACAAGTGCGCCGTAGCAGTCTCCCATATCAAATACATAGGCGGATTCTCCTCGAGTACCTATCACTTCTTTGAACCCGAATGGGAGGTTTTTGGAAGTTGCTTGTCCCTCTTTTTGCGCTAAGATCTTGACAGGGTCTGCTATGGAATAATCAACAGAAGATGAGTATGAGATTGTTTTTTTACTCATTATGTATATTATAACGTACTTATAGGCTGAAAAAAAAGATAAAATCTCTTGACATTAGGCTTATGAAAACAGTATTGTTTTACTAATGACAAAGAAAAAGAAAAAATATTCTTCTAAAAATAAGACAATTCTTTTATTTATTTTTACCTTCTCCACACTCTTCGCAACTCATATATTATTCTATGGCTCACAAAAAATCATCGATGTCAGATCTCATGCGTCAGCACTTACACCAACTCCCACAGTCCCAAGTGTTTGCGGCAATGTGGACTGCTCAAGATACCAGACGCAGTCAGCCTGCAATCAGACAAAGCATACAATAATGAACAATAGTCTTGTTCGCATTGGGTCAAACAAAGATACTGTCTGTATTTGGAATGCGGTGGGAGGGTGTTTTAAGAGATCGGGGTATCCCCAAACTCTTGTTCGGGTCGTGAGAAATGTCTGCGGACCTGCAGTCTGGAATCCACCAATCATCGCTGCTCCAGGAAGTGCTTGCGAAAATCAACTGGGCGTATGTTCAAATATCAATAAAGCCGGCTGCTCCAAATAATTCAAGACAAGTCTATGTCCCGGGACAAGTAATATACAATG
>CAZGZD010000018.1:0-21088 GCA_964530005.1 uncultured Gammaproteobacteria bacterium
TCAGTATTTGAGAAAGATGCTCCAACAATCGACAAAGACATTTTTGACTCTGGAATTCCGATTCTTGGAATCTGTTATGGTGAACATCTTATCTGCTACCTACTTGGAGGCGAGGTCAAAGAGGGTGAGAAAAAAGAATATGGCCCGGCTCAGCTCTCAGTTCTCAAAGATTCCACCCTTCTTGCCGCGACTGATGATGAGTTTCAGGTATGGATGAATCATGGTGTCGAAACCACCAAACCACCGGCTGGATTTGTGGCTCTTGCCAAAACAAACACAAGTCCATATGCTGTACTTGAGAATAAGCAAAAAAAGATCTATGCAATTCAATTTCACCCAGAGGTAGTCCACACACAGTTTGGCATTCAGATTTTAAGCAACTTCCTTGGAATCTGCGGACTCAAAATTAAAAAACAAGAAGTTGATGCTGAACTTGTTGAGAGTTTAGTTTCTGATATAAAAGACTCCATAGCTAATGCGCGCGCAATCTGCGCCTTATCCGGCGGGGTGGACTCAGCTGTTGCAGCTCTACTTGTACACCGCGCAATTGAAGAGAATCTTACATCAATTTATATAGATTCAGGACTTATGCGACAAGGTGAGACTGATCAACTCCGCACGGTATTTGCTGATAACTTCAAAATGAACGTGATAATTATTGATGCCGGCCGTGAGTTTTTAACTGCGCTTTCTGGCGTGACTGATCCAGAAGAAAAAAGGAAAATCATTGGGCGAGTATTTATTGAAGTGTTTGATCGTGAAGCGAAAAAGCTGGGCGCTGACTTTCTTGTTCAGGGCACAATCTATCCGGATGTCATTGAGTCTCAAGGAACTAAGCACAGTAAAAACATCAAAAGTCATCACAATGTCGGTGGACTACCCGCCAATATGAAGCTTACTCTTATTGAACCAGTTCGTACATTTTACAAAGATGAGGTCCGCAAGATTGGATCACTCCTTGGGCTGCCAGATAAGGTCACTCAAAGACAACCCTTCCCTGGTCCTGGTCTTGCAGTTCGCATAATCGGCACAGTAACTGAGGAAAAACTCAGAATTCTGCGCGAGTCAGATCATATTGCGCGCCACGAAGTTGAAAAAGCGAAGATCAAAAATCTTTGGCAGGTATTCACAGTCTTCACAGGTATCAAATCAACAGGCGTCCGAGGCGACAATCGAGCATATGGCGAGACTATTGCACTTCGCGCAATGGAGTCGCAAGACGTGATGACTGCGCACTGGGCACGGCTCCCCTACGACCTCCTCGACACTATCGCGTCTCGCATTGTCAATGAGATTCCAGAAGTAAATCGCGTCGTGTACGACATCACCAACAAGCCTCCAGGAACTATTGAATGGGAATAACAATCTGTCACCTCTAACAATCTATAACTTAAAAGAATTTAATAAACCCTTTTGTTACTTTTGGTTTTTTTGCGACTTGGGATGCCCGTTAGGGCGGGAACCCACTGGAGATAAAAAAAGTAAAAGTAAAAAATAATTATGCCTAAGCTACTTCTTGGCACACTCAATGAGTCGAAAATTACTGAGATGACAAGTGCTCTGCATGAAGTATTTAAAAACAAGGTTGAGATAGTGACGCCCGCAGATCTTTCAATTAAAATAGAACCCGAAGAAACTGGCGATACATTTGAAAAAAATGCACAACTTAAGGCAGAATTCTACGCAGAGATATCTGGGTTGCCAACAATTGCTGATGATGGAGGAATATGTATAGAGGCACTTGGCGGTGAGCCAGGAGTCAGATCCAAAAGATGGCTTGGATATGTTGCATCAGATGATGAGATCATAAGCTATACACTTGAAAGGCTCAAAGATATCCCCGATCATATGCGAACAGCATATTTTGAGACCTGTGTTTGTTTCTTTGACCCGCGTACGAGTAACGCGTATTGCGAAACCAGTACGATTCACGGACGTCTTGCAAACTCTATAAGCCGGACACCTATGCCACATTATCCTTACCGCACACTTTTTATAGTTGATGGAATGAACAAATACTATGACGAACTAACAGGTGAAGAAAGCCAAAAAATCAATCACAGAAGAATAGCCACTGTACGACTTGCGCGTAAAATAAAGCCCTATTTGCTACAATAATCTCATGCTCTCAATAGATTTTATCCGCAACAATAAGCAAAAGGTGATTGACGGAGCCAAAAATAAAAATCGTGCAGTAGATATCGATACTATCCTTACACTAGATGAAGAGAGAAAAGAACTTTCAGGAGCTGCTCAAAAACTCAGAGAAGATAGAAACACAGTCGCCAAAGAAAAACCCTCAGATGAATCTATAAAGCGCGGTCGCGAGATAAAAGAAAAACTTAAAGGAGTCGAAGACAAGCTTAGGCACATAGAAGATGAGCTCAATAATCTCCTCATGCAAGTACCCAATGTTCCTCTTGATGATGTGCCGATTGGCCCAGATGACAAAAGTAATAAAGAAATAAAAAAATGGGGTGATACTGACCAGATCAAGAGTCCAAAGTCCCATATAGATCTAGCAAATGAGCTTGGGCTTGCCGACTTTGAGCGCGGGGCCAAAGTATCAGGATTCCGTGGATACTTCCTCAAAGGAGATCTTGCAAGGCTTCATTTTGCAGTGCTTTTTTATGCATTTAATAAACTTATTGCAAAAGGCTATACTCCACTCATCGCGCCAGCCATAACTCGCGAATTCACACTTTTTGGTAACGGACAGTTCCCATGGGGTAGGCAGGAAGTCTATCAGCTCAATGACGAAGATGCATATCTGGCCGGAACTGCTGAGGTGACAGTCACTGGATACTTTGCAAATGAGACTTTGAATGTTAAGGAGCTTCCACAGAAATTTGTCGCTTTCTCCCCCTGCTACAGACGAGAGGCTGGATCATATGGACGCGATACTAAAGGCCTTTACCGAGTACATGAGTTTTGGAAGGTTGAGCAGCTGGTATTTGCACCCAACAATCTTGACGACGGACTTGGGATTTTTGATGAGCTTCAAGCAAACACTGAGGAAATCTTACAAGACCTTGAGATTCCGTATCGCGTGATGTACATGTCAACAGGCGAGATGGGCGAGCCACAAATCAAAAAATATGATACCGAAGCTTGGATTCCATCTAAGAACGAATATGGAGAAATAGGCTCAAACTCCATATTAGGCGACTTTCAAGCACGTAGAATGGGAATAAAATACAAAGAGGCAAATGACGCTACTCAATACTGCTTTACGCTCAACAACACAGGCATTGCTTCTCCTCGTATTTTAATTCCACTTCTTGAGAATCACCAACAACCAGATGGTTCAATCACAATCCCCAAAGCCCTCCAGCCACTTGTTGGATTTGACAAGATTGAGAGGAAGAAGTAAGATTTGGATATCTTGACATTTAGAAAAGGGGTCTGTATAGTAAGCGTATTGTTTGTTTTGTAAATTATTTTATGAAACGGTTTTTTATATAAAGGGTGCAAAAAGCACACTGAGAGTCGCACCCACTCTCACCAATCCAGACTCATGCGACCATAGTACATGGTCGTTTTTTTGTGGGCAATATTATTATTAATTTATAAGGTATCTATGTTGACAACAGCAATCATCGCATTCAGAGAATTTTTAGAAGCTTTTCTGATTGTTGGAGTCTTTTTGGGAATATCCCGCAAGCTCAAGCTAAAAAAAGAATTTGAGATTGTGCTTGCAGCAGCAATTGGAATTCTTATATCGCTCGTCCTAGCAACTGCGACATACCTACTTGGCGACCATGCACGGGCAATACTCAATGAGGAGAATGCTGAGTTCCTTGAAGGATACCTTCTCACATTCTCTGGATTTTTTATTGCTTATGTCGTATTTTCTCTCCATGATGTCATGCGACGAGGGCGAGGAAGTGACCTTATCAAAGCGCATCATAAGCTTCAGCAGAATGTCTTTGATGTATCGCTCTTTTTTACAATTGTATTTCTTGTGATACGAGAAGGATTTGAGATTGCACTTTTTACAGCAAGCACATCTTTGTTTGCCCAGTTTGCACAGAATCTAATGGGGCTTATGGTTGGATTCGGACTCGCCACAGTTCTTGGGATTGCGACATTTTTTGCATATGTGAGATTCCCAATTGGTCGGATATTCAAAGCGACTGAATATATGATCATCTTACTCGGTGCGTCCCTTGTACAAAACGGGATCACAGAGCTTCTTGAGGTCCACTTCGGAATACATCTCTCAAGAGTGTTGTCGCTTAACATGAGCTTTTTACCTGACAGCGAGTCAGTAATTGGCCATCTTCTACATAGTTTTGCTGGAATAGATCGCGGGCTTAGTATGCCTCGCCTTGCCATCATGGCAGTATATATTGGCATAATATATGTGCTTTTTATAAAGCGAAAGATTAAGACAGGGATTTTACAATAGGGAGCAACTTACTTTCTTCTTGGTTCAACGACTGTCCTTTCGAATATTCTTTTTAAGCCTGGACTTATCTCTCCACCCCTACCCCATAAAGGTCGTGCATGCCTAATGTGTCCACGCGACCCTTTTGTATCGATTCTTTTTGAATCGTCAGGTTTTTGGTTAGGTCTTTCAACCATATTCAAATATAGTATACCAATCGTAAGTCTCGTATCAATTGATTATAAAGTAGCCTTAAAGCTCTCCAGAATTGCCCATAAAAAAACCTCTCCCGAGGGAGAGGATTAGTACACAAATCCTTCTTGTGCGTAATTATCAAATTGATTATTGATCTGATCTTTCCAAATTTCTTAGGTAGGACTTAGCACCTTGCAGTATCTGGTAGGTTGCTGGATGGGTCGACGGGCCAATTCCCTATCCATCACTCACGATTCAGTATTATACCACTTTTGTGCTTTTAAGTCAACCTATCATCCTTATTAAAAACCTCAATACATTGGACCCCCTCTGATACAATAAGGAATGTCAAAGTACTACAACCCCAATCGAACAAGAAATAAATATGACCCTGGCTCAAACTCACCTTTCCGACTTAGTCGTTCAAAGATTGACATGTTTCTCAATTGTCCTCGCTGCTTCTATCTTGATCGTAGGCTGGGTGTAGCTCAACCTCCAGGATATCCATTCTCACTCAACTCAGCAGTTGACGCACTACTTAAAAAAGAATTTGATATTCATCGTGCAGCAGCAACAACGCATCCTCTTATGAAAACATATGGCATAGACGCCGTGCCCTTTGCTCACAACAAACTTGAAGAATGGCGCGACTCACTCAGACGAGGAATTACATTCACGATAGAAGGGTCATCTGTCACAGTGACCGGTGGCATTGACGATATCTGGGCAAAACCAGATGGAAAGCTCATCATTGTTGACTACAAGGCTACTTCAAAAAAAGAAGAAGTGACGCTTGATGCTGAGTGGCAGATCGGCTATAAGCGCCAGATGGAAGTCTATCAGTGGCTTTTCCGCCAGAATGGATATCCTGTGTCATCAACTGGCATATTTGTCTACTGCAATGGCGATGCAGATCGTGAGGCATTTGACGGTAAGCTTGAGTTTGATGTAAAAATCATTCCTTATGTGGGAGATGATTCATGGGTTGAAGGCGTGATTCGAGCCGCGATTGATTGTCTTGAAAGTAAAAGTATGCCTGAACCTGGCCCCGACTGCGACTACTGTAAGTATCGACAGGCAGTGCGACAATACGAGAATTAATTTGAGCTTAATTACTTCAAAGAATTACTGCTTATACCAGACGACTACAATGTAAAGCGTGCAGATAATTGCCAAGATCCACAGAAGTGGTTTGAGTTTTTTGAGCGGCTTGGGAAAATATAGAGCGAGAAGCGCTCCAATGCAAAGTAAGGCTACCTTAAAAACTCCTGCCTGCCACCACTCAAGAGTAAATTGCTTAAAGATATTAAGCATACATCTTGATATTAATCCTTCAAAAACTCACTGTCAAGAGTAAGCTTAGGCGACAGCTACAATTCGACTCGCTATCTCTTCAGCTACAGCGCTTGTTGGGGTAGGATTATTGGGAAATATGTCGCGAGTTCCAATACCCGCATCAATTGTCTCTTGAACTGCTGCATTCAAAGCATGAGACTCAAGCTCGAGACCTTGAGTACCCAAGAGCATAGCTGCGGACATGATTGTCCCGATTGGGTTAGCCGTATTCTGGCCAGCAGCACGTGGGAATGACCCGTGAATTGGCTCAAATAATGAATATTTTTCGCCAAGTGAAGCAGATGGCAACATACCAAGAGATCCAACGATAACTGCTGCTTCATCCGACAAAATATCGCCGAACATATTCTCAGTGAGTACTACATTGAAGTCTGCTGGTCGCTTGATGATCTGCTGTGCGCAATTATCAACAAACATATATTCAACCTCAATATCTTTATACTCACTCGATGCCATTTCCTGCACCACCTCCCGCCATAGGCGCGATGTATCCAGCACATTGGCTTTATCAACAAGAGTGAGCTTTCCACCACGTGCCCGCGCAATATCAAATGCTGAAGTTGCAACTCTCACTATTTCTTCTTTTGAATACTCTGCTGTGTCATATGCTTTATTTCCATCCCGTCCTCGCTTACCAAAATAAATTCCACCTGTAAGCTCTCGCACAATAACAAAGTCGACATCAATAAGTAAATCTTCTTTGAGAGGAGACTTTGCAAAAAGCGCTTTGTAGGTCTTGATCGGACGGATATTGGCAAATAGGCCAAGATCTGCGCGCATGCGCAAGAGTCCTTGCTCAGGTCGCACTTTGGCACTTGGATCATTATCATACTTGGGGTCGCCGACCGCGCCAAGCAGTACTGAGTCTGATTTCTTGCAAAGTTCAGCTGTTGCTGCCGGATACGGATCACCTGTCTCCTCAATAGCAACTGCGCCGATCAGTCCTTTTTCAATTTCAAACTCATGATTATATACCTCGGCAATCTTTTTAAGCACATGGACGGCAGCATCTGTGATTTCCGGACCTATTCCGTCTCCTGGTAATACCGCGATATATTTTTTCATCGTGCTTTCATTCTACCAAATACAAGGCTAAAAATGATAAAATAGTTCATAAGTTAAAGCACCTTCTACTTATGGAGAATACACAGCCTAAAACATTGTTTGATAAAGTATGGGATAGCCATGTGGTGCATAGCCAGGCCGACTATCCAGATATTTTATATATCGATGCGCATCTGATACACGAAGTTACCAGTCCTCAGGCCTTTGAGGGACTTCGAAAGCGCGGTATTGGAGTAGCACGGCCAGATCGTACATGGGCCACAGCCGACCACAATGTGCCGACTCGCAATCAACACCTGCCCATCCGAGAAGCTCTCAGTCGCAAACAGGTTGAGATGCTGACGGCAAACTGCAAGGAGTTCGGCGTTCGCCTTTATGGCTTGGGACACCCATTTCAGGGAATCGTCCACATCATTGGCCCCGAGCTTGGTATCACCAAGCCTGGAATGACGATTGTGTGTGGGGATAGCCACACCTCAACTCACGGTGCGTTTGGTGCAATAGCTTTTGGAATAGGAACATCAGAGGTCGAACAAGTCTTAGCGTCCCAGTCAGTACTTCAAAAGCGACCCAAAACTATGAAAATTGAGGTGAATGGTAAACTGACTGGTGGCGTGGTATCCAAAGACATTATCCTCTACATCATCTCAAAGTTGACAGCATCAGGAGCAGTAGGATATTTTGTCGAGTATGCCGGATCTACAATTCGCGAACTTTCTATGGAGGCGCGAATGACAATCTGCAACATGAGTATTGAGATGGGTGCGCGAGGTGGACTTATTGCGCCGGATAGCACAACATTTGAGTACATAAAAGGACGAGAGTTTGCCCCGAAAGGTAAAGAGTGGAACACAGCAGTGGACTACTGGAAAAGTCTGCCAACAGACGAAGGAGCAGAATATGATCGAGTCGAGTCTTTTGACGCTGCAGATATTGAGCCAATGATTACCTACGGCACCAACCCTGGAATGGGAGTCAAATTATCCGAAAAGATCCCGACTGGAGATGCATTTGAAAAAGAAAGTGAGCGCCGGCATTTTCACCATGCACTTGAGTATATGAATCTTAAGGAAGGCACTAAGATGGAAGGCTTGCCTGTCGACTATGTATTTATGGGATCATGCACAAACTCACGAATTGAAGATCTTCGGGCTATAGCCTCTGTCGTAAAAGGCAAGAAAAAAGCCCCACATGTTGAGGCTTTTATAATCCCTGGATCCGCTCAGGTTGAAAAGCAGGCGCGAGCCGAAGGACTGGACCGGATATTTGAAGAAGTTGGATTTGAATTGCGAGGCGCTGGATGCTCGGCATGCTTGGGTATGAATGAGGACAAGATCCCAGCTGGCAAATACTGCATCTCTACATCCAATCGCAATTTTGAGGGACGCCAAGGACCAGGTGCCAGAACGTTTTTAGCAAGCCCACTGTCAGTTGCGGCTGCGGCAATTACAGGACGAATTACTGATCCTCGAGAATTTATATGAAAGATTCACGATTATGATTTAAGAAAAAAACTTTTTTGTTACTTTTGCTTGTTTATGCGACTTGGGAGGCCCGGTCACACGACTGGGAGGGAACCCACTGGAGTCAGAAACAAGTAAAAGTAAGATAACGATTAGAATTTAAAGAATAATCCTATGATAATAAAATCAACAGCAGTGCCACTTCGAATTGAGAATGTGGATACAGATCAGATCATACCAGCCAGATTCTTAAAAAGTACTGATAAGACTGGCTTTGGAGAAAATCTATTTCGTGACTGGAGATACAATCCAGATGGTACCCCAAAAGCTGATTTTGTGTTGAATAATTCAAAGTATTCTGGCGAAATTCTGGTCACCGGAGAGAACTTTGGCTCTGGGTCTTCTCGAGAACATGCCGCATGGGCTATCAAACAATATGGATTCCGGGCTGTGATCTCAAGCTTTTTTGCTGATATATTCCGCCAAAATGCACTCAACAATGGACTACTCGTTGTTGAGATTCCAGAAGACGAACTCCGAGAGCTTTTTGATGCAATAGAAACAGATCCGGCTACACTTGTTGAGATCAATCTTGAGGCACAAGAGGTACACTGGACATCAAAAAAACTCAAAACAAGCTTCCAAATTGATCCCTACAAAAAGATGTGTTTGCTCTTAGGATACGATGATATTGATTATCTCCTAAGCAAAAAGAAAGAAACAGAGGGGTTTGAAAAAAATAGAGAGAATGATTTTTCAATCACCGTCTAATCCTTGACGGCTATTGCATCAATCTCGATAAGCGCTCCTTTGGGCAAAGATGCCACACCTACTGTAGCACGAGCTGGTTTATGATCACCGAAAACTTCTGCATATATCTCGTTTACTTTCGCAAAATCATCCATATTCACAACATAAATAGTTGTTTTAATGACTAAAGATAAATCTACATTCACTTCTTCAAGGACACCAGTAAGATTTATGAGAACTTGTCGTGTCTGCGCTTCAATCCCAACAACAAGCGCACCTGTTGTTGGATCCATACCAATCTGTCCAGAACAAAAGACAAAGTTACCAACCCGCACAGCTTGGGAATATGGCCCGATTGCTTGTGGCGCATTATTTGTTTTGATTGGCTCTATCATTTTTATTAGTCGTCAAACTTTGTGGTTACTGCCCCATATGACGCAGATGCTACGCTTCGGATATACTTTGCCAACACACCAGTTGTGTAGGTTGGCTTTGGCTTTTTCCACGATTTAAATCGTGCCTTAATCTCCTCATCAGTCAACTTTACAGACAATGTTCTTTCTTCAACATTTATTGTGATTACATCTCCATCCTCAAGCACTGCAACAAGTCCCCCATCATACGCTTCAGGAGCAATGTGTCCGACAACATGCCCATGGGTACCTCCTGAAAACCTTCCGTCTGTGATGAGGGCAACCGAATCCCCTAGTCCCTCACCGATTATCGCTGATGTGATAGAAAGCATCTCACGCATTCCAGGCCCTCCTTTGGGTCCCTCATATCGAATCACCACAACATCTCCTGGTTTTATTTTCTTACTTATGATCGCGGCAAAAGCCGCCTCCTCTCCATCAAATACGCGGGCTGGACCTGAAAAGTCCGGCTCCTCAAGACCCGTGATTTTACAGACACTTCCCTCAAGTGCAAGATTACCCTTAAGCACAATTAGTGGACCACGCTTAGATAGTGGACTTTTTAAATCTGTAATTATTTTCTGCCCTACAGATAGTGCGGGCGCATCCTTAAGATTCTGCTCAAGCGTACGACCCGTAACCGTCATGATATCGCCGTGCAAAAGTCCAGCATCCAGAAGAAGCTTCATCACAGCTGGCGTACCCCCCACACGATACAGATCTGCCATGACAAAGCGTCCAGCTGGTTTGAGATCTGCGATGTAGGGTACACGGCGTCCTATACGATCAAAATCATCCATTGATAACCCAACCCCCGCCTCATGCGCAATTGCCAGAAGGTGAAGTATTGCATTGGTTGATCCCCCAAGCGCATTTGCCATTACAATCGCATTCTCAAACGCGTCTTTAGTGAGAATATCACGAGGCCTTATGTTTTTTTCAAGAAGGTTTATAAGCGCAGCCCCCGCATCGGTGCATTCTTGTTTCTTGCCATCGACAATTGCAGGTGTAGATGAGGAACCAGGCAGACTCATTCCCATAGCCTCGATCGCCGATGCCATAGTATTTGCCGTATACATACCGCCGCAAGAGCCAGCTCCCGGACAGGCATTGCACTCTATTCCCTTAAATTCCTCGTCGCTTATTGTACCTGCTGAATGCCGACCTACCGCTTCAAAAATACTTACGATATCAATGTCGTGACCTTTATAATGGCCTGGCATGATCGTTCCGCCATAGATAAAAATACTTGGAATATTGAGTCGTGCTATGGCCATAAGGCAACCTGGCATATTTTTGTCACATCCACCGATTGCCACAAGCCCGTCGTAACGCATCGCATTTGTCGTTACTTCAATTGAGTCGGCGATCACCTCACGAGATGGAAGAGAATATTTCATCCCCTCGTGTCCCATCGATATTCCATCAGACACGGTGATAGTGTTGAATATCTGCGGAGCACTCCCTGCTTTTTTGAGTCCTGCTTTTGCCAGCTTTGCAAAATCAAGAATATGATAGTTACAAGGAGTCACTTCAGCCCATGTAGACGCCACACCAATCATTGGTTTTTCGAAATCTTCGGTCGTAAACCCCACGGCCCGAAGCATAGCACGAGCAGGTGCTCGAGCATCGCCATCTGTTGTCATCCTTGATCTCGTCTTTAGGTTATTTTTCGTCATACTATTTATGCTAAAAATGAATTGTAGGCATTTTCGAATGCTTCAATAGATGCTTGAATTATATCAGGACTGGCTCCTTGACCAACTGAGTTCTTACCTTCACGTTCAAGCTTTAACTCAACGTGTACCACAGCGTCCGAGCCACTTGAACGGATATCTACATTATAGTCTGTAAGCCTAAACTCAATTTTGTGTCCTCCAACGCTTTTGAGGGCGTTGATGACA
The DNA here is from genome assembly GCA_964530005.1 of uncultured Gammaproteobacteria bacterium. GTDB lineage: Bacteria > Patescibacteriota > Microgenomatia > UBA1406 > GWC2-37-13 > CAZGZD01. The sequence goes on from CAZGZD010000018.1 coordinate 11,537, forward strand.
GCATCGACAGGGCCAGTTCCATCTGCCTCACCCTTTTCGGTCGTACCGTTGAAGCGAACCTCAACCGTAGCCTGCGGCTTAGTGTCTTTGGATGTTTTGACGCTAAAGTCGACAACTTCAAAAGACTTCTTTTGCGTACTGCCTGAAGGTGCCTCCAACACGTCCTGCAGGATATCTTGAAAATCAGAGAACGTGACATGCTTGCCTTTTTGCAAAAAACTACCGATCTTACCTTTTATCTTATCAACATATGCTGAAGACAGCTTAACCTGAAAATGTTTGAGTGCATGTTTGCGTATTGCATCTTCTGTCGGACTTACGTCAAAAAGTACAGTCTCGCGGTCTACAAAAGATATATTTTTTCCTTCAAAAAATGAGTTCTCATAAAGTGACAAAAACTCAGCTGTTGATGGATAGATTGTCGGCGGTTTGGTTGCAATTTTCAGAATTGACGTTGGATCTTTCAGACCATTGCCAGTCAGGACACACACCACTGTCTTTCCCTTTAGATTATGCGCTTCAACAAGCTTAATAAGTCCAGCCAGTGATGCCGCGCTTGATGCTTCAACAAATATTCCCTCTTGTGTTGAGAGCATGTACTCAGCCTCAAGAATCTCACGATCAGTCAGTGCATACGCACTTCCCTCTGATCCTCGAATCTCACTAAGCGCTTTCTCCCCATCAAGTGGATAGTTGACGGCGATTGCGGAAGCAATAGTATTGGTTGATGTGAGTGCTGTGACATGGGTATCTCCCCCGTCATATGCGTTCACAATACTGGAGGATCCAGCAGCCTGCACACCAATAAGACGAGGCAAAGAATCGATAAATCCAAGTTCGCGATATTCTCGAAATCCCTTTCCATAACTCGCTATATTCGTACCACAGCCCATCGGGACTATCACATAATCTGGAACTCGATAATAGAGCTGATCAATCACTTCATAAGCAGCTGTTTTTTGCCCTTCGACTCGAAACGCATAGTCACCCGCTAGATAAAATCCAAGTTTTTCAGCAACAGTCTGCGCCACAAATACTGCGTCGTTGTAGCTCCCCTTAACCTGCACTATCTTGCCACCATAGGATATGGCTTGTGCAAGCTTGGTAGGCGGAGTTCCCTCGGGAACCACTATAAAACAAGGAATACCGGCTGCTGCGGCATAACAAGCAACAGACGCTGCCATATTACCAGTTGAAGCGACAATCACAGCAGGCGCTCCAAGCTCAGATACCACTGTCATCTCCACGGCCGATCCTCGATCTTTAAATGCTCCTGTTGGATTTTGCGCTTCAAGCTTGAAATATAACTTAATTCCCAACTTCTTGCCAATTTTACGACTTGGTATAAGAGGTGTGCCTCCCTCAGAAAGTGAGACAAATCGCGCGTGATTTTTGATTGGCATGAGAGGTAGGTATTTTGAGTTATACGGTGGAGTTCGTCTGAAGTAAGCTTCATTTATCTGCTTTTTCACAAGTTCAAGGTCCATCACTACATCCCACGGACCATTCTCTCCAGTATATACAAAGCCTTTTGGCTTCACTGGTTTTCGGGTCTTATAATCGAGTATTTGATACATACAAATATAAAGGTAAAATTATTTATTTAATCTTATTGAGAGCATCAAGATATGCCCGAGCTGATGCCACAACTACATCAGTGTCAGCTGCGAATCCATAATAAATCTGGCCATTGCTCTCAATCTGAACATGCACCTTACCTTGATCATCTGATCCAGATGTCACAGCCTGTACCAGATATTCATCAAGTCTTACCTTTTTTTTGACAAGTGTGTCAATTGCCCGGTAAGTGGCATCGACCGGCCCATTGCCTTTTACTTTTGCTGACTGATCCTTGCCTTTTATCTTCAAAGTAACTTCTGCACTATCCTCGCCAGTTCCACATCGAACATCAAGTGATACCAGCTCTGCTCCACCTGCAGTTGATTTTTGACCAACAAGAATCAAAAGATCTTCATTATTTATTTCTTTCTTGCGATCAGCAAGCTTGAGAAAATCTGCGTACACTTGCTCAAGAGCACTTTTATCAAATTCATGCCCAAGTTTTGATAGTCTATGCTTCAAGGCAGCACGCCCTGAACGAGCAGTAAGTATGAGTGACGACTGAGGAATACCCACATCTTCTGGATTTATAATCTCAAAGTTTTCTCGGTTATTTAAAATTCCATGCTGGTGAATGCCTGATGAGTGAGCAAATGCATTGCGCCCAACTATTGCCTTGTTCGGCTGAATCGGCATATGCATAAGTCCAGATACAAGTCGGCTTGCGGGATATATCTTTTTGGTATTTATTTTTGTTTGATAGTTCAGGCTTTTGTTGGTCTTAAGAATCATTACCACTTCCTCAAGTGATGTATTGCCGGCTCGCTCCCCAACTCCATTTATCGTCACCTCAGTCTGACGAGCACCCGCCTCAACTCCCGCGATTGTGTTGGCCGTTGCAAGTCCCAAGTCATTTTGACAGTGCACACTTAAGATAACGTCGCCCGTGTCAACTTGGGGTATGTTGCGCCTGACATGAGCAACAAGATTACCAAAATCTGTGGGGATTGCGTATCCGACAGTATCTGGAATATTAAGTGTTGTCGCACCCTCCTCAACTGCAACTTTGAAAACCTCAACGAGATAGTCTGGGTCTGACCTTGATGCATCCATAGCTGAAAACTCCACATCAGACACATATCCACGGGCTCGACGCACAGCGCGCCGTGTCATTTCGACAATTTCACTTCTTGATTTTTTGATTTGGTATTTAAGATGGATGTCGGATGTGGATATGAAGGTGTGTATACGAGGAGATACTGCCTGTCTTACTGCCTCGTATGCCACATCTATATCCCGATCAAGCGCACGAGCAAGAGCGGCAATAGTCGCGCCTTTTATATTTTTTGCTACACCAGAGACTGCTTTCAAATCATCAGGAGATGAGATGGGAAATCCAGCCTCAATAATATCAACGCCAAGTTGCTCAAGCAAACGCGCTATCTCAAGCTTCTCAACGCCATTGAGCTGCGATCCTGGCACCTGCTCTCCATCACGAAGAGTAGTATCAAAAATATATACTCTATTTTTCATAAACGTCTTTTTAATTATTTCTTACTTGGCCTAAGCTTTCTTACCTGTGCTCCAGCCTTCCACATCTCAGACTCTCGAATCTCCTTGAGCTCAACCTCAAGTCGGGCCTTATAATCTGGACGACTATTGGCGCGTATTACGACTTCTGCCTCATGACCTGATGCAACGGACTTGTAGAGCTTCTTAAAAACTGGTTCCACTGCGCGGCGAAATTCATGTCGCCAATCAAGTGCACCCCGCTGAGCTGTGGTTGATGTGTTGGCAAACATCCAGTCCATTCCATTCTCACCAACGAGCGGAATAAGACTTTGGGTTGCCTCCTCCACAGTCTCGTTGAATGCCTCAGATGGACTATGACCCATCTTTCGAAGAAGATTGTACTGTGCCTCCATCACACCAGCTAACGCCCCCATCAGGATTCCGCGCTCGCCGGTCAGATCACTTAATACCTCTCGATCAAATTTCGTCTCAAATAAGTACCCTGATCCGACGCCTATTCCCATGGCCAAGACTCTCTCTTTTGCACGGCCTGTAGCATTTTGGAAAATGGCGAAGCTTGAGTTGATACCTCGTCCTTCAAGAAAAAGACGACGCACAGACATGCCCGATCCCTTAGGAGCGACAAGAATAACATCTATATCTTTCGGCGGAATGATTTTTGTGTGCTTTTTAAAAACAACTCCAAACCCATGTGAAAAATATAGAGCTTTTCCTTTTGAGAGATATTTTTTTATAGTTGGCCACGCGGCAATCTGCCCTGCATCAGATAGCAAGTATGCAATTATCGTCGCGCGTTTGGCTGCTTCATCAATCTCAAAAAGGTTCTTGCCAGGCTTCCATCCATCTGCTACTGCCTTCTTCCATGATGCTCCACCTCGGCGCTGTCCGACAATAACATTCATACCATTATCCTTAAGATTAAGAGCTTGGGCTGGTCCTTGTACTCCATACCCTATCACTGCAATAGTTTCTTTTTCTAAAATTTTCTGAGCCTTTTTAAGCGGGAATTCGGCTCGTGTAACCACTGTCTCTTTCACTCCACCAAAATCAAGTTTTGCCATATTTAAAAATAAAAATTAATAATAACTGTTCAGATGTTTAACTAATCGATCCAGACCTGTCTTAAGTTGTTTTTCTTCACACCCAAAAGATATACGAATATGATTCTCTCCGCCTATGCCAAATGCCGAACCAGGCACGACAGCCACTTTCGCACGATTTATCAGGTCAACTGCCAAATCATAATCATCTACCTCAAAGTTGAGCTTTGGAAAAGCAAAGTACCCACCTTGCGGGCGGGCGAGTGTAAGTTTATCAGTTTTGGACAGTGTATCAAGCACGATCTGTCGACGTTTTTCAAATTCTGATTTAAAGCGAGTGACTTCTTTTTGAGGTCCGGTTATTGCCTCAAGCGCAGCATACTGTGATACAGCTGTTGGACAGGTCACCAGACTGTCATGAACCTTAAAGATCTGCTTCACGACTTTTGGACCCGCAACAAGATATCCAATCCGCCACCCAGTCATTGCATAAGTCTTGGAAACTCCAAAGGTCGAGATCGTGCGATCTGCCACTTCCGGGAAACTTGCAATTGAAATATGCTCTGTATCATCAAACGTAAAATACTCATACATCTCGTCGGTTATGATGAAGAGATTGTATTTGATAGCAATTCTGGCAATCTCTTTGAGCTCTTCGCGAGTGTACACTTTACCTACTGGATTTGAGGGATTGCACACGAGTACCGCCTTAGTTTTTTGAGTAATAGCTGCCTCAAGTGCCTGCGGATCAAATTTCCAAACATCTTCCTCAACAAGCGGCACAAATACTGGACGTCCACCGTGCCGCGCAATCTGAACCTGTGTCACATGTGAAGCATAGTCAGGAGAAAGTACAGCAATCTCATCATCTGGATTAAAAAGGGCCAAGAATGTTGCCATCATAGCCTCTATCCCACCGTGCGTCACAATTACATTCGACGCAGTTGTCTTGATTTTATTGTCTCGCGCTACTTTTGCAACTATCGCTTCCCGTAGTTCCTCAATTCCATAGCCTGATGTGTATTTGTTGACAAGATTTTTATCAATTGCACGCTTTGCTGCTTCTTTTATATTATCTGGCGTATCAAATGATGGTATTCCCTGTGCAAGCGAGACCACGCCATCAGCGCTAGTTGCCATAAGTTGCATCTTCTTAATCGCCGATACGTCAATTCCCGATGCAGCATATGATGATTTCTTAGACACCGCAAAGCGGCCTCCAAGCTCAGACTCTTTCTGCTCCTTAAGTACTGCTATTCGTCCTGATCGAATGAACTCTTTAATTCCAAATGGCTTAAGTAGAAGTAATAGTGAATCAATCTGCCCCTCAGACGCACTCTTCTCAACAACCAAGAAATCATCGCCGACATAGGTAACTTTTGCGTTGAAAAGATGGACCAAGTCCTCCACCTCTCGCCTTTTTTCAGGGCTTTTGGTCGACACCTTAATAAATGTGATCTCTTTTGCAATAAGCTCATGATCTTCTGCCTCAAATACCTTCAGCATCTCAATGATTCGATATAGCTGTTTGACCACCTTATCAATTAGCGCTCGGTCCGCATCAACCACAATCGTAAAACGAGATATTCCTGATCGCTCTGTCTCAGACACTGTAAGTGCCTCAATATTTATCTTGCGGCGCAAAAAAAGATCGGCAATGCGATATAGCACTCCTGGTTTATTTTCTGAAAATGCAATTATTGTGTATCTCATATTTTTACTCTAAAACTATCTCATGTGCCGCTTTACCTGTCGCGACCATTGGAAATACATTCTCCTCACGGGCCACATCAATCTCCACCAAGTATGGTCCTTTGTGCGCAAGTGACTTATCAATTGCATGATCTAGACCAATAAGGTCTGTCACTTTCTCAGCGGCTATCCCAAATGCTTTTGTTAACGCTACAAAGTCGGGATTCTTAAGCTCCACAAATGAGTATCTTTTGTCAAAAAAGAGCTGCTGCCACTGGCGTACCATTCCCAAAAAATTATTATTCAGTATAAATATCTTCACATCAAGCTTCTCCTGCGCGATTGTCGCAAGCTCCTGAAGCGTCATCTGAAAACTTCCATCTCCGATTATGGCAACGACAAGCTTGTCCCGCGCGCCCACCTTAGCACCCATGCTAGTAGGTAGTGCATATCCCATGGTACCAGCACCTCCTGATGTAAGGAATGTATGTGGATTTTTGAACTGATAGTAGCGCGCTGCCTCCATCTGATGTTGTCCTACATCAGCAACCACTATGGCATCTCGCTTTGTCTTACGCGATATCATATCAATCGCCTGAGTCATACCGATCTTCTCAGTTTTCGCATTTTTTTTGGGGTTTATCACCTTATCAAGCTCAAGCTTGTTATATTTGCGAAACTCAGCCATCCAAGCGTCATGTGTCTTTTTATCAAGTTGCGGCAAAAGCTCAGTCAGTGCAGCTTTTGCATCCGCGACAATTGGCACCTCAGCTGGCACATTTTTGTTGAGCTCAGCCGGATCAATGTCGATATGAATCACACGAGCTTGTGGGATAAAATCAGCCAACCGACCAGTCACACGATCATCAAAGCGCATCCCAACAGCCACAATCACATCAGCCTTTGAGGCCAACATATTGGGTCCATAATTGCCGTGCATACCGAGCATACCCACATACTGCGGATGATCCACAGGTAAAGCAGATAGCCCCAAAAGTGTAGACGCCACAGGTATCCCTGTTTTTTCAACTACTTTTTTGACTATATCCGTCGCATACGCAATAAGCACTCCATGTCCTATAAACATATATGGTCGCTTTGCCCCGTTTATAAGTTCAGCGGCAAGCTTTATCTGTCTTTTGTTCGGTATTGTTGTTGGCTGAAAACTCTCGATTCTAATATCCTTGGGATATTCAAACTCACACATCTCAATCTGAGCGTTTTTGGTGATATCCACAAGCACTGGGCCTGGTCGGCCGCGACGTGCAATATAAAATGCCTTTGCCATCACCTCGGCAATCTCGTGTGCTCGAGTGACCTGATAATTCCACTTGGTGATTGGGGTAGTTATGCCGATTATATCAGTCTCCTGAAATGCATCAGTCCCAACAAGATGAGCAGCAACTTGTCCAGTAATACATACAATCGGGATCGAATCCATCATTGCATCCGATATTCCGGTCACAAGGTTTGTCGCGCCTGGTCCTGATGTCGCAAGACACACGCCTGCACGCCCTGTTACCTGTGCATAGCCTTCAGCCGCATGAGCTGCGCCTTGCTCGTGTCGCACCAGAATATGATTGAGCTTTTTTCGATAGTCGTACAAAGCGTCATATACAGGCATTATAGCCCCGCCCGGATACCCAAATATCGTATCCACCTTCTCGGCCAATAGCGATTCCAGTACAGCTTGTGATCCTGTTAATTGCATAAAGTTTAGTATTTAATCTTGGTACACCACTTTGCGTATTTCTTATTCTTCCCCGTCACTACATCAAAGAAAAGATCCTGCAGCTTAGCGGTCACAGGGCCGCGCTTGCCATCGCCCACAGTTCGCCCATCGACTTTCCCAATCCATGCAACCTGTACACCAGTTCCTGAGAAGAAAAGCTCATCCGCAACATACAGCTCTGACCGCTCTACACTTCGCTCCTCAACTGTGATTCCATTGTCGGAAGCAAGTTGAATTATGCTTCGGCGAACAATGCCCTCAAGTATTCCGTCAGAGACAGATGGGGTAATTAGTACACCGTCTCGAACCATAAATATGTTCTCGGCCGACCCCTCAGTCACATGTCCCTCTTGGGTCAAAAGAATTGCTTCATCAAACTTACGATCTGTTGCCTCTTTGCGGGCGAGTGCTGAGTTTATATACCCACCAGATATCTTAGCTCGTGCCGGAATCGAATTATCAGATGTACGACGCCAGGACGATACCATCACGGATAATCCGCGGGTTGTATCAAGATAATCTCCAAGCGGAATCATATAGAGCGCAAAGTCAAATTGAGCATCTCTCTCCAAATTTGGCGCCAGATTCAGGCTCCCGGCATATGCATAAGGACGAAAATATGCATTCTCCCGAGGTTTATTTTTCTTCAAAAGGTCAAGCGTGATCTTAACCAGGTCTGAGTGCGAATAGTCAATATACACACCGATTATCTTGAGTGAGTTCAAAAATCGTCGATAATGATCTTCAATTCTAAAAATACTTATCTCGCCTTTATCAGCATCCCAGTAGCCACGCAGACCGCCAAATACAGCAGTCCCATACTGCAGTGCATTAGTCATTATTGAGACTTTTGCATCCTCAGTCGCGACAACCTTACCCTGAAAAAATGTGTATGGAAAATATCGTGCAGTAGCCATATGATTTTTGATTTAAATTGATAATTTATTTCTATATAAAAAAAACCGCCTCTTCAGGCGGGTTTGTATCCATAAAGGTCCCCGCCTACATTAGAGGCTGACAATAATGAGGAGGACGCTATTTACAGATGACATACTTTGACACATATTCTTATAGTTAGTGATTATACTCTGCGCATAAATGCATTGCAAGTGTATATGAACCTCAGGTAAATGAGAGAAAGTAGCGGTGAAAACTCGTGTCAGCCGTCAATTCTGGGTGAAATGCAGTCGCCAGTATATTCCCCTGCCGCAGAGCAACTGGCACATCTTTTCCTTGAAAGCTATAGCTTGCCAAGACTTGTACGTCTGGACCCACTTTTGTCACACCTGGTGCTCGAATAAAGAATACATCTATTGGCAGTCGAGATACTTCTGGAATAGATAAACTTGCCTCAAAGCTCTGAGTTTGTCTACCAAAAAAGTTGCGCGATACTGTGATATTCAGACCACCAATCGTAGCCTGGCCATCCTGCATCTGCCCTTCAACGTGATCGGCAAGTAGTATCATCCCCGCACAAGTACCCCATACTGTCTTTCCTGACCTGACAAATGATTGTAAAGGCTTGATCAGACCCTCTTTTTGAGCAAGAATACACATTGTCGTACTCTCACCGCCGGGGATAATAAGTCCATCAAGTCCTTCGAGACCCTCTGGTGTCTTGACTAAGCGAGAATCTGCTCCACACGCCAAAATAGCCTGAGCATGCTCGAAGTAATCACCCTGAAGCGCAAGCACACCAATTACTTTTTTCATAAAGTTGAAGACAAAAATATTTTTTGCGAATGGCTGGGGTGACCCGTCGGGTGAAGCCGAGCGAAAAATATTTGTAGTTTGATTTCTAACATTTTACCAACCGCGAGTTGCAAGCCTTTCCGAATCAACAAGTGTGTCCAGGTTAATCCCCACCATCGGCTCGCCCAGATCTTGGCTTACCTTAGCAAGGACTTTGGGATCGTCAAAGTGAGTGGTAGCCTGTACTATCGCTCGTGCTCGCTTATCGGGATTCTTGCTCTTGAATATACCGGAGCCTACAAA
>CAZGZD010000019.1:0-20541 GCA_964530005.1 uncultured Gammaproteobacteria bacterium
TGGCTATTACCTTTCTTATCTTCGCAATATTTATTTGGCGAGAAAAGGTCCACGACGAGAGAGAAGAATTGCAAAGACATATTGCCAGCCGATTCGCTTACTTAGCTGGGTGCACCACACTTGTTGGTGAAATTATTTATCAATCACTGCACCATACAATTGATATTTGGCCAGTAATCACACTTGGAGCAATGATCCTAGCCAAGATCGTGGGAGGGCTATACAGTAAAATGAGACACTAAAATGTAAAGTCTACTTGACATTTAAAAAATATTCTTTTATGATAAATTTATTAAATTTTTATAAAAAAATATGAACATAAAAGTGATTGTTGGCTCTCTTGTTGTTATCATCGCAATTGGCGGAATATATGTATTCAGCCAAAAATCAAAGATCAGTTCCGCTCCTGAACAAAAAACAGAAGTAATGGGGAAAAAAGAATCAGAAAAAGATGAATCGCCAGAGCAGGAAGCCATGGAAAAGAAAAAGACAATGAAGGAAGAGGAAGATGACTCCAAAATGATGGATAAAAATGCAAACTCACGTTACGTAGAATATTCAAAAACTGCATATGAGGCTGCAAAGGATAAAAAACGAGTTCTATTCTTTCATGCCAAGTGGTGCCCAACCTGCAAGGCAGCCAATACCGAATTTGAGGCCAATCTCGACAAAATTCCATCAGACGTCGTACTTTTTAAGACCGATTACGACACAAGTGGCGAGCTTAAGACAAAATATGGCATTACATACCAACATACATTCGTCCAAGTAAACACCTCAGGTAAGCAACTTGCCAAATGGAATGGTGGAGATATAAATGAGCTTATACAAAATCTAAAATAAAGTGATAATACTTATTGGATTTGCATTCTTAGCTGGTATTGTCACGGTACTATCTCCTTGTATCCTACCAATTTTACCCATTGTACTTTCTGGATCTTTGGGTGGAGGCAGGCGACGACCCCTTGGAGTGGTCACCGGATTTGTAGCAAGCTTTACAATTTTTACACTCTTTCTCTCCGCAATTGTTAAAGCGTTTGGTATATCAGCCGACTGGCTACGTACCTTCTCAATTATCGTGATAGGATTATTTGGACTGAGTCTTCTTATGCCCCAAACTCAACTTACCCTTGAGAAAATCTTCTCAAGATTTTTTGGAATTATTCCGCAAGGGAGAAAAAGATCGGGCTTTGGAGGAGGACTTGTAATCGGACTTAGCTTAGGACTCCTATGGACACCCTGTGTGGGACCAATTCTTGCATCCGTCATCTCTCTTGCTCTTTCTGGTTCAGTCACAGGAAATGCTTTTTTTATCACTCTCGCATATGCCATTGGCACGGCAATTCCTATGCTTGCGGTTGTTGTTGGAGGACGCACACTAATTCAGAAAAATCCCCGGCTTACGTCTCACGCTGCCATAATTCAAAAAGCTTTTGGAATCATTATGATCGTCCTTGCAGTCTCAATATTTCTCAATCTTGACCGGAGGTTTCAAGCATATATAATTACCAAATTTCCTCAGTATGGATCTGGGCTCACTCGTTTTGAAGACAATGCGGCAGTACGTAAACAACTCGAAGGGATTAAGGCCAGCCCCGACAACAGTATCGTGGGTAAACCAATGAATATCAACAGCCAGGGTTTTCCCGCGGCGCCTGAGATAATTCCAGGTGGAAGTTGGTTCAACTCCAAGCCGTTAACCATAAAAAGTTTAAAGGGTAAGGTTGTACTTGTGGATTTCTGGACATATACGTGCATAAACTGCATCCGTACTCTTCCCTATATTCGAGATTGGAGTACAAAATATAAAGACGATGGCCTTGTCATCATTGGAGTACACACTCCTGAATTTGAGTTTGAAAAAGATACGACCAATGTGAAAAACGCAATCTCCGACTTCAAGCTTACCTACCCGATTGTACAAGATAATAACTATGCCACATGGAATGCTTACGATAATCATTATTGGCCGGCTAAATACTTAATAGACAAAGACGGCAAGGTCCGCTACACCCATTTTGGAGAGGGTGAGTATGATGCCACAGAACAAGCAATTCAGGATCTTCTCAAGGAAAAAGGGGCAAAAGTGACAAGTAGAATACAAAATTCTGAGTATCGGGTGGAGACACAAACTCCTGAGACATATTTAGGATATGCTCGTCTGCAAGCTCTTATTCCAACTCAGAACATATCGCGTGACAAATCGATAATCTACTCCAATGATTTCTCTATTCCCACTAATAACTTTGCATTGACTGGGAGCTGGACTATCGCCCCAGAATATGCGCGACCAGATTTTGGCGCAAGACTTGAATTCAACTTTAATAGCCGCCAAGTATATCTTGTAATGCGTCCTAAAAACAAAGGCCGCGCTGGGCGGGTGAAAGTATATCTTAACAATAAAGTTGTCACGACCGAAGCCGGCGAAGATATCAAAGATGGAATCGTCACAGTCAATGATGACCGACTCTATACCCTCATCAATCAAGACTCTGGCAAACAGGGTATCCTCAAGCTTGAATTTCTCGACGGCTACCTCGAACTCTTCGCATTTACGTTTGGCTGATGTCGGGGTGGTGGGACTCGAACCCACGGCCTCGCGCTCCCAAAGCGCGCACTCTAGCCATCTGAGCTACACCCCGAGAGTGAGATCTAATTATACTCAAATCTAAGCTCAAAAACTGATAGAATGAGAAGATGACAAATATTGCGACTGGCTCAATGGCCCCTGAATTCTCTCTCAAAGGCCAAGATGGTAAAACTCATACTCTCAAAGACTTTGCAGGAAACTGGCTAGTTATTTATTTTTACCCCAAAGACGATACTCCAGGGTGCACGAAAGAGGCTTGCAGTTTCCGAGATAGTTTCACTGAACTTTTGAAAAATAATATCAAGATCGTTGGCATCTCAAAGGACTCAGTCACGTCTCACAAAAAATTTGCAGATAAATACTCACTTACATTCCCACTACTTGCGGATGAGGACAAATCTGTTCAAAAAGCATATGGCGCCTGGGGCGCGAAAACATTTATGGGTCGTACATTTGAGGGTACTCTACGCCAGACATTTCTTATCGATCCCCAAGGTATGATACGAAAAATCTACCCCAAGGTCGTACCACTTGATCATGCAGGTCAAATTCTTAATGACTTTGCAAAACTTACGTAAAGTGTAATGAAGAAAAATACACTTATTGGAATCGTCTCACTTCTCATCCTCTATCTTGGAGTATTTTTAACTCAGTCAAAAAACTTTCATCCCGCATTTCCGACAAAAATAAATCCTTCTCCATCCCCGACCCATGCGCCACTCAAGCAAGACGAGGTATTTGTCACTCGAGTAGTTGATGGAGACACAATTGAAATTGAAAATGGGCAAAAGGTACGATACATAGGTATCGACACTCCAGAGACCAAGCATCCACGTAAGCCCGTGCAGTGCTTTGGCCATGAAGCATACGAGCAGAATAAAAAGCTCGTCGAAGACCATGTGGTTCGTCTTGAGCGCGATGTGTCCGAGACTGACCGCTTTGGCCGCCTACTTCGCTATGTATATCTACCGCAAGGCGTGAAAGAGACTACCGCCTCGGGGCTTATGATCAACGATTACCTTGTACGACAAGGCTTCGCTCATACCGCTACATTCCCACCTGATGTAAAATATGCAGATCAGTTTCGGCAGGCCGCGTCTGAGGCGCGTGAAGCCGGACGAGGACTATGGAAAGCATGTAGTATTTATTGACCTGTAAGTTTTTTTAAAAGCGCTTCTGGTTTATCTATTAAAAAATCTGGACTGTATTTTAGTAGAAGTTTTTTTGAATTAAGCCCCCAGGTCACAGCCACTGACTTTATCTTTACTTTGCGTGCGGCCTTGACGTCACGAATCTCATCACCAACATATACAACTTGTTTTGGAGATAGTCCATTAGCCTTCATACAAATAAATAATGCAGCGCTTTTACCAAATATGTTTACTCCAGCAGATATGAAATCAAATATTTCAAGATTATATTGTTTTAAAAAATCTTCTATATTCTCGCTTGAATTGGAAGACAAGATTCCAAGATGATATCCTCTTTTTTTCAGCTCCTGCAACGCATGCTCCATACCCACAACTGGTTTAAGACGCTTAATCAATCTATGCATTCGTTTTCTGCCCTGTGCAAGAATTAGTGGAATCTTCCAAAATGGAAGTCGTAGCCAAAGTGCGGCTTGAAATAACGTCTTACTCCGCAAAGTTTCTTTATCTGCATCCTCTATCTTACGATATCCATATTCATCCGCAAGTTTGTTGGACAGATCGATAATAACATTAAAGGTATCTGCTATCGTACCGTCAAAATCAAAAATAATTGTTTTTTTCATATGAGTCATTATTGTAGCTTACACGCGTATAAAATCAAACTGAGGTTGACAAGTGAACATTTGTTCACCATAATATAAGAGATTTATGGAAGACCTAAGACTTGGGAAACTTAAAAAATTTTATAAAGAAAGTAGGCGCCTCCCCAGCTATTCGGAGATGCTTACCATTTTTGGCCTCTCCTCAAAAGGCGCAATATACAAGCTTGTACATGGGTGGATACATGATGGATTATTGAAAAAAGATGGACCGCACATTGCCCCAACTGATCGCTTCTTTGCCCTGCCTTTCTCGGGAGTAGTAAAAGCCGGCTTCCCAACCGGTCAGGAAAATAACGTGCAAGATCTTCTCACACTTGATACATATCTCGTCGATAATCCAGACAGGTCTTTTTTGCTCAAAGTATCCGGCGACTCACTAATAGAAATTGGAATATTACCCGATGATCTGGCGGTTATTGAGAAAAGACACGATGCACAGATAGACGATATTGTACTCGCTATGATTGATCGGGAATGGACACTTAAGATACTTAAAAATAAAAATGGCAAGACATATCTTGCATCAGCCAATTCCAAATATCCACCTTTTTATCCGCAAGAGGACCTTCAGATATTTGGAGTTGTCAGAAGTATTGCTCGCAAACTGTAATATGTTTCAGATCTATTCATGGCCCAGTGTCATTTTACATGTTGATGGAGATGCATTCTTCGCATCATGCATACAGGCAACACATCCAACCCTCAGAAATAAACCAGTCGTAGCGGGTGGCGAGCGTGGAATTGCAACAGCCGTCTCCTATGAAGCACGAGCTTTGGGAATTACCCGTGGCATGACGGTTGCCAAGATCCGGAAGCTTTTTCCGCAATGTGTTGTCTTCCATTCAGATTATCGGACTTACCATATCTTCTCTCAGAAGATGTTTATGATCTTGCGAAAGTACAGTCCATGTGTGGAGGAGTATTCCATTGACGAGGCATTTGCCGATCTGCAGGGAATGAGGCGTCCTTTGCATATGACGTATCGGGAGATTGGAAAACGTGTGCAGCAAGAGATTCACACCACGCTTGGAATCACAGTCTCAGTTGGTATCTCGCTCACCAAAAGTCTGGCTAAGATAGCATCCTCACACTCTAAGCCGTCGGGATTTACCCTTATTCCAGGTCATTCAATTGAAGATTTTTTGGGGAAGAGAAAACTGTCTGATATATGGGGTGTGGGACCACAGACAGCAAGTTACTTGCAAAAATTGGGACTACGTACTGCTCTCGAGTTTGTAAATATGAGTGAAGAAGCGGTCAAACAACGTCTTTCAAAGCCGTACTTTGAGATATGGCAGGAACTTCGAGGAATCAAAGTATACGAGGTATCTTCCCATTCCAAATCCGCATATAAGTCCATGATTCAAAGCCGAACATTCCCACCAACGCAAGATAAAGATATTTTGTGGGCTCGGCTGCTCTCTCACATTGAAGACGTATTCACGCGGGCTCGTGTATCTGATTATTATGTAGGTACTGTCACAATATTTCTTAAGACGCAAGAATTCAGATACATACGCCGCGAGATCGTGCTTGAGGAAAAAATACAGTATCCCTATCTCATCCATCAAAAGTTAAAGGATATATTTGATGAGATCTATCAAAAAAATATTTTGTATCGCACAGCGGGATGCATATTGTCTGACCTCGACCAAAAAGCAGTGCAGCAAACAAGTCTTTTTGAACCAACGATTGAGCTGCAGAAGAAAGTAAAAAATATCTACCCTCTTCTTGACAGTCGAAAGGTACATTTTGGAAGCGCTTTGTTTGACGAGCAGAAAAACATTGAGAAAAAAGCTCCCCCACTGTTTACACTTCCCACTCTTTCTCTCACTGATCTTGGTTAATTAAGATAGACGGATTACATCTTCTTCTATTTTTATAAAGCCCTCACAATTCAAATCATTAAGAATTTTTTGCACGCGAATTTCTTCTTTTTTTGCAAACCTATTTAATAACTTCCTTATAGTAAGACTTTCTGTTTCGGTAAGGGCTCTAAGAATACTCCCTCGTATCTGGCGGTCGGATCCTTCGAATTTTGATTGGGTCGTATGGTGTAGACTTCTGCGCGCTGGATTTTTAAATCCTTTCTTAAGATAGGCTCCGTAATCCATAAGCGCATAGTACCAATCTCGAGGATTTGCACGATCTAATGTTTTATCAATCAGTACTAAAATATCCTTGTCTGATATAGCATCTTTATCTTTGAAAAACTCGTGGATGTAGACAGATCGAATATTGGTCTCGATAAAAACCACAGGCTGATTGAAAGCAAATGCGCAGATAGCGCCTGCCGTATTCACCCCAATCCCCGGCAATTTAACAAGCATTTCTTGATTGTATGGAAGAACTCCCTTCTGCTCACGCATGATAGCAAGCGCTGCACGGTGTAGATAAAGTGCCCGTCTATTGTATCCCATCCCTTGCCAGACGCGTAAGACCTCGGAAAAGAGAGCTCCGCTCAGCATTTGGAAGTTGGGAAATCGCGAAATAAACTCTTTATATTTTTGAATCACTCGATTTACCTGTGTCTGTTGAAGCATCACCTCCGACACCAAAATCTTGTAAGGATCAGATGTTTTCCTCCATGGCAAATCACGCTTATTGTCTTTATAAAAATCCCACACAAGCCGTTGAAATGATGCAATTTTAGCCTTTGTTAGTTTCATATTTATATGCTATGTTACAATATCTCCATGGCACTTCTCTATTCTGAACAACTCCCGATGGGTTGGGAGGCCGCAAATTTTGATCTTGTTGGAACAGATGATAGAAGTTACTCGCTCAAAGATTTTACAGACCGCAAAGGCCTTCTCGTAATCTTCACCTGCAACCATTGTCCTTATGCTAAAGCAGCCTGGCCGCTTATTACTGAGCTTCATAGTAAGTATGGCTCACAAATTGCGTTTGTTGCTATAAATCCCAATGACTATGAATCATATCCCGATGATGCGCCAGATGCAATGAAAGAGAAAATGGCAACGTGGAATATCCAATTTCCATACCTCGTAGACGACACGCAAGAAATTGCTAAGCTATATAAGGCTCAGTGCACACCGGACCCATACCTTTTCAGAATTGAAGATGGTATATGCAAACTCTTCTATCATGGAAGAATAAATGACAACTGGCAGGAACCGGAAAAAGTAAAAGAGCAAAATCTTGAAGGTGCGATAGACAAACTTCTTGCAGGAGAGGACTCACCCCAAACTCAGCCTCCCTCCATGGGCTGCTCGATTAAATGGAAATCGTGACTTCATGATTAATTCACCAGCATATCGCAATATTTTGACGAAAGCGCAAGAATACAATGTGCTACTTATTGTAGTAAGCAAAAACCAGAGCATTGAAGATATTCAGATACTGTACAATCTAGGCCAACGGGACTTTGGTGAAAACCGTGCGACTGAACTTTTAACTAAATATGAAGCCTTACCGAAGGATATAAGATGGCACATGATCGGACATCTTCAATCAAACAAAGCGAAATACATTGCCCCTTTTATACATCTTGTTCATTCCGTAGATAGTGTCGGACTTGCAAGTGAGATAGACAAACAAGCTAAAAAAAATAGTCGCATTATCCCATGTCTCTTGCAGGTTAGGATTGCGCAAGAGGAGAATAAGTATGGTATTTCACAAGATAAAGTAATTGAGACCTTATCGGTTGTTAAAAATCTAAAGAATATAAGCATTAGGGGCCTTATGGGAATTGCGACAAATACGAAGGAGGCAGGACAAATCACATCTGAATTTCACAATTTAAAAATATTGAAAGATCAGCTTATCGAGATAAAAATGCTACATGCAGATTCTCAACTTTCAATTGGCATGTCGTCAGACTGGCAGATTGCACTGATAGAAGGAGCCACAATACTTCGTATTGGATCTTTACTTTTTAATTCAGTTGAAAAGTAATTAACCAACAATCTATACTACATAAGTCACTCATGAAAATCCAAAATGTACAGGCGGTTGAGATACTTGATTCTAGAGGTAATCCAACACTCAAGACATTTCTCACGTTAGAAAACAATGAAGTTGTATGGAGTGCAGTCCCATCTGGCGCTTCTACAGGTGCCCACGAGGCAGTTGAACTACGAGATAAAGATGAGAAGCGCTATGGAGGAAAGGGTGTGTTAAAAGCTGTCAAGAATGTAAATACAGTCATACGAGAGAGACTGATTGGACAAGATCTCGATCCCAAAAAGATCGACACACTTCTTATTGAGCTGGATGGAACTGAGAATAAATATACACTCGGTGCAAATGCTATTCTCTCAGTCTCACAAGCTGTACTATATGGTGCCTCTCGAAATGAGAATGTGCCACTCTGGAAATTTATATCTGAGTATTTCGCGTTAGGGAAGGCTCCATCTTTCCCCCGTATAATGTGCAATGTGGTAAACGGAGGAGCACACGCAAGTTGGAATTTTGATATTCAAGAGTTCATGATCTCACCAGTTTCAACCACTCCCTCAACATCTATTCGGCAGGCTTCAGAAGTCTATCAGCAGCTTGGCCGCAACCTAAAAGAACAAGGACTTCGTACACTTGTCGGAGATGAGGGCGGATATTCACCAGAGCTCTCATCAAATGAAGAAGTGCTTAGTACTATTACTAAAGCCGAGAAAGACATTGGATATACCAATGGAGTAGATATTCAGTTCACACTTGATGCTGCAGCCTCTGAATTCTACAAAAACGGTAAATATGTTTTTCAGAAGACAGGTCAAGTTCTTTCAGCAAGAGAACTTTTGAACTACTACCTCAAACTACAAAATGAGTTCGGTATTATATCTATTGAAGATCCTTTTGCGCAGGACGACTGGGATGGATTTGTCTCAATTACTCAAGAGGCAAAAGATAAATTCATCGTTGTCGGTGATGATCTTTTTGTCACTAATCCCAAAAGAATTCAGATAGGAGTAGACAAAAAAGCAGCCAGTGCTCTCCTTGTTAAACCCAATCAGATAGGGACAATCAGTGAGACGATGGATGCGATCACCATGGCAAGTGATGCTGGCTATAAGATTGTCATATCTCACCGCTCCGGTGAGACAGAAGACCCGCTTATTGCAGATTTGGCTTATGGAGTTGGAGCTGATTTCTTAAAAACTGGGGCACCCTGCCGTACTGACCGCGTGGCCAAATACAATCGTCTTCTTGAAATCGAGGCAAGAGAGATATGATACTTCAAAGCCTATTTATGGAATAATCTTCGCATTCCAAAATATAAGATATTGGCAAAAACTCCAAAAATCAATACAAAGACAATGGTGTTGGGCGAGGTTAGAATTGCAAATATATCTCGTACTACCCGCCAAGGATCACTTATTACCTCCCACGAATTGGTTCTGGCAAAACGCCCCATCGCAACCGCATATGCAATTGCAAAGTTTATGAGCACGATAAAATGGTTGAAATTAATTTTCTTTAAAGTAAGCTCCTCCCATAATCTTCGTACTCCTTGCTCAAAAAATCTCATACTTACATAATATGTGACGACTCCAAGTGGAATAAAAATAGCAAACTGAAATATCACAAGTATAAGTCTGATTCCGCTCACCTCCGGCAACTCCCAACGCAAATGTATAGAATCTGTCACTATGTAGATAGTATTGGGAACAATCAAAAGCCAAGGGAAAAATAAAAGTATTTTTGCAAATCTCGATTCAACTTTATTTAGAGCCCAAGAAAACCAAACCCCCAAAAAAGCTAGTAAGATATTCCATATCATCCAGATAATATTAAAAAAAAGAATATACATAAATTTTTATGCTGTAGCTGTAACACCACTCGGTGTTCTTCCCAGAATTAAATATGTGGCGTAACCTGCAATCAATGAGATTAAAAGTGCTCCAACTGTGCCCAAGTATAGTCCAAACGCTGGATATAAATATCGAACTGATAATGCATACAATAAGCAATTAGGTAATGCGCTTAATATAAGAGGACGTGCAAGGGCTTGTGTAAATTTGACTCCGTGAGTATGATAGGCAATTGTAAACGTGGATAGATACAAAACTGGAAATGCGGCAAATACACCACCAGCCAAAGGTCCAGCAATACGACTTATGATCAACACAAAAGCCACCATTGATCCCGCAAAAATAGCACGCCCTACTACCTGCAATGGAGTATACACCATCTCTATTTTTTGATGTGTATCGTTTAAATATTTTTTAAAGAAAAAATTAAAAAATATAAAAGTTACAGTCCATAAACTCAAAGATAATAAAAAATTATTGATTCTAAATATAATTACCATTAAGGCCGCCGCCGCCCATACTGTAATTCCACTCAATACTGCCACCCAATATCCGCGAGGTAGCACTAAAGATGCTATCATAAGGAAAAATGCAGTAAAACAAATCATTATGGGAAATGTTGTAGTGGCAGCCGAGGCAAAATCCATGCTCTGAGTAAGGCCAATAAAAAAGTACGAGACCACCATAGTCGACGGCATCCCACCTATCACGCCGCCTATCTGACTTCCATGACGCTCAGCGATAACGGTTGCCAAAAGGATCCACACACCACCCACTAAAAATGATAAAAGTAGTCGAATATAAAAAGGATCGTGTAGTAATGTCATGTCAAAATAGAGAGCTTAGTTGCTTTTCTTATCTTCTGTATGATGAAAGTGCTCCAATAATATCGCTTTTTCATCTTTTATTTTTTCAAAAAGGGCCTGGAGTGGATGTCTTTGCTGGGCTTTGTACACCATAGCATTTATGAAAAAAAGAATTATTCCAATACCACTGAAGATATATGCAATTGTGAAAAGCTTTCCGAAATCAGTATGCGGTGTATGTTCAATAGATCCAACACCTGTCAGAGTAGTTGCACTAAAATAGAGCGCATTAATCGGAGAGAAGCCCTCAAACCATGTATAAAATGCAGTTCCAAGGGCCAAGAGTATTACGACGATAAGCAGTAAGTGCAGAATATTAAGTTTCTTGAGCGCTTTTTCGTTGAACATATTTATTTCTTCTCAAAGTAAAGCGTAACTGTGGATACTACCGTCTGACTACCGGGGCTGAGATCTGCAACTGATGCACTTTCGGCAGTCGACAAGCTATCTTTTTGCATATATGGAACAGGTCCTGAACCATCTGAGGATTCGACAATATTTACAACTCGCCCAAGTCGTATTCCAAGCTTTTTAGCAAGTGCCGCGGCTTGTTCCTTAGCATTTATAATTGCACGATCGCGAGCTTGCTCTCTGAACTTCTCTGGCTTATCAACGACGAAGTCAATATTGCCTATTTGATTTGCACCAGCTTTTGTTGCAGAAGAGGCAATCTTTGCTGCGCGATCTACATCATGGATCTTGACAATTATACTTACATTAGCTGTGTATTTTTTTTCAGTGTTCGTATTTTTCCCGTAATCATAGTCTGGATTCACCGAGTAATTGGAAGTTTTAATATCTTGCTCCTTAACACCAAGCTTTTTGATTGCTGCAATGACTGTATTATTTTTGGATGCTAATTCTTGCTCGGCGCTTGTTGCTGACTTGGCATTTTCTATGACGACTCCTAAATTGATAGTTGCCGTATCAGGTACTACATCAACCTTGCCCTCGCCAACCACAGCAAGATCTGTACTTGTCTTATTCTCCACAGTGAGAGGATACGAGATATTGAATGCGTTGATAATAAACAACGCAAGAAGTGTGATCCCCACTATCGCAGCATATGTCCTGACAATTCTACTATCCATATAAAAATCATAACATAAAAGAAGAAAGATTATAAATCATGAGCAGCGACTGCTCTTTTTGCTCGATCAAAGAGAGTTTGAAAATGGTACGTATCTTCCATACCTGGAAACTCGTGCATTATCCCGTCCATTTTTTTAATCTGGACTTGGCCAGCTGGGTTGTCATAAAGATCTACAATGACTTTTGCTATGAGACGGAAATCAACAACACCCTCACCAACAGCTTTTCCTTTATTAAGAAATCTGGCTCCTAGCCTGCGCGCTAAAGGAGAGTCTGCAAGTCTTATTTTTAGATCATCGCTATACTCGTTTCTATGATCAGACTCATAAGGTGCATATGTTGCTAAAAGGGTTCCAAGCGCAATATCTCCAATCTCAAATGCTAGTTCGCTTCCTCTTTTGTAAATGTCTTCTGTTGCAAGCTCATGAACAACACCTCCAATGCCAGCTACCGGACCCACAACATCCCCCGGAATAAGGTATGACGCACCGCCAAAAAGAAATGGTATGAGACGTTCTCTTCTCAGTCTTCCTTCTCGAATACGAGCAGTCTCTGCTCTACGAGTGGGTTTAAATTGAACATCGTCTGGCGTTTGCGGAAGTTGTCCCCCATTTCTTTGAACCATCTCGTAAAGATCGTGATCAAGATACAACCCCTCAGCATGCCAGTGTTCATCTGGAGACCAGATTGCAGATAGAAAGTCTGTTCTACGAACATCCTCGTAAGTTCCTTTGATTAAAATAAGCTGAGCTAACGTGCCGGGAACTTGCGCTTCAATTGGACGCGCATACTCTGAAAGACGAAGTAATGTCGGCGGTCTTTCGACAGCCCCAGACAACTCCCAAGGGATTTGTCTGAACCATTCAGGCATTCTGCTACCACCTCTTTTTCTTAGCTGAGCTGGCACCCCAACCTGAAGAATTCTTTCTCTGACCGCGGGTATTAGTGGCCTAGGAGGAAGCTCTACCGCTCTATGTCTTTCCATATAAAAATAAAAACTTTAGCTCCAAATTATAGCAAAATTATTGAATATTTTTGCTTTAAGAAGATTTTTTTATCTTGGATAGGAAATCGTAGATTGTGAAATTAACCGCTCGTATTTCCTCGAAGTCAAGAGTTACATCTGCCAATTCTCGATATATCTTGAGTCTGTAGTCAAGAAGAATTGGATAGCATCTTGCCAGCGCTTGCTTATTCTCTTCTCCCTCATTTTGATTAAAAAATTTATCCCAAACAAGTGGTTTTGGATCCGCCAGAAATGTATGCCACAATTTATCTCTCACTTCATCTGTTGCATCTAATAAAATCACCGTTGTCTGGTTTTTAAGACGCCCCCACAGATCTTTTTTGAGATGAACTAAACTACCTGCCGTATCTATAACGATATTTTCTTCTTTATATTTCCCATTCTCAAGTTTTGTAAGTATCTGGTCCATTATTTTCTCTTCAAGCTCTAGATATTTCTTGCAATTTACCAAGTAACGGCTATCATATGGCTGCCCCATCCAATCATTTACTGCAGACTCTATTCCCACATGACCATATTTTTCTAAAGTCGGATAAAGCTGCTTCATTATTTTTCGATCCACGTAAATATGTCTATAACCTGCACTATGTGACAGCTTCCTAGCCCAGTAGGATTTGCCCGAGCCGGACATACCAATAAGTGAGATTATCATAATAAAGACGAAAGTATAGACGACTTGATCTCTTCGTATGAGCTTCCAACTGATATTTTTTTTGATTTCTTTTTCTGCAGGTTATCAATTACTCCACTATCATCTACCTCTATACCCGTATGTTTTTTTATCACATCTGCGAATTTGATCGGCGATGCGGTCGCGTGAATGATCGGAATATACTTATCAGACAACTGCCAACTCTCCCATGCTGACCATGCTACAGCAGTATGAGGATCCAGTAAATAATCATACTTTTCATAAACAGATTTGATTGTTGCGGTAGTCTGCACGTCACTTACAGACGTAGCGTCTACAAGTCTGGTAAATACTGCGTGATCATGACCCATCAACTCCTGTATGCGCTCAAAATTGCTTGGAGCGCCAATATCCATAGCGTTGGATAAAGTAGCGACTGCATTTTGAGTCTTATACACACCAGTCTGCACATATCTCACCACAGGATCATTGGCATTATTAGCAACCAAGAACTTGCCAAATGGAAACCCCATTGCGCGGGCAAATAAACCGGCCGTAAGATTGCCAAAATTACCAGATGGCACAATAAATGCAAGGTTATCTTGAGGCATCTGAGCATATGAATACGCATAGAATATAATCTGGGGAATAAGGCGCCCGATATTTATTGAGTTTGCAGATGTCAAATTAAGACCTACAAGATCAGGGTCTGAAAATGCTTGTTTTGCCAACGACTGGCAATCATCAAATACACCGTCTACCTCGATAGACACGACATTGTCGGCAACTCGCGTAAGTTGCTCTTCCTGCAACCTGCTGACTTTGCCCTTGGGATACAAAATGACAACATTGATATCTTTACAATCGGCAAATCCCTGCGCCACGGCTCCTCCGGTGTCTCCAGATGTAGCTGTAAGCACTACAATTTTTTTATTGTTCTTTTTTACAAAAACTTCCATAAGGCGAGCTAAAGTGCGAGCTGCGATATCTTTGAATGCGAGTGTAGGACCATGAAAAAGTTCAAGGATGTATACGTCTCCAACTTTCTTGAGTGGTATAGGGAATGTGAGTGCATCCTGCACAACAGACTCAATCTCATCATGTGTCAAATCATCCCCAAGCCATTTTTCAAGAACTGCAGTACCAACTTCCGCAAGGGTTGCTCCCTTGAGAGACGAAATCTCGCCACGACTAAACTGTGGAATCCTGTCCGGATAATATAACCCACCATCAGGAGCAAGCCCTTTAAAAAGAGCATGTTCGAAATCCACGGATGGAGATTTTTTGTTGGTACTATAAAAATGCATAGATAAATTGTAGCATAGCAAAGGGACAAACGAAGCTTAGTCTTTCCACTTCCACCATTTAAGAAGTTCTGGATTATGCCTCTTATGTGAGGCAAAGTACACAGCGCATCGGAATGTATAGAGCACACAGCGATCAATATGCGTACCTCGAATTCGAATGAGATTCTCATACATCAATTGCGGATCCGCACCGACGAGATCAGATGGATGTTGATACCCAAGATCTATCAGATCTTGCGCGATACTTTTACCAATGCCGGGAATAATAAATAAATCTTTTTTCATACATCTTTAATCTAATAAATATTACTTAAAGTATAATAAAAATATGCAGCTCAACAAGCTCACACCAGAAGAAGAAAAAGTCATAATTCATAAGGGAACAGAGGCGCCCTTTACTGGTGAGTATGATACTACCTTTCGAGAAGGAACCTATGTATGTCGTCAGTGCAATACACCTCTTTATGTGTCAAATAGCAAGTTCCACTCCGGTTGCGGCTGGCCAAGCTTTGATCAAGAGATAGATCAAGCTGTGAAACGTATTCCAGACCCAGATGGCTCGCGAACCGAGATAACATGTACAGCATGTGGTGGGCACTTGGGACATGTGTTTGAAGGTGAAGGCTATACTGAAAAAAATACCAGACATTGTGTGAACTCAGTATCCCTTAAATTTATACCGAAGGAATAAAAACCTTTTTTATGTCAATGCAAAATGAGACGATTATACTTGGGGGTGGATGCTTCTGGTGCACAGAGGCAATATTTACACAGTTAAAAGGAGTACTCTCAGCCACACCAGGATACGCTGGCGGCTCTCTCAAAGATCCAGGATATCATGAAGTGTCTGGCGGAAATACTGGGCACGCTGAGGTGATACGCATTGAATTTGATCCAGAGATCATCCCACTTACAGACATCTTGGACGTATTTTGGCACACACACGATCCCACAACTCTCAATGCTCAGGGAAATGATGTGGGTACACAATACCGCTCAGTTATTTTTTACTCCTCAGATGAGCAGAAGAGAATCGCGGAAGAATCCCTTGCGAATGTACAAAAGTCTAGCGAATTTGGGAGCGCAGTCGTGACAGAGATTCAGCCGCTGGACACTTTTTATGAAGCAGAATCTTATCACAAGGACTACTTCGCCAAAAACTCCGACGAGCCCTATTGCCAGCTTGTCATATCCCCCAAGTTGACCAAACTACGAGAAAAGTATTCTGACAAGCTGAAAAAATAAAGTGGTATTGATAGCTACTGCTACTTCTTATTTCTTTCAATAAACATTATTTTTGCAACCAATGATGCGACCAGTATGATAATCCACGCAAATCCAACTTGATACAAAAGCATATCCTCTCGCTTCTCAACCTCGCGCAAAGATCGACCTGCAAGAACATAGCCTTTGATTCCATTCTCAACCCGAGTAACAACTATCGCATGCCTAACACCTCTCTGAGGTTCCCACGTTATCCTATCCTGCTTATGCACTTTGGTGTACTCAAGTACTCCTTTGGGGAGGGTTGGCGCCTTACCATTAAGTCTGGCTGTTGATCCAATAGCCTGTCCGCGATCATCATAGACAATTACAAAGGGTGCGAGGCTTTTGGAAATGTCAATAATATCTAAAGACGTCTGCGGACTGGGGAGTTTTTCCTGTCCCAGTTGACCGGCCAGATCCTCCGATATCTGGATCTGTGGATCATTGGCTGCCTGACGAAGATTCTGCTGACCTACTACATACACTAGTCCACACAAAGCGGTAACAACAACAGCAAGCGGTATCCAATACTTTATTTTGCTTAACACAAAACAATTATCACAGTAAAATAAAAATATTTCAACTAAGATCAACGCCCATAGCTAATTACCTCGTCGCCTCAGCAGTGGAAAAAGATACATATAGCCGCCAGTCAACATCATCACGAAAAGTGAGATGACAAAATAGATACTAAAGTCGTTGTGCAAAAATCTCATTAGTCCCACATCCAAAAATGGCATGCTGCTTAAAAAAGAGTACTTAAGTACAATACCTGTAATACTCATAAAGAGTATAAGAAATGATGTGAGATAAAGAAATAGTCTGTGAATTACTTTTGCCAAAAGATATATCTTAGTCATCGTCTCCCTCCCCAACTTGTATTGATTTAATTGCGCCCTTATCCGGCTGGTGCAGCACCTTTCCATTCACGTCGCCTATATATATCAGACCAAGTAGGCGCATGGCTGTCGCCGAATGGCTACCACGTCCAGCTTTGGTGATAAATGGCTGCGTAGCGTCTTTGCCGCAATATGGAGTGATAAGTCCTCCCCCGCCTGGATGACGAGCAAGAAAATCTGACACAGCATACACTTTATTTTCGATAATTATCCAGCAGTCACTGGAATTATTGTGTTTTGAGATCTCCCCACTAGTCAACACAGTATTTGGATCTATAGACGCGGTGCTTGAAGATGTAGAAAGACTTGCTGCTTGCCGGCTGTAACGGATCACACTAAAAGCAATAAGAACAGAGAGAATAAGAATACTTACTAATCCAAAGATTAATTCTCTTTTAAAACTTGCTCTCATTTAATGATTGTATCAAAAAAAACCATTTACTCGTCTTCCAATTTTTTATTCACGCACTTAAGTTTTTCCTCGAGCATCTTCTTTTTTGCTTCAAGATGCGCCCTTGACATCTTGTGCTCTTGACAGCATTCCAACATCATCATTCCATGCCCACCGTGGGAACACCCACTTCTATCAGCATTTTCACAACATTTTTGATCTGTCATATATTTTCACCTCCTATCAAAATATCTATAAATTTAAGCCCTACCTCTAATAAACCGTAGTAAGAATACGACAACGGCTATAACGAGCAGGATATGAATAAGTCCTCCGCCTACATTAAGTGCGAATCCACCAAGCCACATAACAACTAGAATAAGAGCAATAATTTCAATGATTCCCATATTTATTTCACCTCCTTTTCTGAAGAGTAAGTCAATTTTTATTTAGTCTGCTGAACCTTCACATCAATGCTTTTCGGAACGTTTATCTGAACTCCATTTCTCCCAGTTATGCCTTGTTGGATAATAGGAAGAATGTAGATGAAAAATAAAAACCCAAACACAATTAAAGCTATTATCCCCAGTAAAAAACCGAGTCCATTACTAGACGCGTCAGTACTTGGTGGAGGATTAATTATTGTTGTTGCCATAGGTATTCACCTCTTTTCTCTAAATTACACTTGTCTCTCTACATTTCATAGAAAAATAGATGCAATAAGTCCCACTATAATAACAATTACTAAGATATTGGAAAGCCCAGCAATTGCAAGAATCCCAAGGACAGACAAGATCCATAAAAGGAGGAGTATCGAGGCAATCGCTTGAAATGGACGAGGCAATATACTTATCGCCCACCCAATCGCCAGAAGTATAAGAACCTCCCATAGAGTGACTGCGTGACTGTTGATTGTGATAAGAATTGGATTTGGAATAGAGACAGATATGGGAGAGTATCCAAGAAGCCAGAGAATGATAAGAATTATGATTATTACAGTCAACATATTTTATTGTGTTTCAACATCGCGTGGTGTAATTGGATATATAAGATCCAAGAGATAGACGAGTCCCCACGCAACACACAGATATACAATGGCCGCGATTATTGTGGACCACTCAATGATCGAATTTCCCGATATAGATATTCCCAAAATACCATTAAAAGATGCCGCAAGTGGTGTACTTAGGGCGTAAATGAAGTTGGTGAATCCAATAGTCGAATTTGCCCCCAACGCCTTGAGAATTACTCTGAATAAGAGCAATGCTTCAATAACTCCTAAGATATACCAGATAACCTGATTAAATCTGAAGATTGTCTTCTTCTTCTCATACACTTTCTGCGGAGCTTCTCCACGTGCTACAGACTCCACTTGCCTTGTGGTTTTTTTGACAACTTGCTGGGGAGATTCACTGTCAATAATTGTTATTTCTTCTCGGGTATCATCTGACTGAGTCATAGTAAATTGGGTGTTTTAATTTTTAATTACTGAGTTTGCGCTGCTCTTTCAAATTGGAAACTTCCAGTTCTAGCTCACGGTTTCGCTTAGCAAGATCTGAAGCTGCTTTGTTTGTTTCCTTAATCTTAACATCTTTACTATGCAATTTAAAGAATGTGAGAATAGAAGTTGCGATACTTACTATGGATGATAGTAGCAGACCAATCAATAAAGATCCCAAAACAATTAAGTACATAGGAACATCTCTTAATGAGAATCCCATTAGAGTGATTGAAGCGGTTCCAATATTTTGCGTAGCAAAAACTGCTGAGAATATACCAAAAAATACTAGAAGTATCAGAGTTTCCATATTATTTACGTGCTATGCTTTATCTCGATCTTTTTGATAACTGTTTCTTTGGGTAAGTATTTAATTAAAGCCTTTTCAACCAAGACAGTGAGACTGACCTCCTCGATTACAGCTTGAGCTCTAGCATGTTTTGCTATGGCTGGATTCAAAAAAAGTGTGACTCGTTGTTTCTTGCTAGTTGTCATACTTTAAATAGTACAACTAGTTGTAATACTTGTCAAGTACCAAATTTAAAGCTCGTTCAATTGGAAGAATATAAATCAATAAATCGAGTATAAGCATTTGACACTCCCGACCGCGGCAAACTATAATCTGTAAACAATATGCAAAAAATTACCCCATGTTTGTGGTTCGACAGTAATGCAGAAGAAGCTGTCAACTTCTATGTCTCTATATTCAAGGACGGGAAGATAGGAGCGACAAGCCGCTTCGACAAAGCCTCGGCAGAAGTATCTGGACAGCCAGAAGGATCCGTACTTACGATTGAATTTGAATTGTTTGGGCAGAAATTTTTAGCACTCAATGGTGGGCCAATATTTAAGTTCTCAGAAGCTGTGTCCTTTGTTGTCGACTGCGAGAATCAGGAAGAGGTGGACTATTACTTTGAAAAGCTCTCAGCCGTCCCTGAGTCCGAGCAATGCGGTTGGCTCAAGGATAAGTATGGCCTGTCCTGGCAGATAGTACCCAAGTTGTTGGGTGAGCTACTGAATGACCCTGATCCAGTAAAAAGTGGACGAGTTATGGCAGCAATGCTTCAGATGAAAAAGCTCGATATCGAAAAACTACAAGCGGCCTACGATCAAGGGTAATATCTTTCATCCATAGACCTTGCACTCGAGGTGGTTCGCAAAAGGGGGTAAAATCCCAAAAGAATTCTATCACTTTTTTCTGAGTGAAAAGGATTTAGATTGTAAGGACTATCTAAATGACAATCATTCTTTATAGAGATTTGGTAAAATCTACCTCTATGCATCAGTCTTCAAAAAGCACTACTTTGACGCTGTCAAAGCAAGTGATCGTCCCACTAAATTGTCCAGACATTGTACTTGCGATTGCCCCTTGTCGGAGTGGAACAACAGC
>CAZGZD010000020.1:0-20294 GCA_964530005.1 uncultured Gammaproteobacteria bacterium
TGCTAATTTGCGAATAGTATGGCCGTTGGCAACAAGTTTTTTGATCTCATCTATTGCTTTTTGAATATTTTCCTCTCCCACGGCGCCTGTTCCAGCCATGTGATGTGCGGCAAGGTATAGAAGCGCAATCTTTGCAGTAAATGATTTGGTAGCAAGTACGCATTTTTCTGGACCTGCATTTAGAAGTACTTTAAAGTCAGCCATTCGATACAAGGTTGATCCCAGCACATTCGTCATAATCGCAAGGTATGCGCCTTTCTCTTTCGCTTTCTTGGCGCTTGAGATGATGTCGATTGTTTCGCCTGATTGAGAAAGTGCTATGACAAGGCTTTTTTCTTTCAAAAAATCTGCAGCATAGGCGAATTCAGACCCCACACTTGCATTCAGGTGGACTCCAGCAAGTTTGGAGAAAAGATACGTCCCAGCAAGACAGGCATAGTATGCGCTTCCGCAGCCAATAAGATAGGTGCCATATGCCTGGGTTATCTTTTCGGCCATGCTCGCTACGTCTCCCTTTTGATTTATCAGTATATTTTCAAGTATTTTTGGTTGTTGCCTGATTTCTTTGATCATATAGTTGGGTTCGTCACCAAGGCCAAGGTCTGCGTCTTCTATTGGTTGTGTAATAAATTCAATCTTTTTTTTATTTCCTTCTTTGTCAAAGACAGAGTACTCATTTTTTGAGCTGTAGAGTAGCTCATTATCTTCAAGAAAATAAAGCTTATTGGTGTGGGGGAGTATTGAGAATGAGTCTGAAGCGATGATTATCTCGCTTGTCTGTTCGTTGACTCCCAAGACAAGTGGGGAGCTATTTTTGATCGCTACAAACTCTTCGGTCCTGACATTCAGTGCAATAATTGCGTTGAGGCCCTCAAGTCGCTGGAATACTGCAAGTACCGCTTTTCTAAAGTCGATAGTCTTTTTAAGCTCGTCCTCTATGAGATAGACAATGACCTCGCTATCTGTTGAGGACTTGTAAGTATAAGTATTTCCGAGTTCTGATTTGAGCGATTCATAGTTTTCAACTATTCCGTTGTGTACAACGACTATATTTTCATCTTCTGAGATATGAGGATGGGCATTGGCGATCGTCACTCCACCGTGCGTGGCCCAGCGAGTATGACCCACACCTATTGATGACTCAATATGTGGCAAAGAAGCGCTTCCGATCTGCCCGATTTGCTTCTCAACAAATAGGCCACCTCCAACTTTTTTGAGTGCAATACCCCAGGAGTCATAACCACGATATTCAAGACTTTTAAGGCCTTTCAAGATCGTGTCCCCCGCATTACTTTTGATTCCTCGATAGGCAAA
Organism: uncultured Gammaproteobacteria bacterium; assembly: GCA_964530005.1. GTDB lineage: Bacteria > Patescibacteriota > Microgenomatia > UBA1406 > GWC2-37-13 > CAZGZD01. Next base: position 1,315 of record CAZGZD010000020.1, read on the forward strand.
GATTCCACACATAGATATATGTATATATTAATGAATCTCAATTATATCATTTATGCCTTTTTTGAGGCCTTTGTAGTAGTCTTTTCTCGATTGAGGATTCCGACTATGATAAATGCCCAGCCACCGAGTGTAGAGAGGGTGGGTATAAGTCGAGTAAGAGTTTTTTGGATTAAAAATTGTAGTTTATAGCGGGGAATATCGGTGTTTAGTGTGACGAGCGTTTGTTTGGTGAGTGCATCTACAATATGTTTTTGATACTCAAATGCAAATAAGAGGAGTAAGAAGCCAAGCATGAGGAGCACTTTTGATCTTGTAGGCTTATATATCGCAAGCACTGCGAAGATTAGAAATCCAATAAGGTACAAGATGGCGGCTGCGTTGTGTAAGAAGGTAAGTCGGACAGTATGTGTAAGGGCTTGTTCAATATCGGCTGGGACTCCTGGGATTGAGTTGTACATCGGACTTTCAGTGTATCACAGATCGTTCAATAGTTAAAAATAGTAAAATAGAGGTATGCTTGATATATTTGGTGGCAATATAGTCGATATTGCTTTTTTTCTTGTTATTTTTTACTTTGTTTTTACAAACCGTGGATTTATAAACACAGTGGTTGAGATAGTCGGATTTATTCTCTCACTTTTCGCAAGCTACCGGATATATCCATACCTTGCTCGTTTTATCACCACTCACCTTAGTATTACCAAGGGGATATCTCAAGCCACAAGCTTTTTTATATGTTGGTTTGTGGTTGAGACTGTATTTTATCTTCTTGTGAGCATATTCTTGTATCCCCGTATAGAGCGTTTGATAAAACATCAAGTCAATAAACTTATGGGATATGGCGTAGGTGCTCTTCAGGGTGCGATGCTATTTCTTTTTTTTGTATCTCTTGTGTTTGCACTTCCAGTTCGTGGACAGGTGAAGCAGGCGATACTTGAGTCGCGGACAGGTCCTTTCTTTGTCGATTTTGCTCAAACGAGTGAGAAGTATGTGAAAAATATCTTCAATGACGCAATCTCCGACACGCTCAACTTCATGACTGTCAAGCCGGACTCTGATTCACGGGTAGATCTTGGATTTAAGGTCGCGCGTAGCAATCTCAGTATTGATTCGCAGTCTGAGACCACGATGCTTGATCTAATCAATCATGAGCGTGTGCAACGAGGGCTAAAGAGTCTGAGTCCAGATCCAGCTCTTCAGGCTGTAGCACGGGCATATGCACGGGAGATGTTTGAGAATGGGTTCTTCTCGCATGTGTCGGCAGTGGACGATTCTACTCCAGCCAAGCGAGTGGATCGGGCGGGGATTGAATACCTTGTGGTTGGGGAGAATCTGGCCTATGCACCGGATGTGTATCTGGCTCATCAGGGGCTGATGAACTCACCCGGCCACCGTGCCAATATATTGGGTGTGGATTATGGGCGAGCAGGTATTGGAGTGATTGATGGTGGGGTATACGGTAAGATGTTCGTCCAGCTTTTCCGCAATTGATTTATATTGATTCTACAGGCTAGTATGATATACTATCGTCCATGGCACATGTAGATTTGGAAGCTGGTCTTAGTCTCTCAAGTTGGTACTTAATTGATAGAGGTGCGCATAGAGTGATGGACGTTTATGCCACAAGATGGGCCGAAGGAGAATTAGCCATAGGTATAGGTGATCTATCGCCATTTGGTGGGGCGCTTCTGGGAGTGCTTGAGCAAGATGGTGCAGTTTCGGGTGCTGAAGTACGGCAAGTGGTCATACCTCCGTGCAGTCCGAACTATCCGAGTGAGGTAACTATTCAGCAAATAGGTGGACGGGCAGTACGGGTTTCTGTGGCAGAAGGATACATGAGCGCTGATTTTCCAACAGTTCCAAGAGGAAGTAGGGTAAGTGCTCTTGATAGGTCAAACCATAGAGAGGGAGTTGGAAGATATGCCCCTCGTAGTGGTGACATTGAGAGATCTGCACTACCGGACGCTATGGTGGAAATAGGGAACTACATGAGGACAGCATTTAGTCTGATGTTGCCTTTAGCAAATCGTGCGCACTGGGCAATTGAGTCGGCAACTGACGCTCCTCTTTAAGAAAATAAATCCATCTGGTCGGAGTTTTTGACTTCTTCCTCTTTTTCCACTTTTTTTATCACAGGCTTTGCTGTGTTTTTAAAAAGCCTGCTTTTGAGATTCCAGAGCTGCAACTTATCTAGTTCTGTTTTTAAACCTTCGTCAAAGTGAGTAAACTCGGCATTCTTCATTTCAAATTCCACATCTACATCATTCACAAGATGAGCAAGCCGCTTGGACATAAGGATATCATCCTTGTGATCTGCGAGGATCTTGCGGATGCGCTCGTCTTGCACATCTTGCAGATTCGCCATAAGATTCTCAAGGTGGCCGAATTGGTTTAATAGCTTGGTCGCGGTCTTGGGTCCTATTCCCTTGGCACCAAAATAATTATCCCCCGCGTCCCCTGCAAGCGCTTTGTAATCTGGTATCTGCTCGGGCGTGACTCCGTACTTATCCACGACTTCCTGCTTTCCATATACGGCCACCGTCGTGATTCCTTTTTGTGGCATAACGACAAATGTGTGATCATCAATAAGCTGGAGCATGTCGCGGTCGCCCGTGAAGACAAGTACTCTCATGTCTTTTGCATGCAAATGACGGGAGATTGTGCCAAGTAGGTCGTCAGCCTCGTACCCCTCTTTTTCAAGATAGGTAATACCAGCTGCTTTAAGAAGCGAATGGATATGTGGGATCTGGACTATGAGGTCGTCTGGAGCCTTTGGTCGTTGCGCTCGATATTCGGCAAACATCTCTTTGCGAAATGTCGGTTTTGGAGTGTCGAAGCAGACGATAAGGTGGGTCGGTCGAAAATCCAGAATCGCTTTCTGAAGGATAGAGAAGAAGCCGTAGATTGCACCGGTTGGCGTACCATCAGTGGTCTTGAAAGGGGGGAGAGCATGATACGCTCGGTAGATAAGGGCATTGCCGTCTATAAGAAGCAGTGTCTTGCTCATGCCTTCTTATTATCTTTTTTCTCGGTCTCTGAGTCAAGTCGTACCTTGGGTCCGGCGATCTTGACAAACTCATCCTCATCCAGACTCTCAGTCTTTATGAGTTCAGAGGCTATCTTATCGAGTATTGTGCGCTTTGTCTTGATAAGCGCAATTGCTTTTTTATAGCCTTCATCAAGTATTCTTTTGACTTCATTATCGATCTTGGCCAGAGTCTCCTGTGAGATGCTTTCACTATCTCCAAAGGGCTTGCCCCAGCTCGTGACATCCATTGTCGCTCCCCAGTTGACAGGTCCCAGCGAACTCATACCATAGTCAATCACCATTGAGCGTGCAATACTTGTGGCTTGATCAAAGTCATTGGCAGCGCCTGTGGTGATCTCGTCAAATACCAGCTCCTCTGCCGCACGCCCTCCAAGCATCACAGCAATCTGCTCAAGAAGGCTTGTCATAGTCTCATGCAGCTTGTCTTTGGTCGGCGGGGTAAGAGTGAATCCAAGAGCCATGCCGCGAGATACGACTGAGATTGTGTGTACCGGATCAGTGGTCGGTAGAAAGTGAGCAACAACTGCGTGTCCAGCCTCGTGATAGGCTGTGATCTTTTTGTCCATGTCAGACTGGAGTCTTTTCTTCTCAGGTCCGAGCTTAACCTTCGTTGCAGCTTCTTCAATATCTTCCATATCAATCTTGTCTTTTGCGCCACGCGCTGCTTGAATTGCGGCCTCGTTCAGCATATTTTCAAGGTCTGCTCCTGAGAACCCGACAGTACGTTGGGCTACTCGTTGCCAGTTTATTGATTCGACAAATGGCTTGCCTTTAGCATGAATTGCAAGGATGGCGACTCGTCCTTCAAGATCAGGATAAGAGACGGCTATTCGGCGATCAAATCGACCCGGACGAAGAAGCGCTGAGTCAAGCAAATCTCCACGGTTGGTGGCTGCCATGACAATCACCAGATCATTGGGCGTAAATCCATCCATCTCAACAAGTATTTGGTTGAGTGTTTGTTCGCGTTCATCGTGAGAGGGCATTACACCAGACGATCTCGCTCGTCCTATCGCATCGATCTCATCAATGAATATTATAGAGGGGGCGCTTTTTTTGGCTGTTGCGAAAAGGTCTCGGACTCGAGCAGCACCTATTCCAACCAGCATCTCCATAAACTCAGATCCAGCAATTGAGAAGAAGGGGACTCCTGCCTCACCGGCGACTGCTTTAGCCAAAAGCGTCTTACCGCATCCGGCTGGGCCGAAGAGGATAGCCCCTTTGGGAGTGCGAGCACCCAACTTTTTGTATTTATTTGGGTTTTTGAGAAAGTCAACAATCTCTTCAAGCTCTCGTTTGGCCTCATCTACTCCTGCAACATCTTTGAATGTCGTCTTAGGCATATCTTTGTTGAATCGCTTGGCTCTGGATTGTCCAAAAGAGAAGACTGAGTCCTGCGCTCCACGCGCTTGGCGGAACATAAAGATGAAGAATGCGATGATGATGATTGTTGGGATCAGATTTCCAAGGAAGTTCATAAGACCGGCAGACCCCTGTGTGTCTTTGACGACTACATTTACACTTGCTGGATCTACTCCAGAGTCCTTAAGCACCTCAAGAAAGCTTCCACTCGTCTCCTTGTATGTGACGGCATTTTCGCCTGACTTATAGGTGATAAGCACCTTACTATCTATAATCTCGACTTTATCAATTTTTTTATCCTTAATGTCTTTGATGACAGATGTGATTGGGCGCTCGGGCAGTGCTTTTTTAAGCTCGCCCGCCACTGAGCGGATGCTGAGGAAGATGAAGATACCGATAAATGCAGCGATAAAAAGAGTCTGTATATTGAAGTTGAATTTGAGTTGCATCATCTTTCTCTGGCCGCTTTTTTGGGCTCCATTTTTCGTAGTTTTTGCACTGGGCATAGGATCAATTGTACCAGATATTTGCCACGCGGGTTGGTAAAATAGCATAAATCATGAAAAGACTAAAAACAAAAGGGCAGTCCACAGAGTCTATAATCGACCAAGCCGTAAAAATTCTTAAAAACGATGGGGTGGTCGTATTCCCGTCGGACACTGTGTATGGCCTGCTTGTTGATGCCACGTCAAGCGCAGCAGTTGAGAAGTTGATATCTATTAAGTCAAGGCCAGCAGGACGGGCCATATCAGTATTTATGTCTGATTTTGCGATGATTGGGGAGTATGTTGAGACGAATCATGATCAAATAAATATGCTCAAGAGCCTACTACCCGGTCCATATACCATTGTTCTACCATCAAAGCATAAGGTCTCCCCACTTTTGGAGTCTGAACAGGGGAGTCTTGGAGTACGACTCCCCCACTACAAATTAATTACTGATCTTGCTGCGAGGTACGGCAAGCCGTTGACTGCCACGTCCGCCAATGTATCCGGAAAATCTTCGTGTTACTTGCCAGATGCATTTTTGAATCAATTATCCTCAAAAAAAAGCGAGTTAGTCGATTTGATCGTTGATGCAGGTAGCTTACCACGCAATAAGCCTTCAACCGTGATAGATCTTACAACTTTGGATATTAAAATTCTTAGACAGGGAGATGCTGATCTAAAAAGTGCGCAAAGCTTTGTCTCTGAATTAGAAGATGAAACAAAAAAAATTGCTAAAGATATCTTTCAAAAATCTCAAAAGCATTTGGCAAATAAATCACTCATATTTATTCTTGAGGGAGATCTGGGTGCTGGGAAGACTGTATTTGTGAAGGGGATAGGCGAGACGCTGGGCGTAGATCGGATAATCTCCCCTACTTTTGTGATTTATTACGAATATGATGTGGCGGGTCAAGCCACTAATACATTAGTGCATGCTGATTTCTACAATATTCAGGAGGAGTCAGAATTTGAGCATTTGGGACTTGAGAAATATCTAAAGCCACGTGTTGTAATGTGTATCGAGTGGGGCGAGAAGTCTGGGTCAGTATATGAAGTTTTTAAGAAAAAAGGGCATATTGTTCATATTAAGATTGAGCATGTTGACAAAAAGACAAGAAAAATAGAGGTATATTAGAATCAAGCCGATTTTACTTTTTCTTGTTTTTGACTCCAGTGGGTTCCCTCCCAACTCGTTCAAACGAGTCGGGCCTCCCAAGTCGTAAAAACAAGCAAAAGTAACAAAAGGAAGTTTTTTTAATTTGGATTATTTTGTGTTACGAGTTATAGATTTTATGAAAATACTATCAATTGAGACGAGCTGTGATGAGACAGCCGCGGCGATTACTCAAGGGCGCCGAGTCCTGTCCAGCAGCATATACTCTCAGATTCTGATTCACAAACGCTGGGGTGGTGTAGTTCCCTCTCTTGCCAAGCGAGCCCACCTGGAGCGAATAGATGGAGTGATTGACTCAGCTCTAAAGGGTGCAGGGGTTGTCTGGGACGACATCGAAGCAATTGCGGTCACAGTTGGGCCAGGACTGGCTATTGCACTTGAGGTGGGAGTCGAAAAAGCCAAAGACCTTGCGAAAAAATACAACAAAAAACTCATTGCTATCAATCACATGGAAGGCCATATTATGGCGAACTATGCTCAAAATAGCGCAGGTAATCCAAGTCGCGAGATGATATTCCCCGTTCTCGCTCTTCTTGTGTCAGGTGGTCATACTGAACTTGTCCTTTGCCGTGACAATTTAGAGTATGAAGTACTGGGCGAGACAGTCGATGATGCAGTTGGTGAAGCGCTGGATAAGGCCGGCAAGATGCTTGGCCTTGGGTATCCAGGCGGGCCAGTGATCGAGCGATTGGCGCGTGAAGCAGGGAATATTGACACTTATCAATTCACTCGTCCTTTGATGCGCGATCCTGGATATAAATTTTCCTATTCTGGTCTAAAGACTGCGCTGTACTACAAACTAAAAGAGATGAGTGAAAAAGAAAAAAAAGACAATCTACGAGAGCTTGCAAGTTCGTTTCAGGAGGCAGCATTTCACGTGTTGATTGTAAAGACTGAGCGGGCAATTAAATCAACAGGGGTCAAAAGATTGCTTGTGGGTGGTGGAGTGAGCGCCAACTCATACCTTCGTACAAAGCTTCGGGCTTTGGGAAAAAAGCATGAAGTCGAAGTGCTTTTCCCGCCGCAAAAATATTTATGCACTGACAATGCTGCGATGATCGGTGTTGCAGCGGCATCGCGGTATGAGCGCGGGGAGTTTGTGGAAGATCTGGTAGCGCTTGAGCGGGTACCGAGACTAAGACTATGATTTGATTTTCCCGCTGCATAGCATGTGGATATATACTTCACTTTCAACTATTTCAGGCGAAATATCGAACTCTTTCAAAAGAATATGAGTTATTGCAGATGCACTCATACCTTCGTCAATCATTCCTTGCATTTGTAATCCCATCGTCTGTAGGTCTCCCACTGCCCCTTTGCCGCTAAATTTTTCTCTATTCCACGTTCTTTTTTCAGGGAACGGCACGCCTGTTTCTATAATAGCTCTTTTTTGGGCTTGTAGTGAACGTCTCACATTTCTATCAGTACTTGTCACTATCTCAGATATCTCAGCGGGTTTTAGACTTAGGTTTTGCTGGCGTACAGCTAAGATACTTATGGTAAGCGGCCACGCAAACTCTCCTAGCGCTTGGGGACGATCGGTTGAGTCGACAAGTGGTTGAAATCTGTCTATCCTTTTTCGATCAGGAAAATTTTTGGGGAGTCCAAAGGCTTCATTGGTTAGCCAGGCAGCTGTCACGTCGTCGTTGCCAACCATAAGGTCAGGAAGTATTCCTTCAATTGCCTCTTGCGGGTCGATTCCATACTCTCTAGCTTTTTCTGGGTCAAAACGAGCCAATGCCTTTTCTGCCCTTTTTCCGATCTCAGATACCACTCTAAACCATGCTACTACATAGGCGGCCACGTCGGGAGTAAATGTGCCCTTGTACATACGCTCGGCACCTTTTAGATGCCCTTCGGCCGTAAGGAAAGGGAGCTGATCGTCAACCCCATTCATGTGCATGCCCCACGCGGCAAGGTGATCTCGATAAATCTCGATAGTGTGTGGCAGCTCATGTGTTGGCATATTTAACCGATAGTATAGCAGACTAATTGCTTTTTGAAGCTCAGTCGCGTACAATTATTCTTCTTCGTGATGTACCCCTGAAAAAAATAATTTATTAATTTAAGAAATATAGATGTTATCGCTTAAGAATCTATCAATATCGGTTGAAGGAAAAAAAATCATCGAGGACTTTTCCTTTGAGTTTGAGCGTGGGAAGGTGTATGCCGTGATGGGACCGAATGGATCAGGTAAATCAACTCTTGCATATTCGATTATGGGTCATCCCGCATATGCATTGGGCAAAAAATCAAAGCTTGTATTCAATGGTAAAGATATCACAAAGCTTGATATAGAAAAACGAGCAAAAGCAGGCATATTTTTGTCTTTTCAGAGTCCACTTTCACTCTCTGGTGTGAAGCTCTATCAGATGTTGCAATTTGCACTCGCGGGTCTTAAAGACGCGCTTACGATACGTCGAGAGGTGCAGGAGTATGCCAAGAAGCTAAAAATCAATCCCGATCTTCTGACTCGGTCGTTAAACGAGGGTGCATCGGGCGGCGAGAAGAAAAAACTTGAGGTGCTGCAGGCCGCAGTACTTGATAAAGAGCTTCTGATATTTGATGAGGTAGACACTGGGGTGGATGTTGATGCACTCAGGACAATTGCGCAATTTCTAGATTCAACGAAGAAAGACAAAACGTATATTATCATCACCCACTACAATCGAATACTCAAATATCTAAAGCCGGACTTTGTACTTGTCGTAAAGAATGGAGAGCTAAAGAAAGTTGGGGATAGTACATTGGCGACTGAGATTGAGAAACAAGGGTACGCGGACTTTGATTAAAGATTATTTTTAAACTATGGCAAACGCAGTGATTAAGAAGCAGCGCAAACAGACAGATTTTGATTACCGTTTTGGCTTTTCAATGCCGGAGAAGTATTCTTTTAAGGCTAAGAAAGGACTTGATGAGGATACAGTGCGTACGATATCTGCAATGAAAAAAGAGCCAGAGTGGATGCGCGATCTTCGCCTCAAGGCCTACCAAATATTTCTTGAGAAGAAGATGCCTACCTGGGGTGGAGATTTGAGCCGTATTAAATTCGAGGACATCTATTATTACGTGAAGCCGACTGAAGGCCAGGTCAACTCATGGGAAGATCTGCCCGCTGAGATAAAGGAGACCTATGATCGTATAGGTATACCTGAGGCGGAGAAGAAGTATCTGGCAGGTGTATCTGCGCAGTATGAGAGTGAAGTAGTATATGAGAGTGTGAATCGCGAACTCGATAAGTTGGGTGTGATTTTTTGCGATATGGATACAGCACTTGCCAAGTATCCCAAAATCGTCAAAGAATATTTCGGCACACTTATTCCAGCGGCTGACAATAAGTTTGCAGCGCTAAATAGCGCCGTATGGAGTGGCGGATCATTCGTATATGTTCCACCTGGTGTGGAGGTCAAGCTTCCGCTTCAAGCATATTTTCGTATCAACTCTCAGAACTTCGGTCAGTTTGAGCGCACACTTATCATTGTTGATGAAGGTGCAAGTGTCCACTACATTGAAGGCTGTACTGCCCCTGTTTATTCCACAGATTCACTCCATTCGGCTGTTGTCGAGATTTTTGTCAAAGAGGGGGCAAGATGTCGCTACACTACAGTCCAGAACTGGAGTAAGAATGTGTACAATCTTGTCACCAAGCGAGCCCGCGCCGACCGCAACGCAATTATGGAATGGGTTGACTGCAATATCGGATCTCAGCTTACGATGAAGTATCCAAGTGTGTATCTGTATGGAGAGGGCGCTCGAGGTGAGGTACTATCAATTGCGTTTGCAGGAGAAGGGCAGGTCCAAGATGCGGGAGCCAAGATGTTTCACTTTGCACCCAACACCTCATCTCGAATCATATCCAAATCAATTTCCAAAGATGGCGGCCGAACAAGCTATCGGGGACTTGTGCAGATTGCACCTGGTGCCACGGGCGCACAGGTATTCACAACATGCGATGCCCTACTTCTGGACGAGAAATCTCGATCTGACACATATCCCTATATGAAAGTTAAGGAAGCGGATATCAGTATCCAGCATGAGGCGACAGTCGAGCGGCTAAGTGATGAAAAGATCAACTATCTTCGATCTCGTGGCATATCCCAAGCTGATGCAGAGAGTTTACTGGTCAATGGATTTATTGAGCCAGTTGCACGAGAGATTCCACTTGAGTATTCGATAGAGCTTAATCGCCTTATTCGTATGGAGATGGAGGGGAGTGTAGGGTAAAAAATATGGCTACGTTTATTGATCTTAATAACACAAAGGCTGAAAAGATTTCTTTTGATAAGCCGGGTGAGTATATCGCATTCATGCACAATACCTCCTGTGACTTTACCTTTAGTATTGAGAGTGAGGATGTCGATCTTGCAATTTACGGCCTGTATACGGGGAATCGTGGAGACGCATATCAGATATTCACAAATCAACATCATATAAGTCCGAATTCTAAATCTCGTCTCCATATTAAGGGGGTATTTGGCGATGACTCTAAATTTGTATACAAAGGACTTATTCGAATTGAAAAGGGCGCTCATGGTACAGATGCTTATCAAAAAAATCAAAATCTCAAGTTGGGTAGTGGTGCATTTGTGGAGTCAGATCCGTGTCTGGAGATACTTGAGCCGGACGTCAAGTGTGGGCATGGTTCCACAACTGGCAATGTTAGCGCCGATCAGTTGCTTTATCTTAAAAGTCGCGGGATCATAGAGGAGGAAGCAAGAAAACTTTTAGTCATGGGATTTTTGGATGAGATTGTTGATATGATAAGGATGAAAATACCAGAATTTAATTTAGATTTAAAGCTAAAGAGTTAAGAAAATCTCTACTTTTCCTTGTTTTTGACTCCAGTGGGTTCCCTCCCAACTCGTCATGCGAGTCGGGCCTCCCAAGTCGCAAAAACAAGGAAAAGTAACAAAAGGATTTGTTTTTGGTTAATTTTAATTTTATGTTCGACCCTCAAAAAATAAAAGCAGACTTCCCTATTTTTAAGCACAATCCAGAGCTTATATACCTGGATTCAGCTGCTACGACGTTGAAACCACAGAGCGTGATTGATAAGATGTGCGAGTATTACACTCAGTATTCGGCCAATATCAAACGAGGTATCTATGGGATTAGCGACCGAGCAACTGAAGAGTATGAGGGGGCTCGAGCAATAGTTGCCAATTTTATTGGAGCAAAGCCGCAAGACACGATATTTACACGAGGCACGACAGAGTCTGTCAATCTGGTTGCATATGCGCTTGGTCGCCAGATTCTCGAGGCAAAAGACGAAGTAGTGGTGTCGATTGCCGAGCATCATTCCAATTTCGTACCATGGCAACAACTTGCCTTTGAAGTTGGCGCAGACTTTAAGATTATCGATATTGACTCAGGCGGCCGCCTTGCACTTGGAATAAATAATGCAATCAATCTTGACGGAATTATTACAAAAAAAACAAAAATCTTAGCGCTTTCGCTTGTATCCAATGTACTTGGCACAATCAATCCGATAAGGCAGATTGCAGAAGCTGCAAAAAAGATCAATCCCAATATAGTGATTATTGTCGATTGTGCACAGGCTATTGGGCATATAGCACTTAATGTAGAAGATCTGGGAGTTGATTTCGTTGCATCCTCGGGACACAAAATGTATGGCCCGACTGGAGTAGGTGTGCTTTGGGGAAGGTCTGAACTCTTAGATAATATGTACCCTTTTCAATATGGTGGAGAGATGATATCGACAGTCGCAATTGAGAAGACGACATTTGCCGACCCGCCTGAGAAGTTTGAGGCGGGTACTCCAGCAATTGCCGAGGTTATAGCATTGGGTGCCGCAGTCACATATCTTAAAAAAATAGGAATGAGTGATATTTCTCTGCATGAGCACAAGCTTTTTGAATATGCTTTGAAGTCTTTAAAAGATAGATTTGGTGACAATATACATATTTATGGTCCGCAATCTATGGATAATCGAGCAGGCATACTAACATTCAATCTCTATGATTTCCATGCGCATGATGTGGCAAGTATTCTGGACGAGACGCAGCATATTGCGTCTCGTGCGGGGCACCACTGCACTATGCCGCTTCACACTCGGCTTGGTATTTCGGCTTCTTCGAGGATAAGCTTTTCTCTATACAATACTACGTGTGATGTCGACAATCTTGTCGCTGGACTCGAGAAAGCAACCAAAACCCTTCAGCGCTAAAAATATTGTGCACTTCGCCAAAAAAACGGAGTTGACAAGTACTCAAAAACCTCACTATAATGCATGTTAAGCATGAGTGCTGGGAATGATCCGTATATATCAAACAATTTTACCCCCATAGACGCTAAATCAGGAACAAGCGCACCTAATTCCAACTCCAAAAAAGGTAAAAAAAATAAGAAAAAGGTCCTGGTACTGAGCTCTCTTATTGTAATTCTTCTAGGTGCTATTATCGGCGTATACCTTACGCAGTTTACTCAAGTATTCAAGCCGAGAGCCGAGTGGGGCAATGTCGCAGCAGGTAAAGACTTCAATAGTGGCAATGGCACTTCATATGGCGGGCAGCTACACATCGGATTTGATGCGATACCTAAGAGTTGTTTTGGTGTTCAATATCATTGTCCGTTGACTGACAAATCACCTGCGGGTAAGGTGAATCACAAAAATAGATATCAAGCAAGTGGATGTCAAGAAAATGGGGTAACATTCAGATACTCTAACTCAGTACATACAAATGCTTCCGGATTGCCCGACGCAAATGGTGATTACTTTCGAATGCAATTTGTAAATCATAGATTTTGCGGTACCCAGCAAATCGATGTTTCGTGTGGTGGTAATCCACTCAGTGCTTGGCAGTCATTTATAGACTTTTCAAATGAGACATGTGGAATCGCAACTCCTACCCCCACACGCACTTCAGGACCTACGCCTACACCTTCGATTTGTAAGCCAAATGGTACATCATGTGGTGGATCAGGTGTGCAGTGTTGCTCCAAGTCATGTATTCCAAATCCAGGAGGCAGGTGTAGTGGGGCTCCTGGCTGTAAAGTGGGTGGAGCAACCTGTGGTCAAGGTGGCGGGAGCAACCCAGGAACCCAATGTTGCACTGGAGTGTGTAGTGGTGGACACTGTACCGGTAGTACAACCTGTAAGACTGGAGGTGCAATCTGTGGACAAGGCGGCGGGAGTAATCAAGGTACTCAGTGTTGTACTGGGGTATGCACACCCAATGATGATCTTGTTTGTGGTAATCCACCTGTTGTCACTTTGCCAATCGCGACATCCACACCTTATCCACCCGTAATAATAACTAATACTCCTACACCACCTGTAACTCAGCCATTATCTTGTGGACAGGTTGGATGTTACAACACTCCGTGTGCAAGCGGCTTATCATGCGTGCAATCTACAACTGACAATAGATTTTATTGCAGTCAACCAAGTTTTGTGAATCAGTGTAAGGCAAATCCAGGTGTTACCGCATGCTGCTCTGCGCCGACAAGCACTCCGACTTCTACACCAACCTCAACGCCAACGACGACTCCAACCGGCACACCGACAGAAACGCCAACAGGCACGCCATCTGTCACACCGACATCGACTCTAACCCCGACAAATACACCAACCGATGTCCCAGGTACAAACCCAACAGAGATCATCCTTGCTCAGGAAGGAGCTACATCTGCCCCAGGTGAGGCAGCGCCGACAGTGCCAGCTGCCGGATCATCTACTGCTGCATGGTTTGTCGGTGTATCTGGACTGCTTCTTATAGCGCTCATGATCTTCATATAAGGGCAGTCCTTAGCGACCCCTTCCATTGGTTTTGAGCTTGATCGCGGTATAATAAGATATGTCCTCAATATATCAAGAGATCATACTTGATCATTATCATGCGCCTCGGAATCATGGTACTTTAGCTGGTCCGACTCACAGTGCTACAGTAAGCAATCCTTTATGTGGGGATGTTCTGACTTGCCAGCTTGACGTAAAAGATGGAGTCGTTGTGGAGGTGCGATTTAGTGGAGAAGGTTGTGCGCTATCACAGGCTTCAGCATATATACTCTCTGAATTTGTGCTCAAAAAAAGCCTTGCGGAGTTGATAAAAATGGATAAAAACGCTATGATTGATTTGATTGGGATTGCGACCGGTCCGACGAGACTTAAATGCCTCCTTTTATCATATGAGGCGCTACAGCGGGCAATAAAAATACAAAAGAATGACAAAGCTTAAAGATCCACAAAAGCCATCGGGACCTGTCACTGTTCGTGATCTTCGTGTATGGGTTGATCGAGACCTGTGTATTGGTGCCGCAACATGTGCAGCAGTGGCGCAGCGAGCATTTACACTCGATGGCGAAGCTAAAGCGGTATTTTTGGACACGACTGATGAAGAGATAGACGAAGCTCTTATCGAGGCAGCAAAGGCTTGTCCCACAGCTGCCATATATATCGAAAATAAAAAAGATGGAAAGCGCATATTCCCAAAATAGCAAGACTCAGGATGTATCGGGCGACAATAGCCGAATCTGTCCGTCATGCGGGTTTAAGACTTTGAAGGGTATGGCAGGTGGGGTAGACGCCCATTGTGCAAACTGTGGATACAAGGATCCATGTTGTTATGACTAATAAATAATACTATGAATTTTTTATGGAAAGTCGGTGGTGAAGCAGGGTATGGAATTGTCACAACCGGCCTCACTTTCTCAAAGATCGCGACACGCTCAGGATATCATGCATTTGGATATGTGGAGTATCCGTCACTGATTCGAGGGGGGCATAATACATTCGAGGTGCAGGTGTCAGATGATCCCGTATTATCGACGAAAAAGACAATCGATCTCTTGGTTTGCCTGAACAAAGATTCGTACGAGTTGCACAAAGACCGCCTTACGCTAACAAGCATTGTCGTATATGACGCTACAGAATTTGATTTTAAAGACGATGTGGTGAAGATCGAGCTTCCATTCGGTCAATTTTTGCAGGATAAGACAAAGGCACCAAAGATGATGGGCAATACCATAGCACTCGGCGCAAGTATCGCGCTTATGGGTGGAGATATCAAAGTTTTAGATGACATACTGGCCAAGGAATTTGAGAGAAAAGGGGAGAAAGTCGTGATCTATAATCAGGAGCTTGCGCATATGGGATATGATCATATTGTGGCACATCATAAAGACAAATGCCAGTCAATACTTGTTAAAAAAGACTCCACTCCCGCGCGTGTTGTGATCACGGCAAATGATGCATTTAGTCTGGCTGCCACAATTGCCGACTGCCGATTGTATGCAGCATATCCGATGAGCCCTTCATCGACTGTACTTTCCACTCTTGCTGCTTGGGAGAAGGCGACTGGTATGATTGTTCGTCACCCTGAGGATGAGATAGCAGCCATAAACAATGCGCTTGGCGCCTCAGCTATGGGCGTTCGTGCAGCTGTGGGTACATCGGGTGGCGGATTTGCTCTCATGGTGGAGTCGGTGTCCCTTGCTGGTATAGCCGAGCTTCCTGTTGTGATATTTGTTGCACAGCGCCCTGGTCCGGCCACAGGCTTGCCCACATGGACCGAGGCAGCTGATCTTTTGTTTGCTGTATTCTCAGGACACGGTGAGTTTCCCAAGATTGTACTGGCCCCAGGGGATGCTCAGGAGATGCTTGAGATAAGCGCCGAAGCTTTCAATCTGGCCGATATCTATCAGACTCCCGTTATCGTACTTTCAGATAAGTTCATAAGTGAATCGAACTACTCAGTTGACCGTGAACTTGTAGATACTTTCAGTCGCACCTTTGTCGTTGATCGTGGTAAGACAGTAGCCAATACGGGCGCCAAGTACTTGCGGTATGCAAACAGCGAAGATGGAATCTCAACAAGACTTATCCCGGGTCAGCGGGGTATTTACTACCAAAGCAACAGCTACGAGCACGAGGAGAACAGCCATAATACAGAGGACCCAGATACCCGCCGTATGCAGGTTGATAAGCGCAGTCGTAAAGCCGCTACATATCTCGCGAAGCATTTTGCACGACCCAAGATTTATGGGGATATCGACAAATCCGATATTGTATTTGTCTCGTGGGGAGGTACAAAAGGCCCGATCATCGATGCTCAGAAAATACTGAAAAACGAACACAAGATTGAGACTTCATTTATTCATTTTACCTACCTTTACCCACTTGATAGTAAAAAGATAAGTTCGCTTTTTGACAAAAAGAAGCGCTACGTCGTAGTTGAGAATAATTCAGAGGGTCAGTTTGCCAAGCTTCTGAGGATGCAGACGGGTATCAACCTGGAAGAAAAGCTACTAAAATATGATGGTAGGCCTATTTTTCCCGGGGATGTGGTCGGGTATATTACTAAAAGCTGATAAAGAAAATAAATTATGAAAGGCGCAAATAAAGATTTTTTTGGAGAGACTCCGACATGGTGCTCAGGATGTGGGGATTTCCCGATTCGTATGGGGCTTGCCTCTGCACTCACACAACTTGGTCATGATCCATCATCAGTATTTATCATCTTTGGTATAGGTTGCTCCGGCAATATGAACGACTTCTTGAATGCATACGCTATGCATCCATTGCACGGGCGGTCTGTGGCCAATGCTGTCGGTGCCAAGCTGGCCAATCACAAAATGCCGGTAATTGTCGTGGCGGGGGATGGCGATTGTTATGGCGAGGGTGGCAATCACCTACTGCATGCTCTGCGCGGCAATCACGATATCACTGTGATCGTGCATGATAATCGGGTCTATGGCCTCACTACCGGTCAGGTCGCGCCAACTGCAAAAGAGGGCGATATATCAAAATCCACTCCAGCCGGTATCATTGAGAGGCCAGTGAATCCACTCACTCTTGGTATTACACAGGGGGCATCATATGTAGCTCAGGGCTTTTCTGGTGAACTGGCTCAGCTGACTGATCTTATACGCGGCGGGATTGAGCACAAGGGATTTTCGCTTATCAATATCCTCCAGCCCTGTGTGACCTTCAATCGAGTCAGTACGTACCAATATTATCTGAAGAATGCGTACAAACTGCCGGAAAATTATAATCCTGACGACCATGATATGGCTCTTCTTAAGGCGTGCGAGCTTGATCGCGAGAAATTCCCACTGGGTGTGATCTATAAGACAGACAAACCCAGCTACCACGCGCGAGTAGCTGAACTTGAGGGGAAAGATTCGTTGATTTCCCGAGAAAGATTCACAGACTTTGATGGTATCATTAGTCAGTTTGTATAATATCGATACAAATACTTGTACGATATATTAGCTTTGGACTATTGTAACAATTAATATTTAAGTTCGCTTGACAGTTAGCAGAGTATTTGCTATACTGCTAATACATATGACATTATCATACGGAGCCTTAGAACAGTCCGATTATCCACTCGTAGCTATACGGGAAGGGATAGTATTTCCAGGAACTGAGAATGCACTTGTTTTTGGAAGACAGAAAAGTGTGCTTGCTATAAATCATGCGCTCACTCGAGATAAGAAGATAGTACTCGTGATGCAAAAAGATAGCAAGCTCGATGATCCGGCAGCAGATGAGCTTTATAAGGTCGGAGTTGTGGCAACAATTGAGAAAGTGATAACTGGAGAGAAAGGAGAGATCAGCGCACTTGTCAAAGGTCAGCACAAGGTACAAATATTACGGTATACAGTGGAAGATCCATATTTTGCTGTCTCTGTCGTTGAGATTCCAGAAGAGGCGATAGACGACGATGAGATTCAGGCAATGGTCAAGCATATTGCTGCGCAAATTAAGCGTGCAATCAATCTTGGAAAGACTGTGGACTTCATATTCCTCGCAAATATCCTCAATATCACATCTCCCCTGCATTTCTCAAACCAAGTCGCTATGGTACTTGATCTTAAAGAAGAAGAGAGACAGGATCTACTTGAAGAGGGAGATCTAAAAGCGCGCCTTAAAAAAGAGGTAAAGTACATAAATCGAGAGATGCGCATACTTGAGATTGAGCAGAATATATCGTCAAAGACTCAGAAGAAGCTTGAGCAGGGGATGAAAGATGCATTCCTGCGAGAGAAGATGAAGGCTATTGAGGAAGAGCTGGGAGCAAAAGGGGAAGATAGTGAGGTAAATGAATATCGAGTAAAGATTAAAAAAGCAGGTATGCCCAAAGACGTTGAGGAAAAAGCGACTAAGGAGCTCAAGCGCTTGGGGCAGATGTCCCAATACAATCCAGAATCGTCCTACGTACGCACATATCTGGACTGGCTAGTTGACTTGCCATGGAAAGCTACCTCAAAGGGCAACGTTGATATTAAAAAAGCGGAGCAGATTCTGAACGATGATCATTATGGACTGAAAAAAATCAAAGAGCGCATTCTTGAATATTTGGCCGTAATTGAGCTTAGAAAGCAAAAGGATGGCAAAAAGAAGTCGCCTTCGAAAGAAGAAGACGGGGGTCGTAAGGGTCGTCAGCCCACAATCTTGTGTTTTGTCGGACCACCTGGTGTGGGTAAGACATCCTTGGGGCGCTCTATTGCTGATGCACTGAATCGAAAGTTTGTGAAGATATCGCTTGGTGGAATCCGTGATGAGGCAGAGATCCGTGGTCACAGACGTACATATGTGGGAGCACTTCCAGGGCGTATGATTCAAGGAATCAAGCAGGCAGGTGAGCGAAATCCTGTATTTATGTTGGACGAGATCGATAAGCTTGGACGAGATTATCGAGGCGACCCATCGTCTGCACTTCTTGAAGCCCTTGACCCACAACAAAATCATGCTTTCTCAGACAATTATCTTGAGGTGCCGTATGATCTGAGCGATGTGTTTTTTATAACAACGGCCAATATGTTGGATACAATACCTTCCGCTCTTCTGGACCGACTCGAGGTTGTTCACTTTGCAGGATATACAGAGGATGAGAAATTCAATATAGCCAAGAAATATCTTGTCAAAAAGCAACTTTCAGC
>CAZGZD010000021.1:0-19900 GCA_964530005.1 uncultured Gammaproteobacteria bacterium
TCGCTATAGTGCCTTTTTTTAAATAATCGGGTATCTCATCAAATTTGACAGGTACCCGATTTTTATCTTTATCAAAATCATAAATCACCTCACCATCTCGATCATAAAATACCGTACCTGCACCCGCGGCCTCAGCAAGCTTACCCGGAGCTGGAAGATCTCGACCGTACCATGCAAATACAAGAAATGACCCAAAAAAACCGATAATGATAAGGACAATGAGTCCGGTGATAAAGGTTACTGTCAGTTTTTGCTTCGAGAATAGGCGACTTCTTCTGTATCGAGGAGTTCCTGTAAATGAAGCGGAGTTTGAGGTTTGGCTACTCCGTCTCCTAACAATTGCCATATTCATTCATTATAGCAAAAATGTTGTCATCATCATATAATAGATAGCATATGAAAAAAAGACTTAAGAGAATCTTTAAAAAAGAAAATATAATCAAAGTAATTATTGTGATCAGCACAATCGCACTCGTCGGCTCATCCCTTACCATACCCTTTCTTGTTGGTAAATAACAAAAAGAAAAAGCAAATATTGTATGTATGATACCCCAATTGATCAACTCCCTCAGACATCCACACTCACACTTGGTCGACTAAGATCAATCGGCATAAATACATTTGGCGATCTACTCAAATACTTTCCCGTGAGATATGCCGACTTCTCGCTCATTGAAACTATTAATAAACTGCAAGTTGGAGAGTCGGCAACTGTGAAGGGGGTAGTAGTTTCAGCAAAAAATACCTATACCAGGCGTCGTGGATTTACCATTCAAAATATACTCGTAGATGATGACACAGGCAAAATAGAGATCACCTGGTTCAATCAACCATACATTCTGCGTAACATAAAAGAAGGTACGCACATCGCAGTTGCCGGAATTGTCGCCAAATCCGCAACAGGGATAAAACTTGAGCCTAAAGAATATGAGTTGACAGTTGACAGCAAAGACACAGTTCACACGGGGCGAATTGTCGCATACTATTCAGAAAAAAGAGGGCTTTCTTCCCGACTGCTGCGCGAAAAAATATCGACTGTGCTTACTCTAACATCAACTAGTAAACCAACACCTGACCCTCTGCCTGCGAAGATTCGAAAGAAATATAATCTCATCTCGCAAGAGGCGGCGATTCGCCTTATTCATTTCCCACCGGACCTAAAGTCACAGGAAAGCGCCACGTACCGACTTGCTTTTGATGAATTTTTTGTCATTCAGCTGTCTGCCGCACTGACTCGAGAAAAATGGAAAAGTGAAAAAAACGGACACGCCTTTGAAATCAAAAAATATGAAAATAAGATATTAGATTTTATAAAAAGTCTTCCATTTAAGCTTACTGACTCCCAAAAAAAAGTCATACACGAAATTACTAAAGACCTTCAAAATGCATATCCTATGAATAGATTTTTGCAGGGAGACGTCGGATCTGGCAAGACAGTAGTTGCTGCGATAGCTGCTCTTGCTGCACAGCTCAACGGATTCCAGACTCTTTTTATGGCGCCCACTGAGATATTGGCCAATCAACATTTTTCAACACTCTCAAGTCTTTTTCAAAAAACAAGTATTAAAGTAGGACTCCATACAGGGTCGGTAAAGATCAATAAATCCGAAAATTATGATATTGTCATTGGCACCCACGCACTAATCCAAAAAACAGTAAACCTTGATAGAGTGGGACTTATCGTCATTGATGAGCAGCATAGATTTGGAGTCAGACAGAGAGCAAAACTTAAAGAAAAGGGTATTAACCCACACCTTCTTACTATGACAGCCACACCAATTCCTCGTACTGTCGCACTTACACTGTATGGTGAACTTGATATATCGGTCATTGATCAGATGCCAGTTGGACGAGTACCCATCAAAACTCATCTTGTACCCAAAATAAAGCGGGACAAAGGCTACGGGTGGATTGCTGATCAAGTTAAAAACACTGGGTCACAAGTGTTTGTTGTGTGTCCGCTTATTGAAGAGTCAGAGCACGAGACTATGCAGACTGTGCGTGCTGCCACAGCTGAATATGAAAGACTAAAAACCACAATATTCAAACACCTTACTGTCGGACTTATTCATGGCAAACTAAAACCTGCTGAAAAAAATCAGATTATGCTCGACTTCCAGAACAAAAAATATGATGTGCTTGTGACGACAACAGTTGTGGAGGTTGGAATCGATGTGGCAAATGCAACAATTATGCTGGTTGAGGGTGCGGAGCGATTTGGACTCGCACAGCTTCATCAATTGCGAGGACGAGTGGGGCGTGGGGCTACACAGTCATACTGTTTCTTATTTACAGAGACAGAAAATGAGGCCGTCAAAAATAGACTCGAATTTTTTGCACATACTGAACTGGGGGCGCAAGTTGCTGAGTATGACTTTAAGCATCGAGGAGCAGGAGATATATATGGACTACGCCAACATGGAGCAAGTAGTCTTGCAATTGCAAATTTATCAGATTATGCCCTTATTAAAGAAACTCAAGATTCAGTGTCTGAATTTGTCAAAGAGTACAAAATAGAAGACTTCCCTGAGCTAAATCAGATTATTAAAGACTATCAATTCGACCTGATTGCCAAAGATTAAAATTTAAAAATGACTTGTCAGATTGTAAATTGGAGTAATGACCGAGAGGACTAGAAATCCCACACCAATACCTAAAAATACGAGAATAAGTGGCTCAATGAGCGTCGTCATTGCCTTAATCGCAAGCTCTGATTCTGACTGAAAATATCGGGAAAGCCGACCTAAGGTATCGTCAAGATGGCCTGTGCTTTCACCAACAATTGTCATCTGAACAAGTATTGGTGGAAATATCTTCTCCGAGGCAAGAGACTCTCCGATAGATTGGCCTTTCTCAACCTTTTTATAGATATTTTTGAAAGATTCCTCATAGACCGAATTCCCCGCCGTCTCAACGACTATGTTCAAGGCCTCAAGAATAGATACACCAGACTCAACCAAAATAGATAGAGTTCGAGTCGAGTTTACAAGTGCTGCCATTTGGACGACATTCTTTAGTATGGGTAGTCTTAAAAGAGTTGAGTCGAGCATATATTTACCTGCCTTTGTACGAATATACGACCGTATACCAATATACGCACCTATCGCACCAACAATAATAACCGGCCATAGACGGGTCGTGACGGATGAAATACCAATAAGAAGCTTTGTCGTCCACGGCAAATCAATCTGAAAATCCGTATAAAGACCCAGTAGCTTAGGAACAACAAAGGTCACCATGATAAACATTACAATAATCATTGCCGTCACGACTATTATAGGGTAGATAAGCGCTCCCTTAAGCTTTCCTCTAAATTCGCGCTCGCTCTCAAGATTTTCAGATAACTTGAGTAGAATATCGGACAACTTACCTGATGCTTCACCTGATTTCACAAGTGCTATATAAAGATTGGAGAAATATTGAGGATATGATTTTAAAGCAGATGATAGAGTATTTCCCCCTTTTACGTGCTTATCAATCTCCTCAATAAGCTTGAGGAGATTTTCTTTTGTCGTCTGCTTTTTAAGAATTTCTAAGGAGTCAACAATTGTCAGACCTGCATTCAACATAATAGCAAGTTGGCGCGTCAAATCGACAATATCCGTAAATGTGATCCTGTCAAAAAAGCTACTAAATATCGCAATTTGACTTGTCCCAACCTCTTTTACTTCAATGGGAAAGTAGCCATTGTCTTTGAGATACTGTATGACTTCGCTCTCATCTTTTGCCTCAATCTTTTTTTTATATAGTCGCTCTCCTCGCAAAGCCTTATATCGATACAGCATAGAAGTTGCACCTCTCCCTTACAAACTATGTAATAAATTTTGTTATCTCTTTGGGTCTTAGCGCATACGCTAGGGCAACCTCTTTGGTAATAAGCCCTTGTTGATATAGTTGATATAGATATTTCTCAAAATAAATAAATCCTTCAGCACCCGATGTCTGAATAACATTGTCCAGAAGATATGGCTTACCATCTCGAATAATCGATGCTACGGCCTGATTATTGTACATAATCTCAACGGCCGGAATACGACCTACACCATCTGCCCGAGGAAGTAGTCTTTGAGACACGACAGCTCGAAGTGTTGTTGCCAGCTGAGAGCGTATTTGATTCTGCTGATGGGCCGGGAATATATCAATTATTCGATTTATCGTTTCAGGAGCAGATGAAGTATGTAGGGTAGAGAAGACCAGGTGCCCGGTCTCAGCTATTGAGACAACCTGTTGTGTCGACTCAAAATCCCGCATCTCTCCAACAAGCACCACATCTGGATCCTCGCGCAGAATTGAACGCAGCGATATGTTCCATGAATGAGTATCTTGGTGTAGTTCCCGCTGTGCAATGATGGACTTCGCTGCTGGGTATACATACTCGATCGGATCCTCAACTGTGATAATGTGTCGTGTAGAGTTGATATTAATCTCATTTATAAGGGCAGCCAGGGTCGAGCTTTTTCCCTCACCTGTTGGGCCATTGACCAGTACCAACCCATTGCTATATTTCGTCAGCTCGTGGAATATAGTCGGAAGACCGAGTTGCTCAATAGTCTTAATCTTGTTTGGGATAAGACGAAAAGAAGCATTGAGCGTTCCCTGAGCATAGTAAATATTAATTCTAAATCGATGATCCTTATATTTGTAGCCGATATCTATTTCTTTGTTAGCCAGCAAATTTTCCTTTTGCTCATCAGTCAAAAAAGACGTAAGCATCTCTTGAGCAACCTCTGGCGTAACGAGCGACAACGTTGTTAGCTGATGAAGCTCTCCATTGATTCGAACGGCTGGATAATATCCAACAGTGATATGTAAATCTGAGGCATTACGCTCAATTGTTAGATCAAAAAGTGCGTTGATATCCATATATATTATTATGCATTATTCCTCAGCCACTCGCAAAACTTCCTCAACAGTAGTTATGCCATCAAGAGCCTTCAGGAATCCATCCTGCTTCATACTTATCATGCCATCTGCTCTTGCTTGATTTGTAATCTCATCAGCTGTGGCCTGATTAAGTATCAACTTATTTATCGCAGGCGTTACCCTCAAGACTTCAAATATACCCACACGCCCCAAGTATCCTGTATCTGAACATTCGCTACATCCTGTCCCCTTAAAAAGCTTCATTTCTGATGTGGCCTCGTACTTTTTTGGGGTAAGTGTACCGAGCGTCTTTTGAATAGACTGAGCAATTGCTGCATCTGGAACATATTCTTTTCGACAGTGCTCACAAATACGACGCACAATTCGCTGAGCCAGTGATGCCGCCAAAACCGAAGCAATTAAAAAAGCTTCCCCTCCAAGATCAATGAGTCGGGGAATGGCTGTTGCTGCATCATTTGTATGCAATGTTGAGAGAACGAGGTGCCCAGTGAGCGCTGCTTGAATTGCAAGTTGAGTGGTCTCTTTATCTCGAATCTCTCCAACAAGTATCACATTTGGATCTTGACGCAAAAAGGAACGAAGACCATTTGCAAAAGTAAGTCCTGCCTGTGCGTTGATTTGAACCTGATTTACACCGTCAAGCTGGTATTCAACAGGATCCTCAAGAGTGATGATGTTGACTGAGGGTTTGTTGAGCCTGGTCAATACTGAATAGAGGGTCGTCGTCTTTCCAGATCCTGTCGGACCAGTAACAAGTACGATTCCATATGGCTCAGAGAATGCAGATTCAAAGTCCTTAAGAGGTACTCCTCGAAGTCCAAGGTCAGCCAGAGTCGGCAACCCCCCAGTTTTTCTAAGAAGTCGCATTACAATCTTTTCCCCATGGACTGTCGGTAAGGAAGATACGCGAAGGTCTACCTCATCGTGCCCAAGTTTGAAGGTGAATCGACCATCTTGTGGAATACGTTTTTCATCTATCTTCATCTGTGAAAGTATCTTTATTCGCGAAATAAGCGGATCATGGATGCTGACTGGCAATGTCAGCTTTTCGTTTAATATGCCATCGACTCGATAACGCACTCTTGTTTTTGTTTCTTCAGCTTCAATATGGATATCAGATGCTCGGCTTTTAATAGCAAATTCAAGAATTGTCGTGACTATTTTGGCAATAGGCGCCTCACGAATTACAGATCCTATATCTTCAATCGCACCTTGCTGCTCTTGCGGTATGTATTCTTTAAGAGCCTCGCTTACCTCAGGAGATAGTCCTTGTGTGTATGTGTGAGTAAACGCTTTCTCGATCTCAGGCAAATCAGCCAGAACAAGCACTATCTTTTTATTTATTTTTTTTTCCAAGAATTCTGTTACCTGCGTATCAAATGGATCATCTGTCGCAACATACAAAGAATCGGTCTTAGAGTCGAAGCGATAGGGGATTATGTGAAATCGTCTGGCAATTGACTCAGAGACCATATTGGCAGCTTGTGGGTCCACAGGGGATGTGGATAAATCTACACACGGAATCTTGAGAGCATCAGCTGCAGCCTTAAGTACTGCTGGTCTCTCGACTTTTGTTTCGGTCAATAAATAGTCATAAATTGGTTTATTCTTCTTTATGCTGTCAAGCTCATACTGATCGGCCATATCGGCCGTTATGATCCCATGATCCACTATATTTTTAAGAAGAGCTTTTGGTGGTATGTTCATTAGTTTTACTATAGTGAGATTTCTGATAAAATGCAATATAGATATACATATATCACTTTAAAAGTGATCGGGTGTATGCTCAGCAGTCAAATAACTCTCTACTTTTGATTTTACAATTTCATCGAATATTGGCTCAAATATGACCCCTTACATCATTGTTGGAACAGTAAATTTAGATATCAAACGAGCAATAAAAGCTATCGTCAAAAACCTCGAAGTTGCAGAAAAAGATATCTTTGAGATACTGCCTGAGAAAAAAGAGATCACAATCGGACAGATTCGCGAACTTAAAAAAGAGACCATTTACGAATCATCAATCCCGCGCCTTTATATTATTCGGCAATTTGATACAGCCGGCCTTCCTGCGCAAAATGCCAGTCTCAAGCTCCTTGAGGAGCATCCCGCAAATATTCAATTTATCCTGATCGCATCCAATGAGCACGCAGTAATCCCGACAATAAGATCCCGAGCCAAAATCATAAGAATCAAAAACACAAAAGAAATAGTCAAAGAGTTGAGTGCGGAAAGAGTTCTTGACACATTGGTCAAAAAAGGCGATATGGAAGCTTTTATGTCGGAGACATTTGCAACAGCAAAGCTTGAGTCAATAGACTACATCATTGACTTTTTTAGGATTCGAGCGAGAGACGATGCTCATGCGACAAATGTACTACGAGAGGCACTAAGAATACGCGCGCTTGTAACTGGCAACAATGTATCTCCACAAGTGGCTACAGATCACCTTCTGATATATGTAAGACAGGCATACTCGGCCAAATCATCATGACAATCTCAGTTCATTTGACAAGCTGTTTTGAATTGTAGTAAGCTGATTTTGTATGCAAAAGGGGTTTTCATTAATTGAGCTTCTTGTCGTAATTGGTATTATCTCTATTCTCTCAGCAATTGCTGTGCCGAATTTTATGGCTGCCCGCGAACGAGCGCGTGATGCTACACGCAAAGCAGATCTAAAAGCAATGCAATCGGCATTTGAGCTTTATAAGCAAGACCAAACCCCCCCAGAATACCCTGCATCAAGTTATTTTAGTAATGCACTAAATTCCGATGGTACAGGTAAATGCTGGTTCAATGGAGGAGGTACTGGTGATTTTCAAGACTCGTGCCCATCGGATAAGACTATCTATCTTAAAAAACTACCCACAGATCCTTCCTTCACTAGTTCTTCACACAAATATTACTATTACAATTCAACTGGACAACAGACATATACACTTGAAGCCTGCCTTGAGAATAAAGCTGATGCGGCTGGACATACTTGCCCTGGCGATTTCTCAACATATTCGGGCAGTTCATGTAGTAGCAACTGGTGCTACCAACTTACCCAACCATAATGTATAGTAAAAATATATGCTAAAAAAACTTTTTAATAATAAAGGATTCACACTTCTTGAACTTCTTGTTGTGATTGGCATTATTGCCATACTTGTCGCAGTAGGAACAGCCTCGTACTCAACAGTGCAAAAAAAAGCGCGAGATGCCAAACGTAAAACTGACCTAAAAGAGTTGCAATCGGCCTACGAACAGTATTATTCAATCTGTGACTTTAAGTATCCTTTACCTCCAGACTTAAGCTCAAGTGGCATAGAATGCTCAGCTACAACTCCACCAACTACAATAATGAGCCCTGCCCCAGTCGACCCCTTAAATACTGGCATTTATACCTATACTGTTCCTGTAATCCAGGCAGACGCCTATACACTCTGCGCATATCTTGAAACAGAAAATGGCAACCAACCAAGTACGCCAGGCAAATATTGCCTAAGTCAACAACAATGATAAAAAAAAATGCCTTCACACTTATTGAGATTCTTGTCGTCGTCACGATTATTGGGCTTCTGGCCGGAGTGGGAGCTGTGACGTACTCGCAGTTCATCAAGCAGTCGCGCGACGCGCGACGCAAAGCTGATCTTGAACTTATTCGCTCAGCGCTCGAACAGTATCGAGCAGATAACGACACTTACCCATCACAAAGTAATGTAAATGGCTTCTGGCCAGGATATCCTTTACCTGCAAATTGTGATGAAACAGCCACTCCACCTATTCCATGCTATATGAACAAAGCTCCACAAGATCCACAATTCAAAGGAGTGGCGGGTGATCCTGGCTACTTTTATCAAAAAAATGGTGATTCTTATACTCTGGGAGCCTACCTTGAGTCAAGCTCGGCACCCACATGCCATTTATATTGTGCTGGCAAAGATTGCAATTACTGCTTAGGTCCATATGGAGAGCAATAAAGATGAGAAAATATCTTGCAGGCTTCACATTCATTGAGCTTCTGATTGTGGTGATGATCATCTCTGCCTTCTCCGGATTATCGCTTGCGTACTATAACAACTTCAACAAAGCCAGCAAGCTGGATACTGAGGCCAACAAATTCTTACAGACTCTTGAGCTGGCAAAGAAAAAGGCGACAGCGCGTGACATTGAGGGATATGATGACTGCAACTATTCTATAGATCCGGCCAATACATTTGACGGCTATCAAATTGTACTTACCGCAAATGGATATGACTTAAAAATTGTATGCAATGGTACAGCATCACCTATCTACTCCTATTCATACCCAAAAAATTCATCTGGACAATCTCTTGTAAAGACAAGTCCGCAGAGTGGCACAATACAATTTAATCCGACACCAGGAGATGTCACTTTTTCATCATTAAGCCTGCCCATACAATTTGAGAATTCTGTAGGCACCACTACCAAGTGTCCGCGTATTGATATATCCACAACAGGAATCATAAAGAAATTAACAGATACAACCTGTTCTCCCTAATATGAAAAAGTTTCATCAGAAAGCCTTCTCTCTCATTGAAGTACTCATCTTCGTAACAATACTTGCGCTTTTTTTTGTCGTCGCAGCAGCTGTCACCACGGCTGTACTTCGCGATATAGGCACCAACACCAAAAGAGTCGTGGCCGCACACAGATCAGAGGAGCTTCTGGAGTGGCTAAAGTACCAAAAAGATCTCAATTGGGACGATTTTTATGATAAAACATCTTCTGGCGGATCCACCTATTGCCTGAATAATATTCAGTGGCCAGCATCACCTGGAAGCTGCGTTCCACTTCCAAACGACCCGCCTGAAAAAAGAGAAGCGACGCTTACCCAAGTTGCAGGAAATCGTGATCTGGTCAAAATTCAGATCACATCGACATTCGAAGTTCTCGGACAGGAATACAGCTCTATTCTTAATTCACAAGTTGGTCTTATCGATCAATAATTCCATGAGTCAAATTAACACTCAGAAAAAATACGGATTTACATTTATCGAGATGGTTGTTGTGATTGGCGTGATTGGATTTGCGCTCCCTGCCCTTTTTGCAATCATCTTCTCAATTGCTCGTGCGCAAACCAAAGTCCAGCATCTCACAGAAGTCAAAAAACAAGCAGACAGCGCTATAGACACAATAAAAACCACTATAAGGGAAGATGTCGATGGTATTTTTGAAAATGATATAAATATTCAAGGCTCCAAAATACCCATAGTCTGCGGGTCTTTCTCGACAAATGATGGTCGCGATCTTTATTTTCACACCAGCGATGGAGAGTATGTTCAATTTTATGCCGCAAGTGGTCAGCTCGTAAAGAAAATTGAAGGTGCGTCTGAACAACCTCTTACATCCGACAAGGTCAAAGTGTTCATATATAATCCCAGCGATCCAACCACAATCCTCCCAGAAATCGAATTATCTTGCAAACAAGATGCTGTCTCATCTGCACCACTCGTAAAGATCCACTTCTGGGCTGCTTATCAAGGCTCAACAGCATCTACTCGACCTGAGGACAATGCTCAGCTTGAGTACACAATCCAAGCAAAGATCAGAAATGATGGCCCGTGAACCACTCTCCTCTTGACTTGTGGCTGATTATCTTTGATACTGTTAGTATGGGAGCAAAACATATAAGTATCGACATAGGCGAGTCTCACGTAAAGGTAGTTGATGCGCAGATACAAGGCAATAAGATACATATTCAGAATCTAGGAATCACAACAATTGAGAAGACATTTTTTACAACCGAGTCAGAGAAAATTCTTGAGGAGGGGGCGGATAAGATCGTCAAGCTTCTGGATACTCTCAAGATAACCCAGCGCTCAGCTGCTATTGTAATTAGTGATGGGCAAAGCTTTAATCAGATTGTCGAGATGCCCCAGCTGAATGAAAAAGAGCTCCTCTCTGCAATCCGCTATCAGGCCGATCAATTTATCCCTATGCCGCTTGATGAAATCAACATAGATGTAGAAGTTCTTCTGGAAGATAAAAAGAAGAAAAAGATCGAAGCGCTTATTTCTGCCGCTCCTAAAAAAGTCGTTGAGAAAGTGCAGCAGCTGATTGAGGAGTCAGGACTCATTCCCGAATCCATTGAGACAGAAATCAGTGCATTTGGGCGACTTGCGTCGGCTCTTTTTAGTCAAAAATCAGAGACGTCTGGTGTAGGGAAGATGTTTGTCAATATGGGCACATCATCCACATCTTTATATTTCTTCGATGAAAGCATCGGTCTTCTATCTGCAAGCCATAGCTTTGCGAGTGGATATGATCTATTTGTAAAAGAAATTACAGTCAATCTTAATGTTGATATCAAAAAAGCGTCAGACATGCTTTCAGCATTTGGCCTCACAGGTTCTGCAGCAAGCCACGATCTGACAAACATACTCACACCAGCAATCAAGCAGCTTATGGGCGAGATACAAAAATTCACTATGCTCATCACTGAAAAACAAGCCGGTCATATAAAGTCAATTCATCTTATCAATAATGCAGTCCAGTTCCCCGCAATTGAAAAGATTATCGAGCGCTACTTTGGCATACCAACAAGTATCTTTGACCTCAACCCCTATCTTGTCCAGAATAATATCGTCGCTGCAAATAAGGCTCAACTTCCATACTTTTTGCCTGTTATAGGTGCAAATCTCAGATGAAGATAACAAAGATTAATCTACTGATCAATACTGACGATTATAAGCTTAAGGCTAAGTACTTTCGTATTCTACACCAGACAACTCTTATCTACACAATTGTCGTTGTTGTAGCAATAATCTCCTTTTTAGTCCTAAATACTATAGTCTCAGTAAAAGTAAACGCACTCAACGCTGAAAAGACAAAGTATCTCGGCACAATACAGCAAGAGTCCGCAGATGAGGCCAAGCTCATCTACATTACAAAAAAAATGAATGGGGTGGATATATTTTTGGCAGATGATGTGAAATTTGAGCCCTACTACAATCTTCTTGTCACTTCTCTCGGCGAAAGCACCGAGTCGGCAAAGTTGGAATCCTTCAAACTCGACAAGACACACAAAGTGGATTTTGTGGTAAGGTTTACCAATTTCTCAGATATGGTAAAGTTTCTGTCATTTGTCGAATCAGATGATTTTGTCAAGAGTTTTCAAGAGCTCTCGCTTCAGAATTTCACAAGCGGGAACAGTAAAAAAGAA
Source organism: uncultured Gammaproteobacteria bacterium (assembly GCA_964530005.1). Taxonomy (GTDB): domain Bacteria; phylum Patescibacteriota; class Microgenomatia; order UBA1406; family GWC2-37-13; genus CAZGZD01. Next base: position 12,056 of record CAZGZD010000021.1, read on the forward strand.
GGAGATAGCTTTCGACTGACATTTAAAGGAATTTTCAATAAAATCAATGAATAAAAGAAAAAAACTCTCACCATATCTCAAGTTTTTACTTCGAGAAAATATCCCATACTTTCTTGTACTTACAATCTTGCTCTGCGCAACATTTATACTACCACCGTACTTTATTGCAACATATAGGGCCAATCTCATCAAGCGCGATGAAATTCAAAAGGATGTCTCAAATCTTCAAGATAAGGCAAACCTTCTAAACGCCTTATCGACTCAACACACTCAGGACCTAGACGAAGATATCCGCGTCTTGCAGACACTCGTCCCAGATATTGAGGACTATTTCTCGATAATATATACACTTGAGGAGCTCTCTCGCAAGACCGGCTTTATTATAGATTCTTATACAATCCAGACTGGTAGTTCGGCTCCTGAGCGCCTTGCGCTAAAGATATCAGGAACGGGAGATAGCGAGTCTTTCTTGAATTTTTTGCATGAGTATAATTTTGGAGGCGGGCGGCTTGTCACGGCCCGTGAGATCGAGCTAAAGACTTCGCAAAGTGGCTCAATAGACCTTGATGTCAACTTCTATACTCAATCCCCAAAAAAGACTGTGACTACCGGTGTAGGCGCCAACTCCTCTGTACAAAAAATCTCATCAATTGTCAGTGGCCAGGACGCGAGTCCACAGTCGGATACATCTTCACCTGTCAATTATCAACGGGCACTTGATCGGCTTGAGGAAATTAAAGCCAAGGTGAATGTAATGATAAAAGATGAAGTAGATGCGACAGCAAGCGCTGATGAAAATTATTCCACAAAAGATAATCCTTTTTAAGCAGTCTTCATGAGCTTTTTGTTCTTAAGCAGTCGACTAAGGCCTTCGGAGATCTGAGCGCCTTTGGAGTTCCAGTAATCAAATCGCGCGTTGTCGAGCGTAATATTGTCACTTTCAAGTAGGGGATTGTAAGATCCCACGCTCTCAATGTATCTTGTATCTCTTTTTTTACGCTTGTCGATCGCGATAATTCGATAGTAGGGCTTGTGTTTCTTGCCCATTCGCATAAGTCTCAGTGCAACAGCCATATTATTATTCAAAATTAAAAATGAATCTAAATTCTACCAGATTTATTCATTTTTTCCAATGCCAATCGCGCAGCTTGCTCTTCAGCCTCTTTTTTTGAGTTGCCGCGACCTTCAGCCAGAAGTTTTTGGCCAAGATATACGGCTATTGTAAATGCTCGTTTGTGCTGAGGTCCCTCTTCGGCTATTACACGATATTCAGGAGTCGTTTTGTGGACGGACTGCATAGTCTCCTGAAGCAAGCTTTTGGCCGGTGCATACTGCCTGCTCGATATAATCTCATCCAGTCGATCAGCAAAGAGATACGTCTTCACAAATTCGTAGGACGCGTCAAATCCCTGATCGATAAATATAGCACCAATAAGCGCCTCAAAGCAATCGGCAAGAATATTCTTGTTGTCTCGACCAGCCCCTTGCTCCTCACCACGAGACAGATAAAGATATTCTCCCAAACCAAGAGGGGACGCCGCATATGCCAGGCTCTCAGTTCGTACAATAGCGCTTTTTATATCAGTATAAGATCCCTCTTCAAATTGGGGGTAATTATTATAAAGATACATCGACGTAATCAAAGATAGTACACTGTCCCCCAGGAATTCCAGCTTTTCATTGGATGGGAGATGGAAGCTTTTGTGTTCGTTTAAGTATGAGCGATGCACAAATACATTCTCAAGCAGATCTTTGTTCTTAAACTCAACGCCTATTTTTTCCTCCAGCTTTTCAAAAGTTTTTTTCATAATTAATTTTTTTGAGATGGTGCTTTTCGCACCACCGAAGCCAAAGCTCCATTTATAAATGAATAAGACTTCTCAGATCCATATTCTCGGGCCAGCTCTATCGCCTCATCTATGACTACCTTTTGAGGATTTTGCTTCATAAATTTCAACTCATACACCGCAAGTCGCAGGATCGCCAGATCGATCTTGGCTATCTTATCAAGCGAGTACTTAGGAGCAGATTTCTTAATAACCATATCTATTTCGTCTTTTTTGAGAAGAATTTCATTCGTAAGGTCTTTGTCGGGGTGGGGGAGCTTGTCGCTCGCTGTATTTGCGAAGCTCAGAGCAAAAAGATTCTGGATTGTATGAATCCGTTTGAGGTGCCGCTTATCCATAATACATTAGTTGTAAACGCAGAGCTTGTTACGTGGTATTCTTGTCTACTTTTTCTTTCTTTATTACGTTTGCCGCATTGCGTTTGTTCCGATCTGTGTAGGATTTGAGCTCGGCAATAGTCGCTTTTTTACTTGCGACGCGAGTTCCTGTGCGTTTTTTGGAGTGTTTTCTTTTGGGTTGTGCAGCCATAAATTAGTTCAAAATTATGAATTAAGTATAACATAGTTTTTTCCACTTGACAAATATTAAGCAACTACTTTAATATGATATTTATACATGAAAAAGCAGTATAAAAAAGGATTCACACTCATCGAGCTTCTTATTGTGATTGCGCTGCTTGGAGCACTTGCTGTTGGTCTTCTTGCTGCGCTTGATCCATTTGAACAACTTAAAAAAGGCACAGATGCGGGTGTAAGAAATACCGCAATTGAATTTCAAGGTGCTTATGTCCGATTTTATTCAATAAAAAATTTTGGACCTGGGTGTAAAGATAGCGCTGGAGCTGATGCACCCTGTGATGGTACGAATACCGCTATTGATACTGGTGTAGATGGAGTAGCAGATCCTTTGAGCACTTTACCTAATACAATAAAACAGATTGCAGATGCAGGTGAGCTAAAGAAAGATTTCATTTCACTTGCTGGGTCTGGACAGCTTGCTAAAATATTTTCAAATTATGTTTCTAGTACTCAGTCAATAAGTGTATGTTTTACACCAAGTTCAAAATCACTACAGAGAGACCCTAACACAAAGTATAACCCAGATCATACTGGAGCACTTGTTACAGATGGTTCATGCTTTACTCAAGGAGGAACTACAGCCTGTGATTACTGCATACAGTAGAAATTTAGTTTAATTTATATATCTTGGCTACCATATCTGGTAGCCATTTGAGTATATGGGAATGTATAAGAAAGGATTTACGCTACTTGAGCTTTTACTCGTAATCTCGATTATGGGAGTACTCGCAACACTTATAATTGGCAATTTCTTAACATCAATTAAAAAAGGGCGCGACTCTAAGCGTAAACAGGATTTGCAGACAGTTCAAAAGGCCCTAGAGCTGTATTTTGAGGACAATAAGACATACCCAGTATCAAGTACTTATGTGCCAAACATCCCACTATGTCATCCAAACGGCTGTGGTACTGGTAATACAGCAGGAGCAACATATATCCAGAAAACTCCTGCCGACCCAACATCTGGATATAATTATTCTTACATAAGCACAGATGGTAAGAGCTATAAACTCTATGCATGCCTGGAAAATGATCAGGATGTCGGCCCTGGAGTAAAACTATTAAATGGAGCTCAAGATACCAGTAACGGATATCCTGGGACAACCTGCGGAAGCTGCAAATGCATGTTCGGAGTCTCAAGTCCCAACACTACTCCGTAAAAATAGGTGCAAGATTTATGAATTTTGATTTATGATCTCTATTCTTAAATCATAAGTCATGCATTAATTATTATTTTAGCTTTTCCAGCTCCTTCTGAGCTTGTTCGTCTTTGGGATCTATGTTTTTAAGTAGGTACTTAAGAGCAGTTTTTGCACCTGCTTTATCTCCATATTTTTTAAGTAGCTGCGCCTTGATGAGATAAGCGTCTGAATAATTCGGCTTTAAAGCTATCGACTCTCCAATCTGAGCAAGCGATAAGTCCCTAAATTCCTTCTTCTTACCCTGATCTTTGGCCGCGTCAGCCATGAGGGAGTAGAATATGCTGGCCGAATAAGGTATCTTGGGATCTGTCGGCGATAGTCGCTTGGCCTCACCGAGAGCATCTATACCTAATTGAATATCCTGCGGATTGCTGTCAAGCTGATAGTAGAGATAGTAGTTCTTGGCCCTTGTCTTAAAGTACAGCACATTCTTGGGAGATCCCAGCAGCGATAGCGCATTGTATCTTTGCGACAACGCAACAAGTGCACGAGCTCCTTTTTTATCCCCCTGATACACATACGCAAGATTCGCCAGAGCAAATGACAACTTGTCCTCGTAAACATGCTCGCGCCTGAGTCTGAGAGCTTGTTGCAAAAGACCCGCCTCTGTCTTTGAGTCACCAGCTTGAGCATACTGCTTAGAAAGCGCATACTTAGTATCAGCTACGTAATATGAATAAAGATAAGAATACGTAAGAAGCAGAACGAATCCAGAAAGCACGATCAATGCCCACGATGTAAGTGACATATGCTCAGAGTGGTCGGAGACTATATCCGACTCCTTTGCGCTAAAAACAACTATAAATGCCGGAATAAGAAAAAAGAAAATATTGATCGTTGTAGTGGAAAAGCCAAAAAAGTTGGTGATAAGGATAGTCGTGTATGCCGCCAAAAGACTAATTCCAAAAAGCCCGCTATCGTGGTGCTTTTTTATCGTGCGGACGAATAAATAAATTACTGCTACAATCATCAGAATATACATCCCCAGCCCGACAAATCCCGTCGTAGCGAGGAAATTCAAGTATTCATTGTGCGCCTTATTGTAGAGAAAGTCCCATTCGCTTGTTAGATTATGCGCTACAGGTCGAACCCCGTAATAGCTATATGCAAAAGTCTCGAGCCCTGTGCCAAATAATGGATAACGCCTACCCAGCTCGAGGGCACCACTCCACACAATCTCGCGAATCTTGCCCGATCCTGTGATATCTGAGTCCGCGAAAGTCTCCACAACTACTGCCGTCGGCTTACTTACTGCTTTTCTCAGCGAAATGTACTTATCAATTGGCTCTATGCCTGTTTTGAAAATTAATATAGCTATAAAAAATACAGCAATAAGTGGTAGAAAAGAACGAAGTATTGATTGCGCTTTACCTCTTTTAGTCAATAAATAATATCCAATAAAACCAAGAAGTGAAATAGCTGAGGCAAGCGCAGCCGATCGAGATCTGGTAAAGAGTAAGCCGACAAAATTAAAAATAAGATATGTGAAGTAAAAAAGCGTAGTCTTCGATGAAAGATTTTTTTTAATACTTACTAGTATTGATTCTTTAGCAGATTCAACATGGATGCTTTTGAGATAGAAATACAGCGCGATAAAAAAATGTATGGCTAAATATGCACCCAGCCAGTTGGGCTGACCAAGTGTGGAGAACATCCGTATAGAAGGCTGGAATTGTGCCGTCCAACATGAATTACTAAATCCACCCTGCGGTGCAAATACAAAACATGTCATATCAGCCCCAAAATGACCCGGGAACCCCCACAGAATAACGATAAGTGAAGATATGATTGATACCTGAAGAATACGCTCCACATACTTGCGTCCTACATTGGAAACAAATCCCCAGTAAAGTACCAGATACGCTATAATTGAAAGTAAGCCTCCATTGAATCGACCATAGTATCCAAAGATTGATGTATGTCGATCAATTGAGAAGATAGTGGACGCGATAAGGCCAGCAACATATAGTCCAATTGGAATATCGATTGGAGTCGTCTTGAATATGACACGCTTGGCAATTACCATTCGTACAATCCACAAAAAAGAGATAGTCGCGGCAACCGTATAGATAAAGAGCATCTTATTAAATTCAAAAAGCTCACTCGTTGTGGGACTAAAAATGAGAGGGGTAAGAAGAAAAAGTAAGTAGTAGATATATCGTATAATTCTGGATATCATATGAAGAATTTTATAGCAAAGCTTAGTAATTTCCAATTCCCTTTTTTTGCCCGCGAACATATAGCCTTCGATTTTGGCACGACTACAACCAGAATAGGACTTCATGGAAAAGGAGTAGTCCTTAAAGAACCGACCTGCTTGGGACTTAATAGAAAGATGCGAGAATTCATTTTTTTTGGTACAGAAGCCTATCAAATCACCGGTAAAGTGCCGGAATTTATCACGATAGAGCATCCAATCGTGAATGGTATTGTCTCTGATTTTGACGGGCAAGTCGCTCTTATTTCTCATTTTATCCGCAAGTCGATCGCGCCATACCAGACTCGGTTCCTCACGCTCAAACCACAGCTTGAAGCAGTTGTAAATATTCCGTCAATTGCGACCGAGATCGAGCAAAAAGCAGTAGATGAGGTACTTGCCAAATCCTCAGTCTTCAAAAGCCATCTTATTGAATCGCCAATTGCAGCAGCTGTCGGGTGCGGATTCGACCCATTCGCACACAAACCACTCCTTATTGTCGATATGGGAGGAGGGCTTGTCGAGATTGCCGTCATATCGGGTGGAGGAGTCGTCATCCAAAAAACTCTCAAGACGGCTGGAAATCATATGAACAAACTTATCGCCAACTACGCATATCTCAAGCATGGAATCATCTTGGGAGAGATCACCTGCGAGCAACTTAAGATCGACCTCTTCACCTTCGATGAAAAAGAAAAGACTCAAGTTGTTCGTGGCAAGTCTTTGGAAAGCGGCCTTCCTAAGTCGATTAAAATGCGCTCAAGCGATATTAAAGAAGCGCTTCTCACTGTCGTGAACCAAATAATAGATACAGTCAAAGAAGTAATTGAGCTGTCTCCACCAGAAGTCGTGGATGAAATTTTTAATCATGGAGTCTATCTGACTGGCGGTCTTGCCAATATCGAGCGTATTGATCATTACTTTGCTTCCGAGCTGAAAATCGAGACGCAGATACCTGAAAAACCCGAAAATACGACCATTCACGGTCTACTTCGACTTGCATCTGACCCGGAATCACTCCGTAAGCTTCAGATCATCTTACCGTAAGCGTGTTGACAATAATCTGATCATTCATTACAATATAAGTCCTTCTTGATACTGCTTTTTAAGTTAGTTTAGAGATAGGAAGATATTCGTATCTTTTGCACTTTGACAGTTTGGTCTTTAGCGTTGTAATCGGGTTAGGAGAAATGTTTTCTATAAGATCCCAGAAATGGGATCTTTTCTTAAGAGTTTGATCCTGGCTCAGGATGAACGCTGGCGGCGTGCCTGAGATATGCAAGTCGAGCGTCGTCTTGTAGCAATACAAGATGTAGCGGCGGACGGCTGAGTAACACGTAGGGACCTGCCCCATGGTAGAAGATAGCTCACCGAAAGGTGGGGTAATATTCTATGTTTCCTCCGGGACAAAGAGCATAACTGCTCGCCAAGGGATGGACCTGCGGCCTATCAGGTAGTTGGTGAGGTAATGGCTCACCAAGCCAATGACGGGTAGCTGGCTTGAGAGAGTGGTCAGCCAGAGGAGCACTGAGACACGGGCTCCACTCCTACGGGAGGCAGCAATCAGGAATAGTCGGCAATGGGCGAAAGCCTGACCGCGCGACGTCGCGTGTAGGATGAAGCATTAACGTGTGTAAACTACTGTGGTAAGAGAAGAAAGCCAAGCTTGCTTGGTGTGACGGTATCTTACTAGAAAGAGGCCGCTAACTGCGTGCCAGAAGCGTCGGTAAGACGTGGGCCTCAAGTGTTATCCGGTGTTATTGGGCGTAAAGAGTCGTGTAGGTGGTCTAAAAAGTTCTTGCTTAAAGACCGGGGCTTAACCTCGGGAAAAGTTAGAATACTCTTAGACTTGAATATTCTCAAGGGAGATCGGAACAGAACGAGAAGCAGTGAAATGCGTTGATACGTTCTGGAACATCAGTGGCGAAGGCGGATCTCTGGGAGAATATTGACACTGAGACACGAAAGCTAGGGGAGCGAAGCAGATTAGAGACCTGCGTAGTCCTAGCCCTAAACGCATG
>CAZGZD010000022.1:0-19292 GCA_964530005.1 uncultured Gammaproteobacteria bacterium
ATTTTAAGCGGGGGTTTAAAAAGTAAACAATGTTTATTTAAGGGAATAGAGCTATCTTGATTCCTAAAGCAATCAAGATGACTCCCATCACGCGCTCAACAACCAGTTGGAATCTACCCATTCTTTGCTTTATTGTCTTGTGGGAGATGATTGTTCCAAGTATCGCAAACCAAGTAAATTCCATAAATGCCATCTCTATTCCATAGAGTGACTTTATGAGAAGTGGGGTTTTGTGATTTACAATAACTGCAAAAATTGTGAGAAAAAATAACACTGCTTTTGGATTGAGGGCGTTTGTCGCAAATCCCATCCGTATCGCTGTCCATTTGGAGGGATCTTTATGTGTGATCGTTCCTTTTCTACCAACTGAGTGTAGTTTATCAGTCAGTGATTTATATCCAAGATAGATAAGATATCCAGCCCCTATGTACTTAATTACATTAAGGAGCTGATTTGATTGAGATATGAGATACCCAAATCCTATTAGCGAGTTGATGATGTGAACAAGCACCCCAAGTCCCAACCCGACAGCCGTATAAAAAGCAGTTTGTCTTGAATACTTTAAGCTATTTCGGGTTGTGAGTACAAATGCAGGACCCGGACTTAGAACAGCTAAGAAATTAATGAGGGCAACTGTCGCAAACTCTGGTAAGTACTGCATCTATATATAATATATGAAAGATGTGCGCGATTTTTGTATTTTTTTGTATACTAATGGTTATCTTATAAATTCAAGATATATCTATGAATAGCGAAAAAGGTGGAAGCAATGTCGCGACAGGGCTCATTGTAATTGCAATAATTGTGGCAGTATCTGTCGGAGTGGTATTTTTTAAGAATAAGAGTGAGAAGCAAGTAGTGCAAAATCAAGCCGCACAGACCACGGGTCAGGAAGCAGCTCAAGCGCAAAAAGCAGATGTCGCCAACGCACAGTATAAGGATGGCACATATAGTGCAGATGGCACATATACAACACCGGGTGGTCAAGAAGCAGTTGGGGTAAAGGTCACACTTTCCGGAGACGTCATTAAAGACGTTGAGCTTACTCAAAAAGCCAAGCTTCCTACATCAAAAGTGAAGCAGGCTGATTTCGCCGCTCACTACAAAGAGCAGGTCGTCGGCAAAAACATAAACGAGGTTAATCTCACCAAAGTATCTGGTTCTTCTTTGACACCAAAGGGATTCAACGCGGCGATTGAGAAGATAAAGATAGAAGCAAAGTCTTAAGAGGCGACGGTCTATGAGTTCATTTCAATTTAGCTTTGAGGCTATAGGTACTCAGTGGACGATTGATGTGAATGATCTTCCTTTAGATTCAAAACAGGCTCTTCTGAATAAAATTAAGACCCGCATTGAATTATTTGATCGGACTTACTCTCGTTTTCGCGTCGACTCAACACTCATGCAGATATCCGTAGCAGGTGGAGAGCGTACGTTGCCCGAGGACGCCGAGTCACTTTTTTCACTTTACTTCGATCTGTATAAAATTACCAATGGAGCATTTACTCCACTTATTGGCGATGTGCTTGAGGCGACGGGATATGATGCTTCCTACTCACTGAGGATACGAAAGCCGCAAAAACCTCCTCAGTGGGAAGACGTGATCGATTACAATCATCCTCAGTTAATTCTCAAAAAATCCGCAACATTGGACTTTGGAGCTGGGGGTAAAGGATATCTTGTTGACATCGTGTCGAGCATCCTCACAAGTGAGGGGAGTAGGTCATATTGCGTAGATGCGGGAGGAGACATTTTTCAGAAGGGTGACAATGAGTTGAAGATCGGACTTGAGAATCCACAAAATACAAAACAAGTGATTGGTGTGGCGACGATCAAAAATCAAAGTATATGCGCATCAGCTGGCAACAGACGTCAGTGGGGTGACTATCACCATATAATAGATCCGAATAGCCTAACCTCGCCCAAAAATATACTTGCGACTTGGGTAGTTGCTGACACAGGACTAGTTGCCGATGCGCTCGCAACTTGTCTATTCCTTGTGTCGCCAGATACATTGACTCCACACTATAAATTTGAATATTTGATTATGAATGCAGACGCGACTGTTGCAAAATCTCCCCATTTCGAAGCCGAGCTCTTCTATACTAAGTAGTATGTTTCGCCAGATAGACAACTTCCTCAACTCAATCACGATGTACAGGTTGGTCCTGTATGGCCTGTTTGGTATTGCAATACTATCTATCGTCTTTGGATTTTTAGGAGTGCTGCCGTATACCGGATTGGGATATGTCGGGTCGCTTTTGATTGTGTGCACTAGTGCATACGGAGCAAATTATATATTCTCACGACTTTACAAGGCGCCGACTAACTCAGAATCAGCACTCATCACAGGGCTTATATTATTTTTTATCCTTCCTCCGGCAACTCGAATATCTGATCTTGGGATTTTCTTCTTGGCTGGGATCATCGCTATGGCCTCAAAGTATATATTGGCCCGTGGTACGAAACATATATTCAATCCGGCAGCAGCTGCAGCTACGATTCTGTTTTTTACCGGAATCACTGGAGCAGACTGGTGGATTGGAAGCTTGGTCATGACACCTGCCGTACTGATCTTTGGTTTATTGATAGTCAGGAAGATTCGCAAGTTTTCAATGTTTTTTACATTTGTCACGTCAAGTCTCGTCGTGATGCTTACTCTTGGATTTATCAATAAGGTTGGATTGGCCGACCTTCTGACCCAAGCATTTACCTCTTGGCCACTTATATTCTTGGGGACTGTAATGCTTACTGAACCCCTTACAACGCCCCCAACAAGGCGCCATCAGATGATGTATGGAGGACTTGTGGGTGGGCTTTTTGCTTCGCAATTTCATATTGGTCCTGTATTCTCAACCCCTGAGCTAGCACTAGTGGTTGGTAATATCTTCTCTTATATTGTGAGTCCCAAGGATAAGCTGATGCTTAAGTTCAAGCAAAAGCTCAAAGTTGGATCCACAGTATATGAATTTATTTTTGAGTCAAATAAGAAATTGAGGTTTAAGGCTGGTCAATATCTTGAGTGGACTCTGCCCCACGTACATGTTGATGGTCGAGGTAATCGTAGATATTTCACTATCGCATCCGCTCCGACTGAGGATGAGGTGCGACTTGGTGTAAAAGTCTTTGACGTGTCCAGCAGTTTCAAGAGGGCTCTTAGTGCGATGCAGGTGGGGGATCCGATAGCAGCATCTCAGCTCTCAGGCGAGTTCACACTGCCCAAAAATAAAAAAGAGAAGATAGTGCTAATTGCCGGTGGTATTGGTGTGACCCCATATCGCAGTATGATCAAATACCTTATAGATAAAGGAGAGAAGCGAGACATAGTCCTTCTATATGCCTGCTCAAGCGCCGATGATTTTGCCTACAAAGATCTATTTGATGAGGCCACACGCAAGATTGGACTCAAAGTCGTATATATAATCACCAATTCCAAGAATGTTCCGCAAGGCTGGCATGGCGCTACAGGATATATTGATGCATCTATGTTGAGAGAATACATAGAAGATTATACAAGTAGAAAATTTTATCTATCTGGTCCGCAGAAGATGGTGACCAGCTACTATGATACTTTGATCAAGATGGGGTTAAATCGCTCCAATATAGTCACCGACTACTTCCCAGGGTTTTAGAAAATACGCTTTTATTCTCTCCAAAGTGGAAGATTGATATCCTGATACTAAATACTTTCAGTGTGTTTCTTGAAGTTGTCTAAAATTGCCTGCCAACCGCCTCGCTGCATCTCCTCTGAATTTTCGTTTTCAGGATCGAAGGTTACTGTGACTTTCACACCATCTGGCACTTTGGTAAATTCTACTTTCGCATGCCTACCGTCATCCATGTCGTATTCTATAAGCTCATACTCCTTTACGTCAGTATATGTGCCGGTAAAGTCAAAGCTTACGCTCTTGTCTTTAGCCGCCATGGTTGTCTTGAATCTTCCACCAACGCGCACATCATTTTCCGCGGCAGGCGCTTCCCAGTCGTCGGAAGCAAACGCCCATTGTACAATATGCTCAGGCTTATTGTAATATTCCCAAGCTTTTATGATAGAAGCATTTACGACGGCTTCTACAGTAATTGGATTTTTATTCATGGTTTTTATTCTATTAAATTGTCAGATTTAGTCTATTGCTTTTGGCTGGGAGACAGGGATTCGAACCCCGATAAACGGATCCAAAGTCCGTTGTCCTACCATTAGACGATCTCCCAAAAGTCAAGATTAGGTCAATTATATCAAAAAGAGCTTTGAGAGTGCTTATTGGTATATAATAAATTACATGGACGAAGATGTTGCCACAATACTTTCAAAACCATTTCATAGTCCTTTTCATGCTTATTGCATAAAGCCAAAGGTAAGCTTTGAAGAGCAAGTTGATGGAGAAGAAGTTCTTATTCAGACGCGTCCGCATCCTATCACCCAAGTTCCATGGCTTGTGAATTCGCTAATACTGTTCGGACTACTGCTTGTGAGTAATATATTTACGATGCAATATTTATCCACAGCTCAAATTATCTTTGGAAATCTTTTTGGCTTGGGGTTCATATTTGCTTATGTATGGTTCAATTTTATCATGTGGTATTTTGATGTAGGTCTTGTCACGAATCTGCGGGTTGTGGATATTGACTTTCCATCAATTCTTATTCGTGAGATTAGCGCCACACAAGTGGACAAGATAGAGGAAGCCACAGCACGAATAATCGGTGCCGCAAGCTCGATATTCAATTTTGGAGACGTATATGTGCAGACTGCAGGTAGTGAGCAGAATATCGAATTTCTTCGTGTGCCATATCCATCACGAATAGTTAAAATAATTAACAATTTGACAAATAAAAAGAAGCATGGATCTTAGTTTTTTATTCTCAAATCGCGGGCTATTTGATTTTTTCTTTAAGGCTTTTGCGATTGTACTGAGCATACTTTTTGTTGGATATTCTGTGATCTTTTATAGGCAGACTCAGCTTATGACTCGTACACTCCAGGTCAAGCGTACTGCCGCACTTCTTACAACCTCACTTATTCAACTGGCAATCTCAGCTATTTTATTGATACTGGCAATTTTTTTACTATAAAAATATGTTTACGATCACCTCCTCAGAAGTCAAGCTCAGCAACAAGAAAGACATATATGTCGGATCAATCGCCGATGGAGGATTCTTCGCCGTGCTTGAGGCCGAGGGAGTTGACGCGCCAGATGGAGATCATTTTCTCAAAAGTCTAGGTTACAAAATAGGCCAGACTACAGATCATACACTTGCCGAATTTGAATCGACTATCTCTTCACATCTGGTAAGTCAGAATATGCCAGCCCATGCATCTGTAGCCTGTGGATTGGTTCACGAGGATAAAATCTATCTCAAGACTCTTGGTGAGGGGCAGGTATATCTTAGGCGGGCTGGTGAGTTTGCCCGACTGATAGATGGAGGAAGTAGCGCCTCAGGGTATATACAAAGTGACGATCTTATGATTTTTGCGACACCTTCTTTTATTCATTCGCTTGGATCAGACGGTGCGCTTGCTGAATTGGTAAAGTTGCCTCATTCGACCCTTGAGCTATCAAGTGAAATCAGTAAGTCACTGGTTCCAGATCAAGAGGCTTCTCATATTGGGCTTTTTGTATCTTTTGAACGAGCGCTAGATGTATATATACCAGAACAAAGACATGTTGAAGGTGAGGAGCTTGAGACAGGTCAACATCAGCAAGATGCGCCAATGCAAGAGGATGCATCCGGGACACCTCAGAATTATTGGGGAGGAGGACAAGACTCGCAGCAGAATGTAGCTCTCGAAGAGCAGGTTGCGAGAGTGGAATCTTTTGATCCATCAGTCCAGTCGTCAAATACGCGAAGCCGACCTCGCCTTCGCCTGAGCTTTAGCCTTGGGCCTTTGCGGGAATTTTTTAATGAACAGGTGCAAAAGTATGGAAAGCGAAAGGCAATTAGTCTCATTGCCGTCACAGTGATTTTTATTGTATTTGTATTAAGCGTGGCTTTTAGCGGACTTGTGCGAACTGATTCGCAAAATAGAAAAAAGATAGAGGCGACTCGCCAGATTGTCATCGAAAAGCTCAACTCAGCCGAGGAAGTGGCATTCCTCAACCTTCCTCGTGCGACTGCCTTGTTTGCCGAAGCAAAGGGAGAGGTGGAAAAGTTAAAGCGTGATGTTGGTGACAAGAAAGAATACCCAGAGATTGCCAAATTAGATGCGCTTATTGCTCAAAAAGAAGGGTTTGTGTTTAAAAAAGAAGAGAGGCGGGCAAGCGAGTTTTACGATCTCTCAGTTGAGAACAAACTTGCAAAAGGCGCAAAAATTGCACTATTTGAAGATACTGCCGCAATTGTTGATTCAGATCAGGGAACAATATATCTTCTATCTTTGGCAAAAAAATCGCTTGATAAGCGAGTTAGCTCAAAGATAAAAGGATCAGGACTTATCGCAATAGATAAGGATCGTGTGCTTTTTTATAAGCCAGGGGATGGAATCTTTTCGATTGATGAGTCCAGTAAGGTAAAGCAAGTGCTTGATCGAGATGACAAGTGGGGGACCATATCAGACATGGCGCTTTTCAACCGCAATCTTTATCTTCTTGATTCCACACACGACGCAATATACAAATATGGGGTCACAGAGGATGGTTATGGAGGAAAAGTCTCGTATATCAACGCGGGCCAGATAGCTGACCTGGCAGGTGCTTCGTCGATTGCAATAGATGGAAATGTATATGTGGGTGGGACAGATCAGATCATCCAGTATTTGGCCGGTGATAAACAAGAATTTAATCCAGTATTTCCTGAAAAGAATGTACAAATTACCAAGATATTCTCAAATTCTGATACAGAAAAAGTATGGGTGTGGGATAGGCAGGGGGGGCTTCTCTACGGAGTATCAAAAACAGGATCCTATGATTTTCAGATCCGCTCGTCGCAACTTAAGATAGCCTCTGATTTTGTTGCGCTCAAAGATCATGCGTATATTTTGAATGGACCGAAAGTATACGAACTCTCTTTAAATTAAAAGATTAGTTTCCGATTGAAGGAATTTGTATCTGCCATCCTCCTCCTGTATTTTTAATTATTCCTAAGACGTCTCCAGTGAGGACTTGAAAGACAGTAAGGGACCCGATCACTATAAATATTCCTATAATTGCATTAGTTAGAGTATTCCGAGCTTTTTCTATCTTTTCTTTGTCTCCTCCTGAGGTGATCCAACTAATGCCTCCATAAAAAAGGTATGCTAGAAGTAAAAAAGCAGCCCCCACCAGCACGAGCCTTATTCCCAAGACCATAAGTGTACCGAGTCCTTGTACTGGATCTTGACCAAGATTGGCTGATCCAGGAGGAGGAGCCAGTTGACCCCATATATTATCGGCAAGTAATCGATGTCTCATAGAGGAACTGGAATATTAAGGACATAACCAATTAATTTTACAACAAGGTAGGCAACGAATACGATAGCAAGACCAAAAACAGCATAGGTAAGCGTCTTACGACCAGTGTCGAATCTTTCTTTATTGCCACCCGCTGTGAGGATTGTAATTCCACCCCACAACATCATAATGAGGAAGATTGCAGATCCGGCAAGTGTAGTAAGTGGAATGAGTAGATTAAGGATACTGGCAAAATCGCCAAATTTGGCCAGCGGATTTGTGGCCTTATTTGTAAGATCAAGTGTGGCATATACAATCATGCATCTTAAGCATAGTAAAAGGAATAAATAAAATCAATGCACAAATTCCCGAAAGTGGTAGTTCGGCTAGTAGTTATTGATATAATAAATACACATGTTTGCACCGAGCTATACTATCACAAATACACTTCTTATAAATATTGGGAAGATTGAGGCCGCAACAGAAATCATCCATCACGCCCCCCTTCTTCCTCTTTGGGAAAAGCAGTTCAAAGACGATGCAGTTGTTCGCTCGGTTTATCATGGCACTCATATTGAAGGTAATATGCTGGACAAGGACGAGGCTAAGAATATATTAATGGGTAAAGAAGTTGAGGCACGCGCCCGCGACATACAAGAGGTAATAAATTACAGAAAAGTCATTGATCTTATTGATGAAGAAGCAAAGCGTAAGGTTTCAAAGATCACTGAACAGTTCATCAAAAAAGTTCATCGGATTATCGTCCACAATATTCTTGACGAAACTCAATCAGGTTCTTATCGCACAAAGCAGGTTGTGATAAAAAATAGTCAAACGGGAGAGGTGACATTTCGTCCACCAGCTCCCCTTGAGGTATCTTTCCTCATGCGTGAATTTACTTATTGGGTCAACAGGAATGAAGCTCACGATCAAATGCACCCTGTAATTCGCGCAGGTATTGCGCACCATGAGCTGGTGAGAATACATCCCTTTATAGACGGTAATGGCCGAGTTGCTCGAGTTCTTGCCATGCTTATGCTTCTCCTTGGCGGATATGATATTCGACGATTTTTCTCACTTGAAGAGTATTATGATCGCGATGCATTGGCTTACTACACAGCTCTTCAGCAGGCATCGGCGGGCAATCTTACTCCGTGGCTTGAGTACTTCACCCAAGGCGCTGCAACTGAATTTGAACGTGTAAAAAATAAAATTCTCAAACTCTCATCCGATGTTCGCCTTAAAGAAAAGTTTGGCGGCCAGCAGGTATATCTGACAGATCGTCAGATCAAATTGGTTGAGTACATTCAGGAGATTGGATATATACAAAATAAAGCATTTGCATCAGTATTTGAAGATGTGTCTGAGGATTCAGTACTTCGTGATATTCAGGATCTTATTAAAAAAGGTATTGTTAAGAAAATTGGGAGCACAAAGGGCGCTCGATATGTGATGACTCAGTAAACTTATCGATTCGTTACTTTATATAATGTACAATTCTCACACTATATGCAATTTTCGACACTTTCTACCTTTTTTGAAAAAATAGAGAAAGTAGTCTCCAGACTTGAGATCACTCGTATTCTTGCCGATCTTTATAATCAATTGACAGCAGATGAGATAGCTCAAACCACGTACCTTTTACAAGGACGAGTAATGCCAGAGTATGCGGGGGTTGAATTTGGGATGGGGCAGAAGCTTGTTGAGCGTGGGATTGCAGGGGCGTTGCAGATTGAAGTTACTTCACTTCGCACGGAGTTCAAAAAACAAGGAGATTTGGGACAAGTTGTGGAGTTTTACAAAAAACAAATTCTTTCATTTGAAGAAGCTGCCTTATCAATAACTACTGTATTTAATGAACTTTTGCGACTTGCACATGCAAATGGGCCAGGGTCGCAAGATACAAAAGTTGCGATCATATCTCATCTTATTCGGCAACTCGATCCTCTCACATGTCGATATCTGGTCCGAATGATGCTCGGGCAGATGCGTTTGGGTTTTTCAAGTATGACAGTGTTGGATGCATATTCATGGATGTTAACTGGGGATAAGTCCATGAGGGCTCAAATTGAAGAAGCATATCATGTATTGCCTGATCTAGGAAGAATAGGCAAAATCCTCAAAGAAAAAGGCATAGTGGGTCTATCTGATATTAACCCTGAGATTTTCATCCCAATTATTATGATGAGAGCTGAACGACTTTCGTCGGGTGCAGAAATTATAGACAAAATTGGTACTTGTTTTATTGAGTCAAAATACGATGGATTTCGTTTGCAGATTCACTATTCAGGACAAACCTCTGAAGTCCGTCTGTATTCTCGTTCGCTTGACGATGTTTCATCAATGTATCCAGATGTTGCTCAGGCTGTACGTGAAAATTTTGGTTCACATGAGGTTATTTTTGAAGGAGAAGCGATAGGGTATGATCCTATAACAGGCGGCTTTCTTCCCTTTCAAGAGACGGTGCAGCGTAAGAGAAAATACGATATTGATGCGGTGGCTGAACGCATACCTTTGCGGCTTTTCGTCTTTGATATGCTGTATCTTGATGGAAAGAACTATATTAAACAACCTTTTAGTGTGCGCCGCACCGCACTTGAGAAACTCTTTGAAAAAATAAGCAGTACAAAAACACTTCAGCTTGCAAAACAAGACAGAGTTGAGTCGGCAGATGTGCTTGATGCACTTTTTGATTCGGCTATAACAGAGGGTCTTGAGGGAATAATCGCTAAAAAAATCGATGGGCTTTATCGTGCAGGTGCTCGAGATTGGAATTGGATAAAATTCAAGCGCAGCTATTCGTCAAAAATACAAGATACTATCGATGTTTTGGTCATGGGATATGATCTTGGTCAAGGGAAAAGAACAGGCTTTGGTATTGGTGCATTCTTGGTTGGCGTGTATGATGAGACACTTGATCAGTATGTCACAGTTGCAAAAATTGGCACAGGTTTGACAGATAACGAATGGCAAGAATTGAAGCGGAAAAGTGAGAAATTTAAGGTAAAAAATAAGCCAACCAACTATCTGGTTGATCCTGCAATGGAGTGTGACGTGTGGGTTGTTCCTTCAATTGTTGTTGAGATTCGAGCAGATGAGATTACGCGTTCACAGGCACATACTGCAGGGCGCTCCATGGGACTTTCAAAAAGTGGCAAAAGCCAAGTTGTCATGACTGCTGGCTTTGCTCTTCGTTTTCCGAGGCTTGAGCGTTTTCGCGAGGATCGTACAGCGGAAGATGTGACTACGACTGGCGAGATTGAGCTCATGTATAATAGCCAAGTATCTTCTCAACAAAAATAAATGTCTTAATCTTCAAGGTGAGATCTGAGTGTTTTGACGAGTCGTAGAGGATACTCAACAAATTGTGAGAGAGGCTTGCTTCGAGCTCGACGAGTAGATATTGAGACGAGGAGTTTGTTGTCGCGTCGAATAATACCCCCCCTTTTGAGAATATGGATTGCTAGGTCAACGTCCTCATGCACTTTTGTATCATCAATACAAGTATCAGACTTTACTTTTTCCCATACTGATTTTGTTAATGCCATATTGGGACCGAAAAGAGTCTCCTTATTGTTTTGAACGAGCTTCATAAAATCAAGATATCTTCGTACCACCTGCATGCCATCGACTGCTCGAAGATCATGATAAGATGCTGGACCAGTAAGAGCATCGATATTGTACTTGTTAAAATTATCTATTATTTTTTTTGTCCAGCTTGGGGGAAGGATAGAATCTGCGTCACAGCGAGCTAAAATGTCACCACGGGCACTATTAAATCCACGATTTCGAGCGTGAGTTATACCTTGCTTGTTCTCCTTAATGATTTTTACTGGATACTTTTTGACGATACTTATCGTACTATCTGTGCAGTTATTGTCTATTATAATAATTTCATACGGTTTTACTTTTTGATGCACCAAACTCCGAAGACATGCTTCAATATGTTTTTCTTCGTTGTAAACCGGCACGATTACTGAAACTTTCATATATTTGATTTTCTCTATTTTAGTGATTTTGTAATGTTTTAATCAATCGCAAAGGATATTCCCCAAAAAAAGAAAGCGGATTATTTTTCGCGCGCCGCCCAGAGATCGTCACGAGTAGCCTATTATCCATACGAATAGCGCCTTTAATTTTATGAATATGAATCGCCAAATCCATATCTTCATGGATTTTTTTATCATCAAGACAGGCATATTTTTTTACTTTCTTCCACATTTTCTTTGAAATTGCCATATTGGGACCTCTCAGGGTGTGGTGATTTTTAATTGAACGGAAAAATTCTAAATACGCCGTTAAAAAGGTGGAGTAGCCCGGAAGGTTTAAATCATAAAAATCAGTAGGGCCAGTGACAGCATCGATTTTATAACGTTCAAAGTTGTGAATTATTCGTCGTATCCAATCTTTAGGTAAGATTGAGTCAGCGTCGCACCGAGCGAGTATCTCGCCCGTTGCTTCATCAAATCCACGATTGCGAGCAGGGGTGATTCCTTGCTTGTTCTCATGAATAATCTTGACGCCGTATTTTTTTGCTACCTCAATTGTCTTATCTGTGCAATTATTATCTACGATGATTATCTCATGCGCTTTTTTAGATTGTTTAGATAAGCTGATAAGGCAATTTTTAATATAGCCTTCCTCATTGTATGCGGGAATTATGATTGATACTTTCATATATGTTAATTTTTCTCCCCACCTTTTTTTTGCGAGACAATATTCGAATACAGATTTTCGTATTCTTTCATGATCTTTTGTTGATTATATTTACTGTTAAGTATTTGTTTTGATTTTTCTCCTAATTGTTTTTGCAGGGATTTCTGTTTAAGAAGCATTATTATAGCATTTGCAAAATCTTTTGGATTCTGACGCTCAACAAGTATGCCAACTTCACCAATAAGCTCTTCGCTACCACGACCGACAACGCCAACAATTGGAACTCCAAAATACATAGCTTCAAGGATTGAGATTCCCTGAGTCTCTGATGCTCCACCCATCACAAATACATTTGCTAATTGGTAGTATCCCTTCTGGAGTAGGTCACTATTTGAGATGGCTCCAGTAAATAGTATGTCTTTCTCTATTTTGAGTTTTTTTGCAAGACCTTTGAGTTTTTTTTTGGAAGGGCCATCACCGATAATTACAAGCGTTGATTCAGGCTGATTTTTCACAATATAGGAAAACGCCTCAATGATAAGTTCTACGTTTTTTTCATGCGACAAGCGTCCCACATATAAAATTACATTGACTTTTAATCTCAGATCTTTCTTAAATGTCTGCAATTGGGATTTTGAAATATAATTTGCCTGGGCTTCGTTGATGGTGTTTGAGATGGTGTAGATCGGTTTTGTAATTTGATTAGCCTTTAAATCTTCTCGGACTGTTCTGGTTGGAGTGATTATGCAATCAAATTGATTGTAGAAAAATCGTGTGTAGTTCCATAGAAAGTCTGATATTTTTTCTTTTGGCTTTGTTATTCCGATGGTCCCTAAATGATTAAGATCCATGTAGAAAGCATGAAATGTTGTCACATTGGGTATTTTTAAAAGTCGGCCAATCATTAGGCTATTTAAGCTTATGAGAAATGCATGATGAGAGTGAAGAATGTCTGGAGAATATTTTTTTACACTGTCGACTAATTTGTTTGGAAGTGGAGAGCTGATACGTAAGTTTTTATTAAATAGAGAGGGAAGAGATGGCACGTATTCAATGCTTATATTTGGATGACTGATGATATTTTTACCCTTGGTGTTTTTTTTGGGGGCAAATATGACAATTTTATGATTATTTTCAGCAAGTAGCCACGCTATATTCAATGTGGACTGGACTATTCCGCTGAAAGATGACAGGGGAGCGTCTAAAAAGTATGCTATGACCATTGTTCAATTGGAGAGAATCTTTGCTAATCTATTTCAAACTCTGAAAGTATGGGAAAATGATCAGACTCATATATATCAAGCCTTTTGGTAGATATCTCTTTAAGATTCTTATAAAGAATATAATCATTTTTAAAGGTAAGTGAAAGTAGTAGCAGTATTCGCCTTTTGTAGGTGAAAAATATATTTTTGGTGGCTTCTTGAAGATCGTATTGACTAAAAAGATCCTCAAAGTAGCGTCTGCCATAGGGGTAATTAAAATCTCCAGCTACAATAATTGGCGTATTTGTGTGAGCTTTAAGATCAGGCAAGACATTTTTTATCTGTCGTTTTCTTAGCTTATTTGTTGAGAAGGCCGTGAGGTGGACATTATAGATAATAAATTTCTTTCTTTTTTCTTTCTCCACGAAGTTTGCCTTTAACACATCTCGAGATTTTTTATGAAACCGAAAAAGTTGTAAAAATGCTCCAATAAAGTTGTGGGGCAGATTGATGCTGTTTGACTCAACGTATACAAATCTGTTCGCCTTATAGAATATTGCAATTCCAAAGATTGTATTTTTACGCCAAAGAAAATTAGAGTAATCCGCAAGCTTATAGCCCAGATTCTCAACACTTTCGAAATTTTTTACATCAGTCGCTATTTCTTGGAAGCACAGAATATCAGGATTTTCTTTTTCGACAATCTCTCGGATTCTTCCAACAGCCTTATTGTGAAAGAGGTTGTAGGTAAGTAAGGTAAATTTCATACGTTTTCTTTATTATACAAAAAATAAATAAACCTAAATGACAGGATACACACAAATTATCCACAATTTTTGTTGCAATTATTATTGCTTGCTGCAATAGGATAAAGTATAATTTATTTATTATAGGGTACGATATATACAGTGTCAATTTTTCTATAGGACTTGACAAATAGAAATCCTTCATTTATATTGAATTTATGGATATAAAAAGTAGAGAAAAAATAAATGAGGGATTAAAAAAGGTTGAGACGAGGAAAGACTTAGATATATTTGCTGGAATTGAGTTCGCTCAGCTTGCAAAGAAGAATCTGGCTTTACCAGTGAGACTGTTTCACCTATAAATGAAAAAATCTACCGCTTGCAATATGGGGACGACGGAATAGTAAAAAAAAAGAGCATCACTACCGCTCGTATATGGGGACGACGAATAGTAATGCTCTTTTATCTCTCGTTTTTTATAAACGAGCGATCTTCAACTGCATAAAAATTAGCACACCCTAAAATATTTGTCAAGATCTATATTTAATTAACCCGATACAACAGTCCCTTTTTATCGCTTGATTCATAGACTTTAGTGGAGGTTGTGTCGAATTTCCCCGTATTGATGTTTTTGTATTTTTGTCTTTCAAGGTCTGAAATCACAATATACCTAATTGAATATTTTTGAATAAGCATATGAGTTCTTGCCAGATCTGGCGATTCGTATAGAGCTTGAATGTCTGGAATTCTTGAGCCGACTACATCGGGTGATCCTCGCCATAGCCATTCATGCACCCACCAGCCGGCAGGAGTAGGTAAGCCGGTATATGCTGAGATTCTGTTGTAATTTGTGTAAGAATCACCTTGGGCTTCAAGTATTACTGAGTAGCCCGCAACGTGGCCATTCAGATAATTTATGATTTCGCGATCTGCTTTCATATTTTCACGCATCATCCACTGACCACCATCAAGAGATGGCTTTTTGTTGAGTTTGCCATAGAAGCTGGGGAATGCAAAAAATGGATAGAGGAATATGAACGAAAAGAAGAATAAGTAAATCACCTTAAGTACATATTTGCCTTTTCCTTCAATTGTTCGAATACGATAGAAGACAAAGCTTGAGGCAAGTCCACATATGATAAAAGCCTGGTAACCAAGCTTAAACATTGTGTTTGCTCTAAAGTGGGCAGGATATATGTCCTTAATATAAAAAAACTCAGGAACTACAATGAGAAATATTCCAAAACAAAAGCTTGCTGCTATAAAGTAATCAATCGAAAGAGCGCCCTTTTTCTTTATTAGATACTTTAGTTTGAGGCGCTCAATGAAATTTACTGTAAGGAAGAGAATAAATACTATTATGAAAAACCCCCACAATACAAAAAGCATCCATAATGGTGAAGCTTGACAGTTGCCCTCAAACAAAAAAGGCCCGATTTTTTGAATTCCCGTGAAGACTGGTCCACAATTTACACCGATTCCTGATATAAATGGCTTAAAGTTGAGAGAGAAAGGGAGTGTGAAAATAAAAAAAGACGTAAGAAGAGCGGCGGAAAGTAGGATTATAGGCGCAGTAAATCTATAGATTATAAAGAAAATGACAAGGCTAAAGAGTAGATAAGTTGGTCCATCGGTTGCATTCGTCATATAGCAACTCGCAATTAGAAATCCAACGAGGGTTGAGTATATGAGTCGTGATTTTTGACTCATGACGTAGTTTTTAATCTTTGTTAAAGATATTTTGCCTCCCCAAACGTACGAGATGAGGCGGGCAAATGAATATTTTTGGTCAGTATCGGTACTTTGTGCAGTGGGCGAGGTAAAAAATAAAATAATTGTCGCAATGGTTAAAAGTACAAATGGGATATCAAAAATATGTCCGTGTAGGTCTGCGACTACCCAAGAATAAGAGGGGAATTCATGAATCGTAAAGGGAATAAATCGAGTAGCATTTGGATACCAGTAATTTTGAGGATTAAAGCTTGAGAATATGTGCCAAAAAGGTATAGGTTTGTCGTTGGGATATCCCTTCGTGAAGAGGTAGATCGTATGAAGATTGCCTGCAAGATTGACAATAAATGATCCCAAAAGGCCAAAAAAAATAAAATGAAAAATATGAGTAACTTGTTTTTGCACACCTTTAAAAAGGTGGACGAGATTGCCTGCAATTGAAAAGCTAAGCGTTATGGCCTGTGCAAATATAGAAGAAAGTATTAGATTGTAAGCTATGTATGCGGGAGTCGCGGTGAGTTTTATGAGAACAGCGCCAGTAATGTGTCCAAAGAAGTAATAATTAATTGGATATCCGTTGGGACGTAGTGCATCTGGTCCATACCACATATCAAGTGGAGGAAAGTGGCCGGCACGAAGAATCGAGTTCATAAACCCAAAATCCATAAATTTTTCTAGCCCATGAATAGCGGGCTCCTGAGCTCGCACATATGATAGAAAGAAAAAAGAGACGCAGAATAATATTTCTTCAAAAAAAATAATTGAATAAAAATGTTTACTCTTAGGCTTTTTGGTACGTGTAATTTTTTTTGCAATATATATATTTACTAAAAAAATTGTAAACACGACCAAAAAGACAGATATTCGTGTGAAGGAAATTATTTTTAGTGTTGCTCCAGCAAAAATAAAATAGGAGATTAGAAGGATCGCAATAGTTTTAGCAAAGGGATAGCCTTTATCGAAGAATCGCCCAAATACAATCTTTGCAAGTGGCAGACATATAAGGCCAAGTACAAAAAGGTATATCCACCAAGTAAAAGTAGTCGTAAGCCATTCCATATGATTTTGTTGACCATTATATACCCTTCACATTTGAGAATGTTGCGAGTATAACTCCCTCTAAACTGCTTTGATCCCGCTAAGGGGGACAAACCAGTGTAAGAGTGGTATATACGATCGCTCCCTTGAAAAGAGAGCCTTATTTTGATATAAATCAGCATACATTTGATTTATATTTATGGACACATCTTTTAAGCCACAAGAAATAGAGGAGGCTTTGTATAAAAAATGGGAGAAGCACAAGCTTTTTGAAGCTAATGTCGATCCAGCCAAAAAACCTTTTTCAATAATCCTCCCACCACCGAACGCAAACGCAGACTTGCATATTGGACATGCACCATATGTGTATGAGGATGTGATGATAAGGTATCGACGTCTGCGAGGATACGCGACCCTTTTCCTGCCTGGTGCGGACCATGCTGGCATTGAGACACAGTTTGTTTATGAAAAACACCTTAAAAAGCAAGGCAAGAGTAGATTCGATTTTAGCAGGGAGCAGCTATTCGCAGATATTTGGGATTTTGTCATGTCCAATAGGCACAATATGGAGAACCAGCTAAGACGAATGGGATTTGCGCTGGACTGGTCAAAGAAAAAATTTACTATGGATTCGGAAATTGTCGAGGTGGTATACAACACATTTGAGGAAATGTTTAAAGAAGGACTTATCTATCGAGCAGAAAAACTCGTGAATTATTGCACACATTGTGGCACATCGTATTCTGATCTGGAGGTTGTCTATAAGGAGAAGGCAGACCCTTTGTACTATATGAAGTATGGGCCTTTTACTGTCGCCACAGTGCGTCCTGAGACCAAATTTGGCGATACAGCAGTCGCAGTGCATCCAGATGACCCGCGATATAAAAAATACGTAGGTCAAGAGATTAAAGTTGATGGGTTGATTGGGGCATTTACAATCAAAGTGGTTGCTGATTCAGCGGTTGATCCCAAGTTTGGCACTGGAGTGGTAAAAGTGACTCCAGCACATGACATGAACGACTGGGAGATTGCTAAGCGTCATAGCCTACCCCTAAAGCAGGTGATAGGGTTTGATGGACGCCTCAACAAGCTGACTGGCAAGTATGCCGGGCTCACAGTTCACAGTGCCCGCGCTCAGATTGCGGCCGATCTGGAGACACATGGTCTTATGGAGAAGGTCGACTCAAATTACTCACATAGAGTGGGGACGTGTTATCGATGTGGCCGCACGCTTGAGCCTTTGCCCAAAGAGCAATGGTTTGTGAAGGTCTCTTCTTTAACTAAAGCTGCCACGGAGTGGATCGAGAGCGAGAAAGTCAAAGTCTATCCCAAGCGCTTTAAAAAGCAACTCATACTTATACTTGAAAATTTCATAGATTGGAATATCTCAAGACAAAATGTCTGGGGTATACGAATTCCAGCATATAAGTGTCAAAGTGAAAAAGGGGAGGACAAGTGGTTTGTAAGCGTAAAGCCTCCCAAAAAATGTGCAATCTGTGGAAAGTGCGAGTTTGAGCAGGACGAGGACACCTTCGACACATGGTTTTCATCTTCTCAATGGCCACACGCCACACTTAAGACGCAAAAGGATAAAAAGCTCTATAGCTATTTTTATCCCACATCTGTCATGGAGACTGGATACGATATACTGCGAGCGTGGGTTGCTCGGATGATCATGATGGGATGTTTTATAACTCGCAAGCCTCAATTTGAAAATATATTTCTGCACGGAATGGTGAGAGACAAACATGGGGCAAAGATAAGCAAGTCAAAAGGAAATGTAATAAATCCAATAGAGATCATTGAGAAGTATGGTGCAGATGCACTACGTGCGACACTACTTTTTGGTGTTAAGGAAGGGGCTGACGTATCGCTATCTGAAGATAAGGTACGTGCGATGCGGAATTTTGCCAATAAGGTGTGGAATATTGGGCGATTTATCAAGTTGTATGAGGTACAAGATGACAAAAGAAATGTGAAAAATGAAAAAGAAGAAAAAATACTAAATCAGTTGAAAACTGAGTTTAAAGACGTGAAGAGAAAATATATTCGCCATATGGATAATTATCGTTTCTCTAAGGCTCTTGATCTTACGTATCAGTTTATCTGGCACAGGTTTGCCGATTATTATATAGAAGAGTTGAAAGAGGCGCTCAAAAGTGGTAATATTGTGACTTACGACTCGTTGGTCGAAGTGTATAAAGAGTGTCTTGTACTTCTTCATCCATTTATGCCCTATGTGACAGATAGTGTATGGGGGCAGTTGAAAGGTCAGGATGAGTTCATCTTAAACCAAAGCTTATTACACGAAAAAAATAAACAATGAAACGTACATATCAACCAAAAAAAGGCAAAAGAGCCAAAAAGCATGGCTTCTTGACGAAAATGGCGACAGCTGATGGACGAGCAATCATAAAAAGAAGACGCGCCAAAGGACGCACAAGACTTGCTGTGGAGTAGACGTATTCAGACTACAAAAATATTTAATCTATGGGATCTATCTATAATACGATTTTTGTGAATCCGATAACCAACATTCTCCTTTTTTTCTA
>CAZGZD010000023.1:0-16756 GCA_964530005.1 uncultured Gammaproteobacteria bacterium
ATAGATAGACGCCACCAAAAAGTGTTGAAAAGGCAGCTGGGATAAATCCAAGGGGAAGGCCGGTTGATGGGATTTGCTTTAATCCACCTTTGGTCTGAGCTGAGGCTGTTGCTTGAGTAGTTGGTTTTTGAACAGTTGTCGGAGTAGGGGTAGCTGCTTCTTCATCGTTCCAGCCTGGAGTATCGTCTGATACCTTCAGCGGCTCTGAATTCTGGCTATTCTGCGAGGCTGTTGTGGCCTGATCCTTATTGTCTTGCTTCCCTGATGGAGATGCCTTCTTAGCTGTGGTAATTGGCGTGGGAGTAGGTGTGCCTGTCACAGATACCTTGCCTGTTGAGATTTTTTTTCCTGTGAGGGCATTTTTGAGATTCAGATTGAGCCGTCCGCTAAGTACGACGACGAATACGACCACGACGACGAGGCCGAGGACGAAAGATAAAACCTTATTAAAGTTTTCCATGAACTGCTATTATAACATTATAGGCCATAAATTGCAAGGTCTTGATGCGATTATTTATTAAGACCGTAAATGTGGGTTGATTTTTATCATAAAAAGAGTAAGAATTAAAGAATATGGCAGATGATATTCCACATATTCCTGAATTCCCAGACGAAGCGCGCGAGCAAAAGCACGAGAACAAAGCACATCCACACTCTAATCCTCAAGTTCTTTATACCTGGAAAGGCCCTCTCAGACCATATATAAAGCGAAGTCGCAAGGTTATTAGATTTTACCTCGCGCTTGCCATCCTCCTTTCGCTCATCACTGTTTTTTTTGGCAACTACATGCTTCTTCTTGTCATCTGGACGCTTTTATTTTTATTCTATGTCCTCACGATCACCCCGCCACCTGAGGTGGAGACCCGCATCACTCAGTTTGGTATTGAGACTGTGGGAACCACTCTCCGCTTCGACTATCTGTCTCATTTCTATTTCACGCACAGATTTACTTATGAGATACTCACGATTGTCACACATCCTCCTTATTTTGATCACTTTTTTATTGTAATACCCAACGTTGAGGTCAAGGCTGCCGTAATCAAATATCTATCAGAGCATGTCATCTATCAAGAACATCCGCAAAAGACAGCGGTCGACCGGATGATCGACTGGTGCCTCAAGCTTGTGCCGACTGAAGACGAAGGAGAGATGGAAAGCCTTAGAGTGAATCAGGCCTTAACTGGCGTGATGGACAAACTTGCACATGTTGGTGAAGCGATTACTCCACACAGTAAAAAGAGTGAGAAAGAAAAAGAAACTACTTCTTCGTAAGCAGATCTCCAAAAGCCGTGGCTGAGCACTCCTTGACCCCAAACACCCGCCCCCAGTGAATGACGCCCTCATCTGTTGTCACAAGCTCTGCCTCAAGCTCTCGTGTAAGAACAATGAGGTCAAGATCCGCCACACTATCTATAAATCCTGTGCGAGTTGCTCCTCGATATCTATCACGTAGAGTCTTCACAACAGGTCCAACAGCTATCTCAAAGTCTTTACCCGATTGAGCTACGGGACTTAGCTGCGCCGCTTTTTTGATCTCTTCCTCGGCAATAGTAAGACCTCGATACGAGCGGGTACGAATATCTGATATTAGTTGATAAAAAATAGACGCTGGAAAATCTATTTTTGCTATATCTGGTGATTTTATAGTCACACACGACAAGAAGTCTGACAGGTAATTTGGTACTGGCTCGTCAAAAAAGCTGGTAAGCTCATCTACGATACGAGGCGGCATATACGCCTCAACTTCGCCCTTAAGCTTATTTAGACCCTCCACAGCATGCTCAAGCACCTCTTGGGTCTTGCCCCCGATACCCAAGCCTGGCTCCATGTTGAAAAATAGATTAGTATCAAGAACAAACCTTCTCATAGAAAGTATTGTATCAGACCTATCATTTTCTGGAAGCTTGGCTTTTTCTGAAGACTCTGCTTTTTCTGGAAGCTTGGCTTTTTTTGAAGACTTTGCTTTTTCTGGAAGCTTGGCTTTTTACTGAAAACTTGGGAAATCTTCACGCTTATCTTATTCCATAACCCCAACACCCAATCTGGATGGAAAAGGGAAAGTTCGGTATTTTTAAGTGTTTTAGTTTTTACAACCACGCTTGGGCTCCATGGCCCTGGACGACAACCATTACCAGCACGCACCTTGAAATAATAAGTGGTATTGGGCCTTAGTCCTTTAATTGTATAAGTTACAGCACCCGGCGCTTTCCCTTGGGCATACTCTACACCATACCCCTCAGCGTTTTTATTGTTTCCATAAGCTACAAAGAGCTTATTAAAATTCCCGGTTGGCAGCTTCATATGTAAAGCAGCATCTGTTCCTTTTATATCAACTTGGAAAAGGTCTGGCGCTATAAGTCCACCCTCTGCATCACAATTTGGCTTGCTTGATTCACTAGACGAGGCAGATGATGATGAGTTTGAGCTGCTTGAACTCGTAGTCCCCACTGTATTTATTGTTGTGGTTGAGGACTCTGTGGGGGCCGCATAGATAAAAAATGGAGCGCCTGCTGTCGTTATTGTGTCAACAACAGTGTTGTTTGAAGTATCAATCACAGATACCGTGGTCCCATTAAGTCCGCCCAGTAAGTTTGGATTTGCAACGTAAAGTTTACTATCATCGGCATTAAGCGTTAACCCCCAAGGACCCGTGCCAACAGCAACAGACGCTATCCGAGTGAGCGTATTGGTATTGATCACATCAACCACATTACCACCCACTAGAGACGCATATAGCCTTGAACCATCTGTATTTAATACCATCTGTCCAAGCGATGTGTCTACAGACTGGGTGATAGATCCTGTAGTGGCGCCAGTATTGGCGTTTAGCGTTAATATCTCACCACCAGTCACGCTTACATAAAAAACGCTTCCATCAGGACTAAACGCCGTTACATCAGGTTGGCCAGTGACTGAATATGTGTGGATTACTGTATCAGATGTGGTATCAATCACCTTTATTTGCTGATCTCCACTCATAGCCTCCCAGATTTCATTAGAATTAGGTCTATGAATTGTTCCGTGAGGGACGCTTACCCCAGGAGTGCCAAGATTAATGCCGCTACCAATTTCGGCATTTGTTGTGGTGTTGTATACGCGTAGCACTGCGTTGGTATTATCTACCACATAAGCTTTTGAATTGTCCGTATTAAATGCCATAGAGGCGGCTCTTGGAGTTGTGCCTGCCATAGTAAAGGTGGAGACCGTCTCAGTTCCGAAGTCTATAACCCAAACCAAGGCGCTATTTAAATATGGGGATGTGCCATAGGCCTTAGTAAAGGTGCTGTCTGGGTGCCATACCAAAAAAGGCAAGCCACTACTTATTGTTGAAAATGAACCAAATTGAGCGCCTGTCATAGAGTTGATCTTAGCCATGTGTGCCGAGGAGATGGCACCTGGGTTCGCAACGTTGGTATATATTGTTTGTGTGCTCGCAGTTGCCACAATAGTCTTGTCTCCAGATGACTGTCCCGTGACATTAAGAGACCAATTGCCGCTTCCATCTGACGTGGTTGATCCAGCACTTGTGCCATTTATAGTGACGGCAATAGCTCTGTCTGCTGTTGCTGTGCCTGTTATTGTAAATGATGAACTTGTGACCGTAGCTCCATTTGCCGGAGATGTAATTGATACTGTAGTTGCTGCAATTACTTTATGGGGTATAAATAGAATGGGAAAAAATAGAAGCAAGATGAGGGTTGTTGTTGTGAGTTTTTTAAACATAAACAGATAAGGCCAAATTAATAAGCCGTTATGCTAACTATACTAAATATACAATAACACTGCAAAACACTTCAACCCAAGCTTATGATTCATCACTCCAAGTAGGTTAATTCTTTAAATTGGGCCTATTTGAGCTTATGCGGGACGTCGTGTAGTAGAGGATTAAAATCGGTGTTGACAGTCGACTCATGTCTGTGTACTATTTGTGGACAAGTTATCCACACATACACATTAGTCGTCATATGTTGAACTCATTTTGGAAAAATTTCTTAGAATCTGAGGAAAAAAATAGAGACAGTAATCCGATTATTTTCCCAATTCTCAAAGATCTCACCCCGATCGAGCTCACAGAAGACTCGCTTACGCTTGCTTCAGACAACCAGGGAGTGAAGATTTTCTTGCAAAAAAAAGTTGGAATTATAGAGAAAATGCTTGCATCCCACATTGGTCACAAGCTCAAAGTCACACTCATCACAAAAGAAGCTAAAAAAACTAAAAAAGAAGCCCCGCTTCTTGGATTTCAACCTCAATCTGAGGATGTTTTTAAGAAAGCTGGGATCGCAGGTAAACATAGTTTTGACAACTTCGCTGTCTCATCTTCCAACCAGATAGCGTATGCTGCCGCACAAGCTGTGGCAGGAGCGCCAGGCACCAACTACAACCCCCTTTTCCTATGGGGAGGAGTTGGTGTAGGTAAGACCCATCTCGCCCAATCAGTAGCGAGACATATACTTGAGCATAATCTTGAGGCTAAAGTGTGCTTCTCCCCGGGCGATCAGTTCACCAATGAGCTCATTGAATCAATCAAAGAAAAAACAAACCAGAGATTCCGAAGAAAATATCGCAAGCTAGATCTGCTCATCATCGATGATGTTCAGTTTATCGCCGGGAAAAATACCGTGCAAGAAGAATTTTTCCACACATTCAACGCTATAGCCACAGCTGGTGGGCAGGTAATTCTCACATCCGACAGACCACCTGCTGAGATCAAAAACCTTGAGGATAGGCTGCGATCCCGCTTCTTGGGTGGTCTTACTGTCGATATTCAAGCTTCAGACTTTGAATTGAGATCTGCAATACTCCTTATTAAGGCCGCTGAGAAGAATATAGGGATTGAGATTGAGGCCGCAAAAGTAATTGCTGAAAATATCACTGACTCTCGAGCCCTTGAGGGCACTCTTCTTTCCTTGTATGCCAAGATTCTCGGGAAGCAAGACTCGATCGACCTTGAGGTGGTGGACCAGTTTTTCAATGAGAAAACCGAAAACAATGTCCGTCGTGTAAGCCCGCAAGATATTATCAAGTCTGTTTGCTCCTACTACAATATCAAGCAGTCTCACTTGAAAAGTGCAACTCGTACGGAGCGAATAGCACATCCCAGACAAGTCGCTATGTTTCTCCTCAGACAAGAGTTGAAGCTAAAGCTTGAGGAGGTAGCGTACCACTTAAAGCGAAAAGATCATACAACTGTGATGCATGCTGTGGAGAAGATAAGTCGCCAGCTCGCAAAAGACTCATTTTTTAAAGCAGAGGTTGATGGAATAATCAATTCCTTAAGTCTATAAACATACTATACACACACTATCAACACTACTTATTTTGTGGTTTGATTGGTCTTGAAAATCCGTGCGTTGTCTTATACACTTATCCCCACGCTCTACTACTACTATTTAGTAATAACAAAATATGAAAATCACACTTAAGAAAGAAAATCTTTATGAAACTCTACTACTTGCGTATAAATTTACATCGACTAAATTTTCATCTTCACCAACCCTACAAAGCATATTTATCGAGATAAAAGATAAAAATATTCATTTCTATTCAACAAACCTAAATAGTTACTTCCACACAAGAGAAAAGATAAAAGAAGACGGGGAAGTGAAGGTGATATTTGATCCGAAGAAAATGATTGATTTCCTAAACCTTCTCCCAGTAGGTGAGATTGAACTTGAGATTACCGATAAGGAAATTAATATCACACAAGGAAAGACAAGGGGAAGCTTTCCACACACAGCAAGTGAAGACTTTCCTCGTCCACCAATAATAAAAGAGAAAACCCAAAAAATAGAGGCCGGATACCTGACGAAAAATCTTCCCCTCGTGCTTTTTGCCACATCACAAGACGACGGTAGACCAGTACTCACTGGCGTGAATGTGGTGGTTGCAGATGAGAACCTCACACTTGTTGCAACAGATGGATTCCGCCTCTCACTACTCAAGCTCAAACAAGAGATTAGTATGTCGCCGGCCCTTATACCAGCCGAATTTTTGGGTGAGATTATACGCCAATCAAAAGATGAAAAACAGATTGAATTTGCATACCTCGAAAGTGAAAAGATGGTCTTTTTTAGAATTGGAGAAAATGAGTTTTATTCCCGTCTCATTGAAGGGGACTTTCCGCCTTACGAGCGAGTTATTCCTGCAGACAAAAAAACATCAGCTGTTGTAGATCGTGAAGAACTCTTACGTGGAGTGAAGCTCATCGGGGTATTTGCCCGCGACGCATCCAACATAATCATATGTGAGTTTAAAAAGAGTGGTCTTACAATAGCGCCAAAAACAGATATTGTAAATCAAAACACAACAACAATTGACTGTGAGTTTGAAGGGGAAGAACAACAAGTGGCTTTTAACCTCAAATTTTTATCCGACTTTTTAAGTAGTGTATCAGCAAAACAGGTGACAATAGAGGTGCTTCGTCCAGATGCGCCTGTCGCATTTAGGTTGTCTGGGAACAAGGACTTTCTTCACATTATTATGCCTGTCAGGATTCAAAAATAAATTCTAGTTACCTTCCGAGCGCTCGCTTTACTAAAGAATCAGCTCGCGTGTTTTGCTCGCGGGGAATATGAGTGTAGTTTATAGGCACATTGAGACGCGGAATAAGTCTATATACCTCATCAAAAAGCTCTCTAATATGAGGTTTTTTAACTTTATAATGTCCCTTTATTTGTTGAATCATAAGTTGAGAGTCTGCATAAACAGCAATCTCACGAACAACAAGCTCTTTTTTACCAATAAGCTCCAAAACCTTTTCAAAAGCCCGAATAAGTGCGGTATACTCGGCTATATTATTTGTTGCGTGTCCAATCGTCTGTCCCTCCTCATACAAGATTTCTTTTTTATCACTTTGAATAACAAATCCATATGCAGAGGGCCCAGGATTACCAAAAGAACCACCATCAGTATAAATTTCGACTTTCATATATGAAGTTTACTATTTGTCTCGGGTTTAAGCGAATAAAGTAGTTTTATTTGTTTAAAGCTCTTGAAGATCTTTGTTTTTTTTAGGAGATTCCTGAATAAGTCCCAGAAAACGTTCGGTTGAAGACAGTCTTTTGTGTCCAACAACTTTTGCGATCTGTTCAATTGAGTGGCCAGATCCAAGCTGGTGAAGTATGAAGGTGTTTCGAAAGTCGTTTACTGTCGCGTCGTTAATCCCAACCTCTCGGAAGCAACGACTTATTATCTGTCTTATATTTCGGATAAGAAGAGCCTTACCTGTTCTGGTAATGAAAAGATTTATTTCAAGGTCCGAACCATCTCCCTGGTTCTTGACACCATCTCTGGCTTTAATATAGGTATCTATTGCTTTTTTTACCGCAGAGTTTAGTGGGACGTCTCTTTTTGGATTTTTGCCGTATGCCCGAACATGAAGACTTCCTTCTTTGATGTCGGATAGTCGAATATTTGCGAGCTCACCAATCTTAATACCCGTTTGAAGAAGAATCTCAATCATCGCATATGTCCGAGGATCTTCTTTTGCCACATCTCGAATTGCTCGGTATTCAAGCTTGCTAAATGTACGGGGAGCTGTCTGGATGTATTTGGGATGAGACACCTCAAGTGAGGGATTATGATCAATAATCTCGTTTGATTTTAAAAATCTAAAGAATGTGCGAATTGAATTGAGCTTGCGTGATGCAGACTTTTTTGTATAGTTGTCGGCAATAAGCTTGGCAATAAAAGCATCTATATCTTCTTTTTTAACCTCTCGAATGTCTGATTTCTCCCTTGACGATAAGAATCCAACAAACTGCTCAAGATCCTTATGATAAGCAATTACAGTAAAGTTAGACTTATTTTGTTTCTGTAGATTTTCGACAAATCTCTCAACCAGTGATGGGAATAAATAGCTTTCCATAATACCCTATAATATATCACACGAGATTAAAATTAGCAACTCTATTATCGTATTTTAAAAAAAATAATGGGTTGCTTCTCGAATCTGAGATTAGTATACCACAGAGTGTATGAAAGCAAGCGAGTTTTTGGGTGGGTAGATAATTCTTGGTTTTTTTAAATAATTATAAGCTTCGAGTAAGTCTTAATATTGCCCATATAGTACGAATTTAATTGTTTTTTTATTGTTGATATGATATAGTAAGTAGGTTGCCTACGTGGGCATAAGGAGGAAATACTATAGATGGTTGATTCCAAAACAACAAAAAAAACTACAACTAAAAAACCAACACCCAAAACCCAAGAAAAAACACAAACGTCTTCAAAGAAAAGCACAGCCTCTCACCCAATGGATCTTCTATTGGCGCAAAAGCAAGTTGCTGATATAAAAAAAGGAGCAGAGCTTGATGGTCGAATAGTGTCCTTATCAAAAAAAGGACTCCTATTTGATATAGGAGCTAAAGCATACGCAGTACTGGGGAACAAGGAAGTAAAAGAACTCACGACGTACCTACCATACCTAAAAGAGGGTGAGAAGGTACACGTTCGAATAATCTCCGAGGAGTCGAAAGAGGGATTTCCTGTTGTGTCTTTGCGCAAGTTTTTTGAGCAGGGCAAGTGGGATATTCTAAAAACAAAACGTGAGAAAGAAGAGGAGATAGAGGTTGTTTGTGGGGACTGGGGCAAGGGTGGAGTATTTATTGACTTCATGGGCATTCGAGGTGTGATTCCAAAAATTCAACTTACTGAGCCATATATAAATGAGCCGGAAAAACTCACACGGCAAAAGATAAAGGTGATAGTTCTTGAGGTCGACCAGGAAAAAAATCGACTCGTAGTTTCTCAAAAAGCCTCAGTGCTTGGCATATCTCAAAAAGATATTAAAAGTAAGTTTGACAAGATCAAGGTTGGAGATACATATAAGGCCAAAGTCCTCGGCACATCTGAATTTGGAATTTTTTGTGAAGTTGAGGGTGTTGAGGGACTTATACATATCTCAGAGATTTCATGGGAGAAAGTAACGAATATCTCCTCTGTTGTTACCCCAAATAGCGAGATCGATGTTGCGGTTGTTGAGAAAAATGACGTAGATATGAAGCTGAACCTCTCCATAAAGCGCCTAAGTCACGATCCGTGGAAGGGTATTGAAAAGCGCTATCCAAAAGATAAGGAGGTTGAGGGAGAGATTGTTCGACACGAGCGCTACGGATATTTTGTACGCCTTGAGCCAGGAGTTGAGGGCCTTATTCATATAAGCAAACTCGAAGGAGCTCCTGAGATGAAAGTGGGACAAAAAGTAAAAGCATATATAGAGCGAATCACTGAGAACTCCCGACGACTGAGCCTCGTATTGCCACAGACTGAGAAGCCAATCTTCTACCGATAATCTTAGCAAAGAGCGCTTGATGATAAAAAATAGATAAGCAACTTCGAGAATCTCCCCTTTTTTCAACTTTGTTCTATACTTATATGTATATATATGGAGCAACATCCAATCCCACGCCAGATCACCACTTTTCAGTTTAAGCTTATTGGGTTTATTACCTTGAATCAATTCTTATATTTACTCGTATTTGGTGCGATCTCCTATATTGTTTTCAAGGTATTCCCCATACCAATAATAAATATATTACTTGCCGCAATTGTTGCTGGAGTAGGAATTGTGTTTGCTTTTATTCCTTTCAATGACAGGCCGCTCGACCTTCTTATAAAAAATTTTCTTCGTCATCTTTTTACACCCACTCAATATCTATATCAGAAAGAAAACCCACCCATATATTTTCTTGAGGACTTGTATTTTGAAGCTGATCCGCACAAGATGATGGCTCATGTACAATCGGCCGCAATGCTCTCAAATTACATAAACCAAGCATCACGCGAGAAAGAGCCTGGGCACAACACAAAGAGTCGTCAGGCTGTAAATCAAGTCCTTCAACAGTCAACATCCAGCCTTACTGGTACCACGCAGACTCAAGAGCAACAACAAATAGGCGACGACAATGCCCCAATCAAGGAAGCGATGGTTAGTGAAGTCCCGCAAGAGGGAATGGCCCAAAGGGATGATTCCAAGGAGCAGGCCCAACAACACACGCAACAGGTTATTCAGGTGGTCGCGGATGCAAAAGAGCCATCGCAACAACCCCCAATAAACAACGAGGTCAATTCAACAGGCCAGGTGGTCAAAAAACCTTTTTTTGGTGGAGTTATCAAGAGCAACAAACAGGTACCACTTCCTAATATCTTGGTCTATATGAAAGATGATCACGACAAGCCGCTTCGGCTTATGAAGACGAACCCTCATGGTGTATTTGCCACCTTTAATCCACTCCCAAAAGGCGAGTATCTTATTGAGCCGAAAGATCCAAAGGGGTCGTTCTTTTTTGATACAATGAAGGTTAATTTACAAAGTGACGCACTGGGTTCGGTCGAGCTTCACTCACGGGAGCTTTTATAAAACATGAATCATAAAGTGCGAATTACAAATTATGCATTTTTATATTTAAGTTTTAGTCTATTATTTTTCATTACAATTTCTATTGTATGCCATACACAAAACCCACATCTCCAGTAAAGTCCTCAACGCAGTCGTTTGTGGAGATAGAAGACATCAAAGATGACATAGTGCTTATGAAGGACTTTTCAGCCTCTGTCGTGCTTGAGGTTGGGGCGGTGAATTTCTGGCTTTTGTCAGCTGACGAGCAATTATCGATGGTCTCGTCCTACTCAAATCTTCTCAATTCGCTTTCCTTCCCTGTTCAGATTCTGATACTATCCAAAAAAATCGACATATCGTCTTACTTTGACTATTTGACTAAAAAAACGACGGAGCAGCCAGACGCCGCACTAAAAAAATTACTTTTATCGTATAAGGAATTTATCAAAAACACCGTCAAGTCAAACACAGTTCTTGAGAGACGTTTTTTTTTCGTAGTTCCATTCACGCCACTGGAACTTGGGTTAAAAGGAACAAGTACCAGTACATTAAATAAAGAATATATACTGACTCGCGCCAAAACCTCTTTATATCCAAAACGAGACAATCTAATTCGGCTCATCTCAAGCGCAGGACTGAGTGCGACAGTGCTTCAAAAACAAGCTCTTGTTGATCTTTACTACAACCTATACAATCCCTCAGCGACGGGTCGAGCATTGGGGCCAGTTGAGGCATATACAGAAATAGTTATGACTCATACAACAAACTAAATATGCTCGGACTCAATAATCCATTTAATAAAAAAAACAATCAAAAACCGCAAGATAAAAAAGGCGGAGCGAATAATGTGGCGTCAGTCGTGGGCAATGGGACACTCTCTATCCGCGATATTATCGCTCCTTCTTTTGTCGAGGTCGACTTCAACCATATAAAAATAGATGAAAAGTTCTATCGCACATTATTCGTGGTGGGATACCCGCGATATGTGGCCACCAATTGGCTCTATCCGATAATCACATTTGACCACCCTCTCTACCTGTCGATGTATGTGTATCCAACAGAATCCAAGGCAATTCTCGATGAGCTTAAGCGCAAGATTGCCCAGATGGAAGCTACGATCGAGAGCGACGTAAAGGCGGGGCGTGTCATAGATCCGACCGTCCAGGTGGCGCTCGATGATGCGCTATCTTTGCAAGCGGAGCTTGCTAAGGGAGCCGAGCGATTTTTCCAATTTGCCCTTTACATCACAATTCCCGCAGATGATAAAAAAGAGCTTGATGATATGACCAAGCAGGTTGACTCGGTGCTCTCATCGCTTCTTATCATATCAAGGCAAGCTACCCTTGAGATGGAGGAAGGATTCAAATCCACAATGCCAATGTTTTATGACAAGCTTGCGGTGTGGCGCAATATGGATAGCACTTCACTCGCTATGACATTTCCATTTTCTACCGCTTCGCTTACTTCGACTCAAGGAATACTGTATGGAGTAAATGCACATGATGGGAGTCTTATTGTCTTTGATCGCTTCACTCTTGAAAATGCGAATTCAGTAATACTTGGTAAGTCGGGTGGTGGAAAGAGTTTTTTGGTCAAGCTTGAGGCTTTGCGACTACTTATAATGGGTGTTGATGTCCTCATCATTGACCCAGAGAACGAGTATAAAAAGTTGGCCGAAAGCGTAGGGGGGGAATTCATTGAGTTCTCAACAAAATCTCAATATAAAATTAACCCGTTTGAGCTCGAGACAGAAAATCCAGACGTGGATGAGCTTCAAAACAAGATTCTCGAGCTCCATTCGCTACTTCGAGTGATGATGGGTGAGTTGACGCCAGCCCAGGACGCACTACTTGATCGTGCCCTCGTGCTTGCTTACCGCCAGGTCAATATCACATCCGACCCAGCAACATTTAAAAATAAACCCCCTCTTCTTGAGGACCTGTACAAAACATTTCTGGGGATGGAGACGGATGAGGCGAAAGAACTCGCCGCACGCCTTGAGAAATACGTGATTGGGTCAGCATCGGGGATATTCAACTCTCATTCAAATTTTGATATCAAGAATAGATTTACTGTCTTTGGTATTCGAGATCTTGAGGCTGAACTGCGACCAGTAGCCATGTATATTGTTCTGACTTACATATGGAATAGAATGCGCCGCGTGAAGAAAAAACGAATTCTTATCGTGGACGAAGCGTGGTATTTGATCAAAAACAAGGATTCTGGATCGTACCTTTATGGCTTTGCTAAGCGGGCACGTAAATACCAGTTGGGGCTTACCACGATCACACAGGATGTGGAGGATTTCTTGTCAACAGATGAGGGGCGGGCTATCATCACGAACTCATCCCTTCAGATGATCCTCAAACAATCAACAGCCTCAGTGGACAAGGTAAGCCAGACCTTTTATCTGACAGGTGGAGAGAAGCATTTACTTCTATCAGCTGGCGTCGGGGAGGGGCTTTTTTTTGCCGGACAATCCCATGTTGGATTTAAGGTGATAGCCTCAGATGAGGAGCGAAAAATCATCGAATAAGACACATAGCCTTCTCCTTCGACTTTTGAAATTGACGGCTCGTTGATTTATAATAACCACCACAAGATACGGGCCTATAGCTCAATTGGCAGAGCGTCTGGCTGGCAGTCAGAAGGTTAGGGGTTCGACCCCCCTTAGGTCCACATAAAAAAGTAGAACTGCGTGCTATAAAAGAAAAAGTCGAAGTCTATTAGCTCGACGATCATCTTCCGGGTCGATTTTATGGTTAATTATCAGACAAGAAAACTGAAAATGCCAAGGCTGAATAATTGTTTTGGAGCAACAGCTATGGTAAAATAATCGAGCCTACTCATTTTTTTATAAAATGGGCCCGTAGCTCAATGGTAGAGCAGTAGCCTTTTAAGCTATTGGTTGAGGGTTCGAGTCCCCCCGGGCTCACATTTTCTCATCTTCACTTAACCCGACTAAATCATCAGGGGTTGACACGCGGTTGGCTGGTAGTATAATGAGGTCGGTTGTTTCTTGAGGTCGAGATTATAAAACTCAGGTTTTCTTATATGACCGCCAAAGAACTTATAAGCTTCGTCAAAAAAAATAAGATAAGATTCGTGGATCTTAAATTCACAGACCTTCTTGGCACATGGCAACACTTTACTGTACCTGTCTCTGAGCTTTCTCAAGACGCGCTTAAAGCAGGTTACGGATTCGATGGGTCCTCTATTCGCGGATTCAAGGAGATTTATGAGAGCGACGTGTTGGTGATTCCAGATACAAGGACAGCAATCGCCGATCCATTTTCTGATTCAACTGTCAGTATGGTCTGCGATATCAAAGATCCAGAAACAGGCGAGTACTTTAGTCGCGATCCGCGATATGTGGCTAAAAAAGCCGAAGCATAC
Source organism: uncultured Gammaproteobacteria bacterium (assembly GCA_964530005.1). Taxonomy (GTDB): domain Bacteria; phylum Patescibacteriota; class Microgenomatia; order UBA1406; family GWC2-37-13; genus CAZGZD01. Next base: position 13,739 of record CAZGZD010000023.1, read on the forward strand.
CTAAAAAAATCAAAGTTGGCAGATGTCGCATACTTTGGGCCGGAGCTTGAATTTTTCTTGTTTGACCACGTCTCATTTGACCAACGGGAGAATTTTGGCTACTACGAGATCAACTCAAATGAAGGGATCTGGAATAGCGGTGAGAGTGAGCAGAACCTGGGATACAAACCACGATACAAAGAGGGATATTTCCCCACACCTCCTACGGACTCACTTCAGAATATACGGAATAACATCGTGCTTGCGCTTGAGCAGGTGGGGATCGATGTGGAGTGCCACCACCATGAAGTGGGGACAGCTGGGCAGTGTGAGATCGATATGCGCTTCAAATCGCTTCTTGCGATGGCTGATCAGGTGCTTTTGTACAAATACGTAGTTCGAAATGCAGCTCTTGCCAACGGCAAATCCGCAACATTTATGCCAAAGCCACTTTTCAACGACAATGGGACTGGTATGCACACACATCAGTCTTTGTGGAAGGGGGGCAAAAATCTTTTTTACCCTAAAGGCGATAAGCTTTTGAGCGAGACCGCTTTGCATTATGTCGGAGGGCTTTTAGCACATGCGCCAGCTCTTTGTGCATTTATTGCACCGACCACGAATTCGTACAAACGCCTCGTGCCTGGATTTGAAGCTCCAGTCAATCTCGTTTACTCCAAGCGCAATAGGTCAGCCGCAATCCGCGTACCTATGTATTCTGCATCTGAGAAAGCTCGGCGTATAGAATTCCGCACACCAGACGCCACCTCCAATCCATATCTTGCTTTCTCAGCTATGCTTATGGCGGGGCTTGACGGAATTCGAAACAAAATAGATCCAGGAGCTCCGCTCAATAAAAACATCTTCGACCTTCCAGCAGCCGAGCTCAAAAAAATCAAAGGTGTGCCTAATTCGCTTGATGAGTCGATCGACGCACTTGAGCGAGACAATAAATTCCTACTTGAAGGCGGAGTGTTTACCCCAGATCTCATCGAGACGTGGATCGATTATAAGCGCACGCGCGAGCTTGATGCTATTAAACAACGACCGCATCCATGGGAGTTCTATCTTTACTACGACGCGTAATCTACAGCTTTATTTATTTGGAAGAATTGCAAAGTCATCAATCACTTCACGCGGCTCTTCAAGGATCACTTCTGTGTCTTCAACGTGAGATACTGGCGGGCCTTGCTTTACTTTATCCAAAATCTCAATAAGCGCATCTTCTTCAGCTTGAAAACAAGCCTCAACTCCACCACCTGCGCCAAAGATATCGGATGAGTCAAACACATTGCGTATCCAGCCAGTCACACCCAGCGGCTTGGCCTGAATCTTGCACCACGCACGGAACCCAACTCCAATTACATCTCCCTTGATGTAAACTCGCGCTTGTTTGAGCATATTTAAATCTTATTATTTTGTAATCTCGGGGTCAACAGCTTGTGCGCGCTTAAGATATTCGCGAGCCTTCTGCACCTCTCCTTCTCGACTATAAAGTTGATATAGCCTGTAGAGCACATCTCGGGCTTTGGGATTTGCAGCAAGCTCGGCCTCAACCCTTGCAAACTCAGATTTTTTCTCCTCATCTTTAATTGCTACGGCTTGCTCTATACTGCGCCCATAGATTTCTTTAAAAGGTGCAGCTTCCACATCATATATCCCGATTTTCTTTGTTTTTTGTAAGTAAGCTACTGTCGCATCAAATTCTCCACCTGTGAGCTTTGTGTAAAGTGGTGATAACGACTCTGAAAGATATATATTGACAATAAGATATAAAAAAAGAATCCATACTCCCAATAAAGAGAGAATGGCAAGATATGGTGGCATGCCCAAGCTTTTCCCTTTTGGCTGGATTTTTTTTATGTCCTTATGTTTTTTAGTCATAATACGCAAGTTTTTGTGGACTTTGTCACTATTTGGATGATATCTATTATATAATTTGAATATGAACGAGGTGATGGCTCTTCTTATTGACAGATTATTTACATTTTTCATAGCGCTTTTTGCGGCAGGCTTTGCTGGAGCGCTTACATTTGCGCTTATTTATCTTGTTATTGTGTATTTTCGCCTTAAAAAGCGCGAGGAAATCTCTATGCAGATGGTGACTTTTGAGGTGCTTTTGCCACGGGATAATGAGATCAAGATAGATGCGGCCGAGCAGATGTTTGCCTCTCTCCACTCGATAAAAAAAGATGGATTTTTTATGTTTATGGATCTCAATGATGTAATCGCTTTTGAGATTATGGGGACCAACAAAGATATACGATTTTTTATCTCGGCCCCCTCATATATCGCAGATCTTGTGGAGAAGACAGTGTATGGATTCTATCCAGCGAGTGAGATAAAGCGCGTTGAGGAGCCTCATATTTTCTCAGAGGATGGAAAAGTTAGCTACACTTCACTTGTTCAGAAAGACCCAGCTTATTGGCCGCTTAAGGTATACAAAGATCTGCCCACTGATCCACTTGCTTCAATCACATCGGCTCTGTCCAAAATGTCCCCAGGGGAAGGGGCGATGGTACAGTATCTGATCCGCCCGGCCGGGAAGAAATGGCACAAAAAAGGCAAGTCTTACATATCCGGAACCAAAAAAAACGAGGCAGATCCCGAGAAGGCTACTTTTAAGACGGATCAAAAAGTGCTTGAGCGAGTTGATGAGAAGACCTCTCGCCCCGCTTTTGAGACCACCATCCGAATAGTGGTCTCATCCACGTCCAAGCACGCAGCAGATACACATCTTAAGAATATAAAAAGCGCATATTCTCAGTTTACATCCGACCTCAATAAGCTTAAAAAAGCCCGCCTCCTTTTTAAGGGTGGATTTATGATCAACTTCATCTATAAATTCTTCCCAGTTGCCGATATTCCTTTTTTCAATGAGGTGTCGACTTTCTCCTCAGATGAGTTGGCTACACTTTTTCATTTTCCAAATAAGACTATTGAGACTCCACATATTGATTGGCTTAAGGCCAAATCGGCTCCTGTGGACGCAGATGTCCCACAGTCTGGAGGCACAGAGATTGGCCAAGGATATTTCCG
>CAZGZD010000024.1:0-14733 GCA_964530005.1 uncultured Gammaproteobacteria bacterium
ATAGCGATTGAAGATAAGAATTTCTACCAACATAAAGGCATATCTCAAACAGGCATTATTCGTGCAGTACTCAGTATTGTATTTAGAGGAAGTGTTCAGGGTGGCTCCACGATCACTCAACAACTCATCAAAAATGTTCTCCTCGATTCTCAGAGAAGTCTTCCCCGTAAGGTCAAAGAAGTGATTCTTGCGACAGAAGTTGAGAAGCGATATACGAAAGATCAGATTCTGGAGATGTATCTCAATGAGGCTCCATATGGAGGGTCTTTTTGGGGGGTTGGATCAGCTGCCCGTGGGTATTTTGATCGAGATCCCAAGGATCTGACTCTTGCCCAATCTGCAATTCTTGCAGGACTTCCACAGCGACCTTCGTACTATTCTCCCTATATTGGACAAAATGATACGTGGAAGGGTCGTGCGCATGATGTACTTCGTCGAATGCGAGAGGACCACTATATTACGCGCGAACAGGAGCAGGAAGCTGGGCTGCAGATCGACAAAACCAAGTTTTCAAGCCCCAAGTTTGCATTTGCAGCGACTCATTTTGTATTCTACGTTCGGGATTTTATTGAACGAGAATATGGCGCAGGCGCATTTGATAAGGGATTGCGTATTAAGACAACGCTTTCTCTGAAGGCTCAAAAGCAAGCGGAAAAAATTGTCAACGAAGAGGTTGGTAAGCTAAAAGGATATAACGCATCAAATGGTGCAGCTGTAGTGCTTGACAGCAAGACCGGCGAGATTTTGGCAATGGTCGGATCATATGACTTTAATGACAACAAATTTGGCAAATTCAATGCTGCCCTTGGTATGCGTCAGCCAGGATCTGCACTCAAGCCAATTACCTATGCAACAGGATTTGAGAAAGGCTATACACCAGCGACTATGCTTATGGATGTTCCTACTGAATTTTCCCAAGATACAGCTCATGGGTATAAGCCAGCAAACTACGACGGCAAATTTCGTGGGCCAATTCAAGTAAGATTTGCACTCGGCAACTCCATCAATGTTCCGGCCGTCAAGATGCTTGCTATGGTGGGTATTCGTGATTTTCTTCAGAATGCCTACGATGCAGGCCTCACTACTCTTCAGCCAACGACTGAGAATATCAATCGATTCGGCCTTGCAATCACACTTGGAGGTGGTGAGGTGCGACTTCTGGATTTGACTGGCGCCTATTCTGTATTTGCTCGGGGTGGTACTCATATTGAGCCTCATGGTGTGACTGAGATACGCGATGGCCAGAATAAAAAAATATATAGCTACAAAAAAACCAAAGAAAACCGCGTATTTACTGAGGGAATATCATTCCTCATCTCACATATTCTGGCTGACAATAATGCAAGAGCAGGCGCTTTCGGTGCCTATTCGGCGCTTGTTGTGCCGGGGCGTACTGTGGCTGTGAAGACAGGTACGACAGATGACAAGCGGGACAACTGGACACTTGGCTACACGAATGATATTACGGTCGGCGTCTGGGTAGGTAACAACGACAACTCTGCCATGAATGCTCGAATTGCTTCTGGTGTGACAGGCGCATCGCCAATATGGAATAGGATCATGAGTACACTTCTCAAAGACGGTAAGTATAAAGATGGAATTGCTGGCAAACCTTCTGATGTTGACGCTCTTCAGATTGACTCACTTTTTGGAGGATTGCCCAAAGATGGATATCCGACCCGCTCTGAATATTTCGTAAAAGGCACAGAGCCCAAAGAAGTCTCACCTTTTTTCAAAAAAGATGGAGACAAGCAGTATTTCGCAGTTCGTGAAAGTGACCCAATATCAACAGATGGCAAAAATAGATGGCAAGAGGCAATTGACGAATGGGCTAAGGGTCAGAGCGATGATCGCTACAAAGTGCCAGATTCGGCTGCGCAGCATGACGCTGAGAGTCTTATCATATCATTCCAGGAGCCAAGCAATGAATCCACAGTAAATAGCAACAGTATCAAAATCCACGCAAAGATAGAATCAGGGAGCAAGATACAGTGGGTGGAGCTTGTGGCGAATGAGGATAATAAGCTCAAAAGGTGGGAAGAGGATAAGCATGAAATTGATGAGACAGTAAACTTACCCGACGGTGTATACGAGCTTAAGGTAGTTGCCAAGAATGAAAAAGGCACTCAGAAGGACAAAAGAATCAAAATAGGAGTCAACAAGCCGTGGCAGTAAAAATACTTAAAGTTTGGATTTAATTCTTTCAAGCTCAGCCTTTGCCTCGGCTTCTGTGAGGTTTTTTGCGGTTGATGTGAAATAGAATCTTAGAGTGAGCTTGTCTTTGTAAAGTCCGACATATTCTACCTTTTCCAGTAGCCTCGAGGTTGCATGCGCTTTTTTGACGATTGTGCCGTATGGAAGATCTGCTTTACTATGAACTGTGAGGTCGAGCTTGATGGTTGCATATTGATTGGTCGGCTTGTAATTTGGGGCATTAGTCGCGGCCTTTATAAGATTTGAGATTTCAAAATCAGCGATGTATATAGGCCCGGGTAGCTCATGTATGAATTGAATTTTGCTCTCAAGTTGCCCTAAGTTGCCGATTGACTGACTAAGACTCTCGATTTCAGCGCTTACCGCATTGTTCATATACTGCGTTTTTTTGGGCTCAACATCATATGTATGCACTGTTAATTCATTCAAAAGCCCCTCCACTATCCCCTTGATGTCTGCATACGTGGTATTGGTGGCAATTGTGAGATGATATGTCTCTTGGGGTAGTTCTCCTTTTCTTGGTGTGTATGTCTTGGCTATTTCAAAAAGTCGAATATTTTCTCGCTTGCCCAAGTTATCTTTGATATTTTTGACAAGGGATGGAATAAGTGAAGGTCTCATGTATTTTATATCCTCAGATATTGTATTTTGGAGCATAAGACAGTCTTGGGGACGAATATCGAATCTCTCAAGTTGAATGTCTGAGATCATAGAGTAGTTCATAGTCTCATTTAGACCAATATGTTTAAGGTAGACTTTTATGATCTGCTGCGTCTTGAATTGATCCTGTATATCAGTTGGAGTATTGATGTATCGTGGAGCTTGAAGAGTGTTGGGTAGATTGTGATAGCCATATACCCGCGCAATCTCCTCGACTATATCAGCTTGGATTTCAATATCATACTGCCTCCAACTTGGAATTTCCACTTCATAGACATTATTTTTTGCATGGGTTGCGAATCCAAGATTTTTGAGTATAGACACTGCATCTTTTTCTGGAATTTTTATACCCACAATTCTTTCTATATCACTTTCCTTCACGCTTATTCTTTTACCTTTGTAGGGATGCGGGTAAATATCATAGAGCTTGGATGCTATATGTCCCCCTGCGTATTTTTCAAGAAGAGATGCTCCGTATACGAGTGCTGGTTCTACTCGCTCCTCATCAAGCCCTTTTTCAAAATATGTCGCCGCTTGAGATCTTGCACCGGTCGTCATTGAAGTTCGACGGATGAGTCTCTTATTATAATTTTGTACGAAAAGTACAATATTCTGAGTATCTTTATTGATTGCTGAGTTTGCACCACCCATTATTCCACATAGATCAATAAGTCGACCATCTCCATCTTCAATTACAATATCTCCCCCGGGAAGACTGACGCTCTTATTATCGAGTGTTGTAACCTTCTCACCTTTGTTACTTTCTCGCAGAGTCATGGTGGATCTCACTATTAGATCATAGTCAAACATATGTATAGGTTGTCCGAGTGCGATCATAAGATAGTTTGATATGTCCACAACATTATTGATAATGCTTATATCACACATTTTTAGTCTTTCTTGGATGAATTTGGGAGACTCTTCTATCTGAATATTTGAGAATACGATTGCGCTAAAGCGAGAACAGAGGTGAGTGTTCTGAATTGTGATATTGAGTTTTTTTTGACTTGCATTTGGCAGTCTACTAAATGGGTATTCGGCAAGTGGATTATATTTTAATTTTGCTTTTTTGCCAAATCTCGGCAGAATTGCTTGACATTCTTGAGCAATACCGAAGACGGAAGCCGCATCAACTCTGTTGGATGTGACTTCAATATCAAATACCCAATCATCCCCCTTTTTTTCTACCTTTTCGACAGATGGTCCACATAAGGAAAGGTATTTTTGTATTTCGTGAGCCGAAGCATCGGTTTCTAGATACTCACAGAGCCAATTATATGTAATCTTTACATCCATAATCGTAATTAAAATTGTTCAAGAAACCGAATGTCTCCGGAATACATAATTCGAATGTCATCAAGTTTAAGACCTTGGCGCATCATACTAACCCGTTCGATTCCAAGACCAAATGCCCATCCTGAATATTTTGACGGATCAATACCTCCTGCGCGAAGTACATTTGGATGTACCATACCAGATCCTCCCAATTCAACCCAACCAGATTTGCAGACACGGCATTTCTCGCCATTAATTTCACCAGTGCCCCCACACCTATCACAAGTGATGTCTACTTCAAAAGATGGCTCGGTAAACCTAAAATCAAAAGGTCGAAGGCGGATTTCCCGGTGCTCGCCAAAATAACTTTTGACAAAATAATTAATAGTTCCCTTAAGATCTGCAATTGTGATATTTTCGTCAACGCATAATCCTTCGAACTGGTGGAACATGGGTACATGTACGGGACTCCAGTTGGGTCGGTAACACTTGCTTATATTAATCATCCTGATTGGTGGCTTGCCCAACCGCTTCATCTCACGATTTTGTCCGGATGAAGTATGTGGTGTAAGGAGCATTCTTCCCAATTTCTTGTCCGGCATAGTATCGATAAAAAAAGTCTCAATATCATCGCGAGCTGGATGAGTAGCTGGCATATTGAGCGACTCAAAAGAATAATACTCCCACTCTATCTCAGGGTATGACATGCGAATAAAACCAATTTTTGCAAAAATACTTGCAATCTCCGATATTGCATGTGTCACCATATGGAGACTGCCTCTCGGGTACGTTGTACCAGGCAGGGTCACATCTACATACTTATTTGCTGCGGATTCTTCTGTGATGATTTTTGATCTTTTTATAAGTTCGTGCTCGATCTCATGTTTTAACTTATTTATTACTTGTCCATACTTTTTTTTCTGATCAGAGGGGATAGCCTTCATGCTTTTTAGTAGATCATTAATCTGACCATTTCGCCCTAAGTAGTTGATTCTAAGATCTTCAAGTTGAGACGAAGTCTTTGCCTGTTGAAGATCAACGTGGAATTTTTTGAGAAGCTCAGTGGGGTCGATCATATAGCAGCAATTATAGCTAAATAAGCCGCTTTGCGCAATGAAGAGTATTGGACCTCATGTAAGTTGAATATATCCTGGTGAGATATTATTTGATCTTTTCGATTATCTTGGAGAAGACAGATGGGTGGTCGGTCGCGATTGCTGACAGGATTTTTCGATCAAGCTCAATCTTTTTACCTTTAAGGGTATGGATAAATGTCGAATACTTGAGCCCATGCATTTTAAGCGTAGCATTGAGTCTCGTGATCCACAGACGTCTAAACTGTCTTTTTCGTAGTTTGCGGCCAGCGTAAGCATATTCACCGGCATGAAGCACCGCTTCTTTTGCTTTTTTGTATTGTGTGGATCTGGACATCCAGTAACCTTTGGCCTGCTCTAGTACTTTTTTGTGCCGCCTTTTTCTGGTGGTTCCGCCTTTTATTCTTGTCATATTATTCTGAAATCATTTTTTTAATTTTCTTCTCAAATGCGCCTGTGACTTGCTTAAGAGTCTTCAGTGATCTTATATTCTTTTTGCTTTTTTTTGAGCGCAAGTGCTGCATGCCTTGTGACCGGTGAAGCAGTTTGCCAGATGCTGTCACTTTAAAGCGCTTTACCGCTGCTTTTCGTGTTTTTTGTTTGCTTTTCATTTTATTTTTTTTTGCTGACAACTGTTCGTATTACTCTTCCTTCCAGTCTGGGCTCTTTGGCTATATTTACGTCCCCCAGTGCTTCTATATATTTTTTGATTAGATCAAAGCCCATCTGCTTCTTGACAATCTGACGTCCACGAAGCGTAAGATTGAGTCGAACTTGATTTCCCTCATCCAAGAATTCGCGTCCCTTATCAATTAGCCGATCAAGATCTCCCTGTGCGACAAAAAGCGTAAGCTTAATATCCTTGGAGCCACTTTTCTTTACCCCTTTTTTTGCCTCCTTATGCTTTTTTTCCTCCTGGTACAAAAACTTATTGAATTCAATAAGTTTGGCGACAGGTGGCTTAGCAGTTGGTGCAATAAGGACTAAATCAACATCTGTTTCCGCTGCTTTTTTGAGCGCCTCATCTCTTGTGAGAACTCCAACTTGTTTGCTCTCTGCGTCGATTACTCGAAGCTCTGAGGCCGTGATTCTCTGATTTAATTGATAATACTTCTTGATCGCTGTTTTTCTACTTGGTTTTTTTCTCAATGTGACTTTTTAGAGTACTAATAAAATCAGATAAGACAACTTGTCCTAAATCCCCGTCCTCACGAGTTCGTACAGATACATATATTTTATCTGAAGACTTGCTGGCAGGGTCTGATTTTGCCTCTTCTTTCTCACCCATTATAATCATAAAGGGTACTTTTTGCAAGGTGTTTGCTCGTATCTTAGCCCCCAATGGTCGATCGTCATAATCTACCTCTACTCGAATTCCTTCATGTTTGAGGAAATCTCCGACCATATTGGCAAGATCTGTGTATTTTTCAGACACGGGAAGGACTGAGACCTGAATAGGAGCAAGCCAAAGAGGAAAGGCTCCCCCGTAGTGCTCAATAAGAATTGATAAAAACCTCTCAATAGATCCCATTACAGCAGCATGAATCATTGCAATTCGCTCTTTTTCACCCTTCTCATTTATACAGACTAAATCAAATCCTTCTGGTTGATTAAAATCAAGCTGAATGGTAGCGACTTGCCATACGCGTCCGAGTGAATCGTGTGCCATAAAGTCAATCTTTGGACCATAAAATGCTGCCTCACCAATCGCTTCCTGATACTTAGCATGTCGCTCGTTGAGCAAATCTCGAAGCTGCGCTTCTGCCTTCTTCCATGTCTCCTCCGAGCCCAGATATGCAGATTTATTTGCTGGATCATGAAGCGAGAGTCTGATTTCAAGCTCTTCAAATCCGACAGCTTTGTAAAAACGCTCTATCACGTCCCATACAGCCAGACATTCATTTTTTATTTGACTAAAGCGGCAAAATACATGCGCATCATCCTGAGTGGCTGAGCGCACTCTTGCAAGGCCTGACAACTCCCCTGTTTGTTCGTCCCGATACATCATAGTGGTCTCACAGTAGCGCTGTGGCAGGTCCTTATAGCTTCGTGGCGTATGAGCATAGATCTGTGTATGGTGTGGGCACTGCATAGGCTTCATGGCGAAGAAATGTCCTTCTCGACTGGTGATTTTAAAAAGTTCATCCTTGAATTTATCCCAGTGGCCGCTTGTCTCGTAGAGCTCTTTTTTGGCAATGTGGGGAATTGTCACCTTCTCATATCCTTTCGCGCGGCGAAGCTCCCACACATAATCATCAAGAATAGTGCGAAGCATCGTACCTTTGGGAGTCCACAATGGAAGTCCTGGTCCCACATAGTCTGAGAAAAAAAAGAGATCAAGATCCCGCCCTAATTTCTTATGATCTCGCTTTTTAGCCTCCTCAAGCATCGCAAGATATTTATCGAGCTCATCTTGGGTAAAAAATGCAGTACCATAAATGCGTGTGAGCATTTTGTTCTTTTCATCCCCTCTCCAATATGCACCGGCGACTGATAAGAGCTTGAAGTGCCCAAGTTCTTTTGGATCATCGACGTGTCCACCTCGACATAGGTCGGTAAAGTCTCCGCTTATGTAGAGGGTGATAGACTCTCCTTTTTTGACAATCTCGTCTATCAGCTCAAGCTTATAGGGATTGTCTTTATAGAATTCTTTGGCCTCTTTTTCAGTGACTTCTTTTTTTTTAAAGCCTTCCCACTTTTTGACTATCTCATGCATTTTTTTTTCGATCTTTTGAAAGTCTGATTCAGATACCGAATGCTTCTCGAAGTCAAAGTCGTAATAGAAGCCATTCTCGATCGATGGACCAATAGTCAGCTTTGTATCAGGCCACAGCTCAAGTATTGAAGCTGCCAACAAGTGGGCTGTCGAATGTCTAAGTTCGGAGAGATTGTCTTTGTTTGTCATCTTACAATTGTACTTTAATTTTCTGCAGCTGGGCGTAGTTTAATCGGCAGGGAAGCCACTCATCCAAAAACTTGGAGTCGTACTTTTTATAAAAATCAATAGCTTGCATATTCCAATTGAGGACTTGCCATTCAAGCCGCATATATTTGCCATCTTTAGCAAGTGTAATCATTTGATCAAAAAGAGCTTGTCCAATCCCCTGTCCTCTATATTTTTCGCTGACTATAATATCCTCAAGGTAAAGGCATTTGCCCACCCATGTGGAATAGCTTGTATAGTATGCCGCCATACCAACGGCCTTCTGCTCATGTTCAGCGATCAAAAAATTGCAGACCGAGTTCACTCCGAAGCAGTCGATTATGATTTGCTGATTTGTATTTGAGACTTCGCTGAGCGAGTGTTCAAAATCCGCCAGTTCTTTGATGAGATTGAGGATAGTGTCTGCATCCTCTTTTGTGCCTTTGCGGATGGTATAGTTCATGTGAGTTTGCTGCTATTTTCTTTTTTTTCGGCCCATAAATACATCTGCTTGAAGGTCAAGGTGTGGGATGAGTGAGTTGAGTATTTCGTAGTATTTGTCTGGATTGTGAATCTGATAGAGTGCTATAAATTTGCGTGCATCCCAGTCAAAAAGCTCGACAGTACCATAATCAAACATCTTGCCAAAGAGTCCTTGTATGATCTTTACTCCTCGGATATGCTCGTATGGATATACCTCTCGATCTTTATATATGATTCCTCTTTTGCAGATTACTGACTTGGGAGTAATCTCGTAGTATTCATTGAGCCATTTGAGGACGATATATATTGAGATACTGGCTTTAATAAGAGATAGCAGAGCGAACAAAGGAAAATACAACGAGTTGCTTGGAAGACAGGCAAAATTAAAGCATGCTATTAGTAGGAATATGAGAGGAAGCGACATCGTCTCAATAAGAATGAGGCGGATAATAAGAAAAGATATACTTTCTCGCACATTGATATTCGTGACAGAAATAGATCTTTTCGCTTTGATCTCAATGGTTCCTTCTTGGTCTGCCATAGTATTCTACGTAGAAGTATATAGCAAAATAGCCAGTTCTGGCAAGAATTAATAATCTTGAAAAAGCTATGGAATAGTTTGGAGCGATTTATTCAGCTATAATAGTTATATGTTTGTCGATGAAGTAACTCTAAAAATAGAAGGTGGGCGGGGTGGAGATGGAAAGACGTCTTTTTTCCCAGGGCGTGGTGGACCAAGTGGAGGATCCGGCGGGATTGGCGGAAGTGTATATATGCGTGCAAACTCGCAATTTTCAAGCCTCAACAAGTATGCGAGTATCGCAGTTGTTGCTGCACCAGATGGAGTACCTGGTGGTCGAAATCGCAAAACTGGTGCAAATGGACTCGACGTGATACTGGATTTGCCAGTTGGCACGATGATTATAGATGTTGCAACCCGCGAGGAGATTGAGTTGAACGTGAATGGAGATATTCAACTGATTTGTCGTGGTGGAGTTGGCGGACTTGGCAATGATGCCCTCAAGTCGGCTACAGATAGATCATCAAGAAAAGCTCAACTTGGGAAAAAAGGCGAAGTACGGAATGTGAGGGTAATACTTAAGCTTATTGCCGACTATGGACTTGTGGGTATGCCGAATGCTGGCAAGAGCACACTTCTGAATGAGCTTACAGCTGCTACTGCCAAAATAGCCAATTATCCATTCACCACACTTGAGCCCAACTTGGGAGTTCTGGATACTCGAGTATTGGCTGATATTCCCGGCCTTATTGAGGGGGCATCCCAAGGGCGTGGCTTAGGTATCAAATTCCTCAAGCATATAGAGAAAGTAAAGCTTCTTTTGCACTGCATATCTGCCGAGTCAGTTGATGTCGCCCGCGATTATAAGACAGTCGTGGATGAGTTGGAACAATATAATCCAGAAGTTGCAAAAAAGGACTCGATTGTACTTTTGACTAAGATTGATTTGATTGATGCGGCGGACGTAAAGCAGAAAGTAAAGCAACTTAAAAACCTCTCAAAGCATGTCTACTCGATCTCAATTCTCGACCCAAAGAGCATTGAAGAGCTAAGGAAATTACTCACAGCCTAAATCTACACATTCCTATTGAAGTGGCTCTATCCCACGATGTGGGAACTTATTTCTCAAAAGTCAAATAAATCTACCGATTTTACCAAATGAAATTTATGTGGGATAAGATCCACCCTATCCAAATTGTAAATACCACAAGAGTAGCTAAGTAAAACAATATTGTGAAGATGAAAAAGTAATATATTGGATTTGGTCTAAATTTTGGAAAAACAAAAACTGTAATAAAAGAAAAAACAGGCGCAAACGTAAAAATAATTTCTAAAGGTACTGATCCTTGTCCAACATATATAACTAGGATAGTAAGTACTGCCTGCAAAAATGCTATCGCATAAGCTATTTTCCAATACGCTCGACTTTCACCTTGAATAAGCGTCATGTAAATATCCTACAGTATCGTGTGGCGAAAGAAAATGTCTTATATTTAAGTTGTCACAAAGGGCTGGCGGACACTAGCATACGATGTGGGAACTTATTTTGCCGAAAAAAATATACTTTGTTGAAAGCTTAAATACTATTTAAGTGAAGCGTAAAACTGGTCAAGCTGAGCTACAAAGTCAGGAGTTAATTCGGATGGAACAGTTAAATCTCCATGATCCAAGAGCGAAACAGACCCATCTAGAAATTGCCTACCTCTGTGAGTGTCTCTAAAAGTTGTGCTTAATTTAACATCTCCTATATTACCTACGAATAACTCCCTACTATCTGTATACCTTGGTCCTCTAAAGGCTTCGTCATATTCCTCTTCTCCTGTGGTCACTGTTACTGGAACACCGTCAAGATTAAAGTCAACGGATGCCGTAAATGTTTTTTTTAGGACCCATTGTTGGGACTATAGCTCTTTGGCCGTTATGATTAAGCCAACTTGCAGATGCGGCAGTTGCAAATTCAGGTATAGTTACGATCCACTGATCAAATGCTCCTATTAAATCAGATGCACCTCTTCCAAACGATTCTTTTGCTCTTCCTCGTTCCGTTCGTGGCAATCGTTCGACTACAGTCATAAAAAGATTTTACACCTTAAAACTACAAATTCAATATGAATGATGTTGATTAGTCTTTTTAGACTGTCAGGGCGGGCACTATCCCACCGATGTGGGAACTTTTTATACTCTTAATATCTGAACCTTTGAAGTTAAAAGCCTTTTTAAGTATTGTTTTTGTTTATTTCCTTTGGGTCCAGCAGCATAGAGTACTGCCTTGAGGTTTGGTTTAATATCTACTATTGCAACATAGCCAGCGTATGTGATGTCTTCGTATGGATTCAGGTTTCTATAATTCTTCCAATCAGGTACAAAATCGCTTCCCACAAGCCTCAATTTCTTGTTTCTTTTATTCATAATATGAGCCATTGCTTGCATTACAGCTGATACATACCATTTGTTGTATTTATCTCCAATATCGGAGTGACTATCCCCTTTCCAATAATATAATTTTGCATTGTAATCCCCGATTTTTATAACTTCTTCAGATATTGGTTTGTAAAACATCATTTTGGGAGATGGATCGTTGTAGTACCAAAGCCATTTCTTTTGATCAGCAACAGCTAGGTTAAAATGATCTTGGATACTCCACTCTCGGGCTTCCTTAAAACAGGCTAAGTAGCCACCCAGCCACGCTTGATAATACTCAGAATCTGGATCATAACGGGTGGATAGTCCACTCTTGACTGCTCCCATTGTGAAGTAATTAGTTCCAATTGCTTTTAAGTCAGCCTTACTCCAAGTACGGGTCATGTCAACAAGCATGGTGCCATTTATCCATCCCTTGTCCAGATTAGTAAAACTAAGCTTATATTCGAGATTTTTTTCTTTGGCAAGAAACTTCAAATATGCAAGTTCGCCAATTATGTTTATTACTGTTGTGAACATGAATAGAAGTATATCAGAGGTTCTAACCGTCCTGTTGAGCTAAAGTACTTTAGACTGTTGCAAAGGGATGCGGGACCAACGGGACTCGAACCCGCAACCTTCCGCGTGACAGGCGGATGCTCTAACCAATTGAGCTATGGCCCCATTCTATCTACAAGTATACTATCTCATACTTGCCTGTGACCGCTAAGGGACTCGAACCCCTGACCTTTGCAATGTCAATGCAACGCTCTAGCCAACTGAGCTAAGCGGTCAATTGTCAGCTCATATTGTACCAAACAAACTACTGTGAGTGATTCTATATGCACTTATATTACATAGTAATTAAATATAAGCCATATTACATAATGCACTTGACATACCCATAGTCTTTTGCTATACTACTCTTTAGATCCTAAGGTTCTTCACATTTTTGTCGAAGTGCTTTAGGATCTTTTTTATTGGGGTGTTGGACTTATGGCCACATCAGCTGATGCGGCACAAGGGTCTGTAATCACAAATAGTTTAGTAGTTATTTGCGAACAGACCCTATGAGAAAACTTTTCTTTTTTCTTATAACCCTTTTCCTCATATCCGCAACTTCTGTATCTGCATCTGAGAAGATAGCAGATGCCTCAGCGGCGCCTCAAGCTATTGACCAAAAAGTCTGCAAAATAGACACGAAGCCCACATCTTATAGCACAAAGTATAAGGTGATTAAAAAGTATCTGGAGCTTCGAGGTTCCCCTCTGGCTGCTTCTACTTCTGACTTTATTGCGAGTTGTCAAAGGTACAGCTTAGACTGTTATCTACTGCCTGCTATATCTGGACTTGAGTCTTCATATGGTACTGCCCTACTTGCCGGCTCATACAATCCATTTGGGTGGGGTGGAGGTTATTTGTATTTTAAGGACTGGAAAGACGCTATAGATACAGTGGGTCGTGGTCTTCGAGAAAACTACATTGGTCAGGGATCAATAGCTTCGCTTGAGGCTATAGGAGCCAAGTATGCGGCAAGTCCTACATGGGCTTCACGAGTGGGTGGAAATATGAGCGAGCTTCAAAAACTTGAAGACGAGTTGAATTTACAGGATTCTGCTATAGAATTATAAGATGTCTAAGCACACAATAAAAAAGCTTCCTAAATCGACGGTCGAGATTACTCTCACTATTCCTTGGGCTGACATTGCTACAGAGCAGAAAAGCGCATTTGCAGCCCTTCAAGCTCGGCTTGAGGTTCCTGGATTTCGTCGAGGTAAAGCTCCCAAGGATGTTGCCGAGAAGCATATTGCACGCCAAGCCGTGCTTGAGCAGGTTGTACGCCAACTTCTACCTCGTACTTATGAGGATATAGTCAAAAAAGAAGGGCTTCGACCCATCATATCGCCCAAGATCGATCTTGTGAAGGCGAAAGAAAAAGAAGATTGGGAGATTAAGATCAATGTGGCCGAAAAGCCAGAGATAAAGCTCGGATCATACAAAGACGCGATAAAAAAGCTTAAAGTAGATGCAAAGACTAAGGAGATCTGGACGCCTGGAAAAGAAGCAGATGCAAAGCCAAAAGAAGAAGAGGAAGAGGCGAAGCAAAATAGGCTCAATATGATCCTTGGCACAATTCTCACAAGCGTCACATGCGATATATCCGATATTATCATCGAGGATGAGCTCAATCGCAAGCTTGCCCGCCTTGTCGACGATGTGCAGAAGCTTGGGCTTACTATGGATGCGTATCTTCAGTCCAAAAATACGACTATGGAGCAGCTTAGAGCACAGTTTACGACAGAGATTGAGAATACATACAAGCTCGAATTTATCCTTATGGAGATTGCCGATATTGAGAGGATTACGGTCGGTGATGGAGAGATTGATGCTGTATTTGCAAGTATAAAAGATGAAAAGGAAAAACAAGCCGCACGTCAAAATGCATACTTTTATACTACACTGATAAGGAAGCAGAAAACGCTTGATTATCTTTTGAACCTGTAGTAAAATACGAGTATGAAAACTACTCATTCAACGAGCTCAAAAAGTAAGACTCAGAACTCGACATTTGAGAGACTGCCCGAAAGGCCGCGCAGCGCATCTCACTCTGATTCTGCACCTCAAGGATTGGGAAGTAGCATGCTTGATCAGCTAATGGGAAACTACGAATCAGCTTCTTCACAGACGCCTCATAAGAAAGAGAAAAGTGGCAATCTACTTGAAGGTAAATCATCAGTTTTCAGCTATCGAGAGCATAGTGAAAATGTGACTACTCGTCAGGAGATCCAACAGCTGACTGAGGAGATCCGTCGAGAAATAAATACAATAAAATCTAAAGAAGCTTCTCTACTCTCTCAAGTAAAGGATATGGAAAAGCTCACACTCGATTCATTGTCCGAGACTCCAGGAATATATCACATTAGATTTCTTGAGATTGTGCTTTCTATGCTTCGTGCACTTCGTGCAAGCATTGGTGAATCACAGACATGGCTTGAGGCATTTATATCCAAAAAAGCCAAGCGAGGATCTGCATTTGTGGTCAAGTCCAAGAAGATGGGTACGCAATACTCACTTGGCAATGAAGTCTCCACAGCTCGCGCTGTTCAGTAAAAAATTCTTTCACTTTTCAATGTATATTACTGTTAGAGCAGAGTCATTAAAAC
>CAZGZD010000025.1:0-12525 GCA_964530005.1 uncultured Gammaproteobacteria bacterium
GAGAAATACTTCGTTTGAGACTCGTTCAAAGCTGCTACTTAAGGTTGCTGAAGATCTTAGGAAGAATTCACTTGAGTACGGCCGGATTATCACACTTGAGATGGGTAAGCCACTTGCCCAGGCCGTGGCTGAAGTTGAGAAATGTGCTTGGGGATGTGAGTATTACGCTGAGCATGCAGAGGAATTTTTGGCAGATGATGTAATCCAGACTGAAGCGCAAAAAAGCTACGTTCACTATCAACCTTTAGGTGTGCTCCTGGCTGTAATGCCATGGAATTTTCCCTTTCACCAGGTGTTTCGTGCTGCGGCACCGGCTACAATGGCGGGCAATGTAGTGGTTTTGAAGCATGCTTCCAATGTCACGATGTCGGCCCTCAAGATGGTCGAGATATTTGAGCGAGCAGGTTATCCAAAGGGAGTTTTTAGCACACTTCTTGTGGGCGGCGCCCATATGGATGCGATC
Organism: uncultured Gammaproteobacteria bacterium; assembly: GCA_964530005.1. Lineage (GTDB taxonomy): Bacteria > Patescibacteriota > Microgenomatia > UBA1406 > GWC2-37-13 > CAZGZD01. The sequence continues at coordinate 464 of CAZGZD010000025.1, forward strand.
GTAGCTGACGCACGGATAGCGGCCGCGACTGTCACAGGATCAGAGTTTGCTGGATCGCGGGTTGCAGCTGTTGCCGGTGAGCATATCAAGCCGACAGTACTTGAGCTTGGAGGTTCTGACCCTTTTATAATACTTGAGGATGCTGATCTTGAATCTGCCGTGCCTGGGGCAGTGACTGGGCGGACTTTGAATGCAGGACAGAGTTGTATATGTGCTAAACGCTTTATTGTTGTTGAGTCAGTCTACGATGAATTTGTAGATAAGTTTGTTCCTGTAATGGAAGCTCTTAAGATGGGTGACCCACAGGATGCGGAGACTCAGATTGGGCCTCTTGCACGAGCTGATCTGCGAGACGAACTGCACAAACAGGTTGAAGCGTCAGTTGAAAAAGGTGCACGGTTGCTAACTGGCGGCAGGATTCCCGATATGGCAGGTAGTTATTATCCCCCCACAGTATTGGTGGATGTTGCACCTGGTATGCCAGCATACGATGAAGAATTCTTCGGACCTGTGGCTATTGTAATCAAAGTGAAAGATGAGAAAGATGCCATCCGAGTGGCCAATGATTCACGTTTCGGACTTGGTGGAGCAGTATGGAGCCAGGATATTGAAAGGGCCCAGCAAGTAGCTCACCAGATCGAGTCTGGCGCAGTATTTATCAATGACTTCGTCAAATCCGATCCCAGATTGCCATTTGGAGGAATCAAAAAGTCAGGCTATGGCCGAGAACTCTCTCGTCACGGCATCCATGAGTTTGTGAATGCTAAGACGATTGTTGTGAAATAATTTTCACAAAGTAGAACCACCAAGGAAAGTTTTTGTTATTTCTTATTCTCTGGATTATTCTTCTCAAGTGCAGTGAGACCAGGAAGACGGCCTTTCTCTAGATATTCAAGCATAGCGCCACCGCCCGTTGAGATGTGAGTTAATTTATCAAGATATTCTTTTTTAGATATTGCGGCCAGTGTGTCTCCTCCGCCTACAATTGTCGTGGCCTCATCGTTGTGAGTTATGGCATAGTAGATAAAATCTGTACCTTGACGAAACTCTGGATTCTCAAAGTATCCAACCGGTCCATTCCACACAATTGTCTTGGCCTTTGCAATTATCGCTCCATATTCGGCTTTACTTTCCGGCCCAATATCAAGGATCTTATCTCCATTTTTAAAATCCTCTATTTTTAAGACTTTACTTTTATCTGATTTAAGATCTGCTGCGACTACAACGTCTTGGGGTAGTATAATCTCACACTTATTCTTCCGAGCTTTGTAGAGTAGTCGCCTAGCTTTCTCAACAGCTTCATATTCATACATACTTTGACCTATCTGATAACCTTGCGCCTTAAGAAAAGTGTTGGCAATTCCGCCACCAAATAAAATATAGTCAGCTATCTCAGTAAGTTTGCGTATGAAGTTGATCTTAGTTGTGATCTTTGCCCCGCCTATGATGACCACAACTGGATGGCGTGCATTTTTAGTAATCTTGTCCATCATTTGAATCTCGTTTTTCAAAAGAAGTCCTCCATACGCTGGGAGATAATTGGGAACTGTCACCACAGATGCGTCCACTCGGTGGGACATAGCAAATGCATCGTTGACGTATACATCAGCAAGACTGGCTAATTTTTTAGAAAAAGGTATTCTATTGATTTTTTCGCCAGGATAAAATCTGATGTTTTCAAGTACGATAACTTCATTATCTTTTTGATCTTCGATCTGCTGTTTACCCTCGGGACTTAAAAAATCATCGACGAGTATTACTTTATAGTTAGGGAGGTATTCTTGAAGTCTTGCGACTACGACCTTTAGTGAATGTTTGGGATCGCGGGAGGTTGGGCGATTGAGCTTAGCTACGCAAATCAATTTATTCTTATTCCTTAGTAGATAATTTATAGTGGGTAAGTTTCGATGTATTCGAGCATCATCGGCAATTTCGTAATTTGAATTTATCGAGACGTCAAAATCTGCACGAAGAAGTACTCTCTTATTTTTTATCTGACCATTCTCGTCGATGTATCGGACACGTGTTGTCATAGGGTCTCTTAATTTACACGAAGCGTGCGAGTTTTTCAACTAGATCGACAAGACGGGCGGAGTAGCCCCATTCATTGTCGTACCAGCCGAAGACTTTAATAAGCGTACCACCAAGAACTTTAGTATAGTTTGAATCAAAAATTGAGGAATAAGTAGACCCGATGTAGTCGGATGAAACAAGGGGTTGAGTTTCGTAGTGAAGTATTCCTTTCATGGGGCCATTGGCTGCTTTGAGGAAGGCGGCATTAACTTCATCAACCGTTGTACTTTTTTTCACGACTGCTGATATATCGGCAAATGAGACTGTTGGGACAGGTACTCGGATTGCCATACCATCGAGGCGGCCGGCAAGACGAGGTATGACCCGCGCCACAGCACGTGCGGCTCCTGTCGTAGATGGGATTATATTAAGTGCCGCAGCCCTCGAGCGATCAGGCTTCTTATTGGACTCATCAAGAAGACTTTGGGAAGATGTATATGCGTGGGCTGTAGTGACAAATCCAGACTCAATTTCATAATTGTCATCAATTACCTTGAATAGGGGAGCTACGCAGTTGGTGGTGCAGGATGCATTGGATATTTCGCACAGGTCTTTCTCCTCAAGTATCTCATCATTTACACCGAGCACCACTGTATCAGTATTCTCATCTTTTGCAGGTGCCGAAAGCACAATATATTTGACCCCATCTTTTTTGTGTTTTTGAAGATCTGGTTTTATTGTAAATGCCCCCGTCGCTTCAATTACCACGTCTACTCCGTATTCATCCCACGGAATATTTTCGGGTTCGGCAATTTGCGTGGCCTTTATTTCTTGTCCGTCTACGATGAGCGCACCTTCTTTGGCCTCAACGCTTTTGCCAAATGTGCGATAGACTGAGTCATATTTGAGAAGGTAGGCGAGCATCTCTGGGGCGGTCTGTCTTGTATTTACCGCGACAATATCAAAGTTGCCTCGATCGACTGCAATTCGCGTGAATGCACGTCCAATACGACCGAATCCATTTATACCAATTTTCAGTCTTTTCATATCTAATTATCTCAAATTTTTTAATTTTAACTTACTATTTGCTGATATTTCTCAACTTCTTTTTTACTGCCCATTACAACAGGTACTCTTTGATGAAATTCAGACGGAGAGATATCAAGCGGTGACTGCTTGCCAGATATGCTTGTACCTCCTGCTTGCTCCACAATATATGCCAGTGAATTCACTTCAAGCATAAGCCTGAGTTTGCCTTCTGGATTCTTGCTATCTGCCGGATATATAAAAATACCACCCTTAAGAAGTGTGCGATGAATATCAGCAACCATAGATCCGACATAGCGTGCTCTGTAGGGATTTTCTGCGTCTTTCATAATTTTAAGATATTTTTGCAGACCTTCGCTGTAGCGGGCGCTGTATCCTTCATTGATAGAATAAATATGCCCCTCCTCAGGAATTTTGATATCAGGATGAGAGAGGAGAAAGCTCCCGATTGAAGGGTCGAGAGTAAATCCATTCACACCTGCGCCACAGGTGTATACCAACATCACGCTGGATCCATAGAGAATATAACCAGCTGCAACTTGCTTGCGGCCTGGATAGAGTACAGTATCTCCGCTTTTTTTGTAGATTGAGAAAATAGTACCGATTGATACATTGACATCTATGTTTGATGAGCCATCAAGTGGGTCCATATATACGATATATTCACCGCGGCGCGTCTCTACCTCATATGAGTCTTCCATTTCCTCCGATACTATTGTTGCAACCTGCCCACTTTCCTTGAGTATATCCACCATCAAGTCGTTTGCGAACTCATCCAGCTTTTGCACTTCCTCCGATGAGGCATTGGTCCGTCCGGCTGAGCCTTGGATATCAACGAGTCCTGATTTCTTTACATGGGAAGCTATGATCTTGCCAGCTTCTGCGATCTGATTGAGAAGTAGCGTAAGGTTGCCCTGAGCATCTGGAAATTGTTGCTCTTCTTTGAGAATAAATTCAGTAAGCGTGATCCATTTATTTGACATAAGTAGTGACAATATCTTTTGTATTTATAACATTGAGTTTCTCAAAAAGAAAAGAAAGTTGATTCCTAAGTGCTTCACGGATCGGTGCTTTTTCCTCGTCTGTCAAATCCCATGCTTGCTGTTTGAAAGGTCCAATTGCTTTTTTGCGAGTTTTGTAGATATTTTGTATCTCTGTGAGTTCACTATCCCATTCGCCTTGGCAATTTTGCTTGACCCATTCAACCATTTTATCTCGAAGCGAAGTCGGCATCGTATCATATACGATATTCTGAAATCCTGTGGCAAGGTGTATCTCAAGCGTGTCATTTTGCGGAAAGTTGTGGAAAAGTTCATTGGGTAGAGTGGAGGCGCCGTGCTGGACTGATCCGCCGATGTGATACTTGGAGCGAGCCACCTCGCTTATGTCTTTTAGTACGTTAAAGTCTATATTTACATTTGCTACCGTGCCATCAGCATTGGGAGTACCTCCGTGGGAGCTTCCGGTCTGCACACTTACTTTACTTATTCCTTTTAGATCACTACTCTCAATTTCTTTGAGGTATCCATTCATAAAGGCTTCAAAGTCTGCAACAGTGCTATTTTTCCCTCCAATATGGCCGATCTCGCCACCTATTGATATTGTTTCGCCATCGGGCTCGAGCTCTCTGATGTAGCGCGTTAGACCCGCTGTCATCTTGAAGTTATGTTCCTGCTGAGCTGATAAATCTTCTTTCTCAAGGTCGACAAGTGTAGAAGCATCAATATCTATGTTTAGGAAGTTCGCATCAACCGCTTCTTTGATGAGCGCTTTTATTTTCCCAATCTCAGTCTCAGGCTCTTGACTATAGACTCGTTTGCTGAACTGAAAATGATCACCTTGTATAAATACCGGTCCAACATATCCAGTTTTGACCGCTGCGGCAAGTACCACGACTGCATATTCATCCGGCCTTTGATCGGTGTAGTCAATCTCAGAGCGAGCGATCTCAAATATCACCGGCCCAATTTGCTTTTCTTGCATGAGTGTAAAGATGATGCAAGCCGTGTCATATGTGAGGAATCGTACGTTTATTGCAGGGACTGTAAATCCATCAGCCTTGCCTTCTCCAATCGCCATGTATAGATCATGAATTGAGGCGGAGTGTGCTCCCGCATCTTTAGCAATTTCACGAACAAGTGTTCGCGATTCTTTTTTAATCTGCGCATCTTGCGAGAAAATAGCCGTGTATACAAGATCGTCAATAAGGGATGTGGCTTGATCTTTTGCGGGGAGAATTGTGAGTAGTTGCATATTAGTGTCTTTATATCATAGCGAGAAGTTGTATTTTTGTCAATTTGTCAATGAAGCTAAAAAATGATATTATGAGCTGGTATGGATGATTGTATTTTTTGCAAGATTGTAGCGGGCCAGATCCCAGCATACAAAATATACGAAGATGACAATTATCTGGGGTTTCTGGATATATTTCCACGGGTTGCAGGCCATTCTCTGCTTATTCCGAAAAAACACTTTACTTGGGTATATGACGTGCCCAACTTCGGTGAGTACTGGGAAACTGTACTAAAAGTCACACACGCTTTGCAAAAAACTATGTCTCCCACATTCGTCACCTATGTTACGCATGGGCTTGAGGTCCCACATGCCCACATTCATATCATGCCAAGAACCAGTCAGACGGAATTTGTGCCAGAGCGCCACAAGTTTACAGAAGATGAGATGAAGAAAATAGTTGAGAAGATTAAAAGCGGTTTTTAACTTATGGATGTAAGGCAAAAAGTGTTTGATGCAGTGGCCGCAATCCCCAAAGGCTTCGTTGCGACCTATGGCCAGATTGCCAAAGCAGCTGGAATCAAATCTCCTCGAGCTGTAGGGCAGATCATTCATCGCAATACTGATCCAGAGCACGTACCCTGCCATCGAGTCGTCTTCGCCGATGGATCGCTTTCTACGGCTTACGCATTTGGTGGGCTCAAAAAACAGATGGAAAAGTTAAGGGGTGAGGGAGTTTCGTTTACTGGAGAGAAAGTCGTGCTTTCTGAAAATCAATTAGCGGCTTCTTAATTCGGTTTTTTTACAGATATTTGCACCTTATTTTCTTTATAGTCCACGACTATCTTGTCTTGCGACTTGATCTTACCCTCGATTATCTGAAGAGCAATCTCATCCACGATCAGTTCATTCACTGTACGGCGAAGTGGGCGTGCGCCATAGACAGAGTCAAAGCCCACGACCTGTAGATGTTTTTTAAGCCCATCTGTTGGTTCGAAACTTAGATTCTGTTTTTGCAAAAGTTCAGAGACTGCGGCGAGTTGAAGATCAACAATGCGAGCGATCATTTCGTTACTCAATGGATTGAAGATTACGATCGAATCAAGTCTGTTGACAAATTCTGGCTTGAAAAATGCGCGTACTGTATCCATTATTTTCGTTTCTTTCTCGAATTCTTTAAATGAGGACGAAAATATCTCGCTACCTAAGTTGGATGTGAGGATAAGGATGGTATTTTTGAAGTTTACTCGGCGGCCACGCCCATCAGTAAGATGTCCCTCATCCAGAATCTGGAGGAATGTATTAAATATCTGTGGATGGGCCTTCTCAACCTCATCAAAAAGTACCACAGCATACGGTTTGCGGCGTACAGCCTCGGTAAGTTGTCCACCCTCGTCATATCCGACATATCCGGGAGGTGCACCTATAAGTCGTGCTACATTGTGTGCTTCTTGATACTCACTCATATCGATTCGGATCATTGCGGACTCATCATTGAAAAGTGCCCCAGCGAGAGCTTTCGCTGTCTCAGTCTTACCTACACCTGTTGGTCCCAAAAATAAAAATGATCCGATAGGTCGTTTCTCGTCCGATAAGCCAGCACGCGATCTTCGCACAGCATTTGCGATCTTATGAAGCGCATGGTCTTGGCCGATCACGCGGTTTTTCAACTCTTCCTCAAGGTTTGCAAGTCGCTCGGACTCGGAGGACAGAAGGCGAGTGGCGGGAATATGCGTCCATTTGGATACAATTCGCGCTATATCATCTTCTGTTACCTCTTCTCTAAGAAGAAGCTCATCTGTAGGTATTTTTTTTATCCGCGCTTCTGCTTCTTTTAGCTTTTTTTCTATTTCTGGCAATTTGCCGTATTTGATCTTTGCCGCATCCTCAAGCAATGTGTCGCGCTCGGCTGTCTCAAGCTCAGCTTTTAGTTGATCTTGCTCAACTCGCAGTTTTTGTAGACTTGATATTATTTCTTTTTGTTCCTTCCATTTGCTTTCCAGTCCCTCAAATTCTTGTTTCAGTGTATCTCGCTCATCTGATAGTGTTTTTTTACGAGTCTCTATTCCTTTTTCTTTTTTGAGTGCGGCAAGCTCGATATCAAGTTGCATGATGCGGCGCTTGATCTGATCAAGTCTTGTGGGCATAGACTCCACCTCGATCTTGGCACCCGCTGCCGCTTCATCTATTAAATCGATGGCCTTATCTGGTAAGTTGCGATCTGTGATATAGCGATTTGAAAGGTTGACTGCCGCGATGAGTGCATCGTCGGTGATTTTGATACCGTGGTGCACCTCGTATTTTTCCTTTATACCGCGAAGAATAGTAAGGGAGTCTTCAGCAGATGGTTCATCCACAAGTACAGACTGGAAGCGACGCTCCAGCGCCGGATCACGCTCCACGTATTGACGATATTCACGAACAGTGGTGGCACCGACTGCGCGCAAGGCGCCTCGGGCGAGTGCAGGCTTGAGGATATTACCAGCATCTACGGCACCTTCTGCTCCTCCTGCTCCGACGATTGTATGCAGCTCATCTATGAAAAGAATCGTCTTTCCCTCAGTCTTTTCGATCTCACTAATGAGTTTTTTAAGTCTATTTTCGAATTCACCTCGATAAGCAGCACCAGCAAGCAAGCCTGCCAAGTCAAGAGAGAGTACAAGTTTATTTTTAAGAGTGTCTGGTACATCACCATTTACAATACGAAGAGCAAGTCCTTCGATGATTGCGGTTTTACCCACACCCGGATCTCCAAGCAGCACTGGATTATTTTTGGTTCGGCGAGACAAGATTTGGATCACACGACGAATCTCCTCATCACGGCCGATCACAGGATCGAGCTTACCCTTTTTGGCCAGATCATTGAGATTGATTGTGTATTTTTCAAGCGCCGGCCCTTCGTCTGTCGGCGGCTGATAGTTCATTTGCATAAATTATTTTAGCAATTTTTGCTATTCATCCTCCCCATATATAAATAAAGTATATGTCAAATTAGCAGACTTGTCAATAGAGTGCTAATTAAGAGGATCATGGCCGCCCCGATTCCACGGGTGGCAGCGGACGATTCTCTTTAGCCCTATCCATAATCCTTTCGCAGATCCATATTTATCAACTGCTTGATATGTGTATTCTGAGCAGGTTGGATGGAAGCGGCAGACCCCGCCCGTCAGATGCAGCGAGCGAAGTATAGCGGTACTATATGTGTGGGATTTTTGATAATTGCGAATGGCCGATAGGACAAGCTTTTTCATATACTTTAGTATACTACTTGTATGAAAATTACGATCATTACGCTGTTTCCGGCGATGCTAAGAGGGTTTTTTGAAGAAAGTATTATCAAGCGTGCGGTTGATACAGGACACGTTGTGATCGAGGTAGTGAATCTGCGCCACTACGCCACCGATGAGCGGGGCACGGTGGATGATCGACCATACGGTGGTGGGGCAGGGATGGTACTAAAAGTTGACGTGATAAATCGGGCTTTAGATGAATTGAAAAATAAAGACTCAAAAGTTATCCTCACCTCAGCTCGAGGAAAAGTATTTAATCAAAAAAAAGCTCAGGAGCTATCAAGTCTAGATCACATAGTCCTTATCGCTGGCCATTACGAGGGAGTGGATGAGCGCGTATATGACTACATTGACGAGGAGATCTCAATTGGGGACTTTGTGTTGACCGGCGGCGAGATCGCTGCCGCGGCAATCGCTGATAGCGTGGTGCGACTTATTCCCGGAGTGCTCAAAAAAGAAGACGCCACAGCCAATGAGAGCTTTTTTGAGTTTGATATTGATGAGCTTATTAGCATTATTGGTGAACACAAATCGTTGGCAAGTCTCAAAAAGCAGGGTGTTAAAAAAGTCCAGCTCTTGGAATATCCACATTACACAAGGCCAGAGGAATACGCGGGGGCAAAAGTGCCAAGTGTACTTAAGTCCGGAGACTTCAAAAAAATTTATGAGTGGAAAGTACAGCGGGCATTTGAGGAGACTCTAAAAAAGCGTCCAGATTTACTTTTGGTTGACTAAAACAATCCATTTGTTATTATTCACTTTATGACAAGAAAAGAACGCGGCCCTGCTTCAAAAGCAAATCGACCTGAAGATCCAGGAAGGCGGAAATTACTTAAGCTTGCCGTATATGGGGTGTCCGCTGTTGCATGGGCTCCAGGATTAATTGCGCTTGGGGCTCTATTTCCTGGCCCAAGGCCAAAGATTGTCGATGGAGATCGCGAGTTGCTAGGGGATGACCGTGAAGATATAGCTCACGTGATACGAAGTGGGTTTCGGCCTGATGTATTGCAAGCTCTGCATCTTGTATCTCGTCCAAGTGGGGATGCGATGAGGGAGCCATTGATGGAGACAATAGAGAGCGGAGATTTTACCACTGGGCGCCTCTTTGGAGCACAGCAAAGTATAGAAATCGACAGAGAAGATCGCGGTGAGGATGGATATGTTTCGCGTTTTCTGATGCATGTACGGATAGATCCAGAGGTGGTACCACCTCAGCTGGCAAGATTATACATTCCTCATGAGGGAGAACCTTTGTTGTTAGATCTTTTACTTGGACCGAGACTGGAGGATGGAAGTGGTAGATTGACAAAATTTGGCATTTTTTTTGGACCAGGTGAGCCAGTTTTTTTAATCATACCAAAATTGTCTGATAAAGAGTTGCGGGTGAATCGAGATTTTGCATTCAAATTCCCAAGCCCTCCTCAATGGGTAGAGCATCCGCATCCAGATTTTGGATTTTCGTATAGGTCCGGGCAGGAGGGAGTATACGAGTTCTCTGCTTCGGAGTATGGAGGACAGTCTTATATTCGATTTAACACATAAGTTTTGATTGCCTTGCGCATCTTCTCAAATCCTATCTCGCCGTAAGGCACTTTATCTCGATCAAACCATTTTGCATCCGATATATCATCAGAGACTATGATTGATTGATCTTCCGGAAATTTAGCGCTGAAGCCTAAGCTCATAGTGGTTTCGACTACTCCGCTGAATTCATACTTATCAACAAATGTGCCAAAGTAGCTTAGTTTATCAATATCAATTCCAAGTTCTTCTTTTATTTCACGCCGGGCCGAATCCTCTGCTGTCTCTTCACCTATGTCTATAAATCCACCTGGAAGGTCGAGCGTACCTTTTTTAGGGTCGAATCTGCGCACAACAAGAAGTATCTGATTCTGATCATTCTCCAGTATGACGGCCGAGGTTGGGCGAGGATTGAGAAAGCGCTTATAGTCGCACTTTAAGCAAATACGTAGATTAAAGTCTTCCTTTTTGGTTTCAGTTCCACAACGGGGACAGTATACAAGATCGATCTCCTCCATCTACATATTATATAATGTCCTCATGACAGTTCGTACTCGTATTCCACCATCTCCAACAGGTGAGGATTTACACATCGGCAATCTATATACTGCGCTCATAAACTGGACGTGGGCGAAGAAAAATAATGGGCAGTTCATAGTTCGCATAGAAGATACAGATCGTGCTCGGGAAGTCGCGGGGTCAGAGGAAAAAATCCTGTCAGCTCTCAAAAGATTTGGACTTGAGTACGATGAAGGACCAGATAAAATTGGTACATATAGCCCATATAGACAAAGCGAAAGACTAGATTTGTACAAAAAATATGCTGAACAGTTGATCGAACAAAAATCAGCATATTATTGCATATGTTCAAAGGAGCGACTAGCAGAGTTGCGCGAAGCGCAGATCAAAAATAAGCAAGTGCCTCGGTACGACAAGCATTGTCTAAACCTTAAGCTTCAAACATCGGATGTACAGAAAAAAGATCATATTATAAGGCTCAATGTGCCGGAGAACGAGACAGTTCTTATTCCCGACCTTATTCACGGAGAGATAAAGTTTAATACGAATGATCTTGACGATCAGGTACTTATTAAGTCCGATGGATATCCCACGTATCATCTTGCCAATGTCGTTGACGATCATCTGATGAAGATAACTCATGTAATTCGCGGCGAAGAGTGGATCTCCTCAACCCCTAAGCACATTTTGCTCTACAAAGCATTTGAGTGGGAGTTGCCACAATTTGCTCATACACCTCTTCTTCGCAATCCTGATCGGTCCAAGCTCTCCAAGCGTCGACATCCTGTGTGGGTGAGTTGGTATCTGGATCAGGGATATCTACCAGAGGCGATCCTTAACTATTTGAGCCTCATGGGTTGGTCGCATCCAGACCAGAAAGAAATATTTGATCTTGAAGAATACGTACGTGTTTTTGATCTTAAAGATGTGGATACAGTTGGTCCTGTATTTGATGTGGTGAAGCTTGAATGGATGAATGGGGAGTATATACGAAAGATGAAGATTGAAGATTTACAGCAGAAGATTGAAGAGTTCATTGGAGACAAATATGATAAAGAAATCGTGGCCAAAACAATTCCACTCGTTCAGGAGAGAATTAAGAAGTTCTCAGATTATGTCCCACTTTGTGAATTTTTCTTCAAGCCACCTAAGCAGTATGATGTTAATCTGGCAGACCAAAAGGATTTGCTGCAGAAAATTTCTAAAGAACTTGAGAGAGTAGAAGAATGGACTGCGGATAAAATTGGAGAGGTTATGGTAGCTCTTGCCGATCAAGAAGGAATCAAGCACGGACTGTTTTTTATGGCCCTCCGAGTAGCCGTAACAGGTCGCAAGATCAGCCCCCCCTTAAATGAGTCAATGGAAATCTTGGGGAAAGAAGAGTGTGTGGACAGGATAAAAAAACTTATTTGACTACTACTGGACGACTTGCCCCTTGCA
>CAZGZD010000026.1:0-12106 GCA_964530005.1 uncultured Gammaproteobacteria bacterium
AGGATGAGAAATTCAATATAGCCAAGAAATATCTTGTCAAAAAGCAACTTTCAGCTCATTCTCTCAGTAGTTTAGACATTAAGATTGCAGACAATGCATTGCAGATGATTATTCGTCGGTATACTCGAGAAGCTGGTGTTCGTGAGCTTGAGCGACAGGTGGCCACAATATTCCGCAAGATTGCCCGAGAGATAGTCGAGAAGAAACAGAAGAGTAAATCAATAAAATCGACAGACCTGCAAAAATATCTTGGGCCTTATAAATACTTGGCTCAGATGATAGAGGAGAAGGACACTGTTGGTATATCGACCGGCCTTGCCTGGACGCAGGCTGGAGGAGATATACTTTTCATCGAGGTGGCTATTATGCCAGGCAAAGGCCTACTTAGCCTTACAGGCCAATTGGGCGACGTGATGAAGGAGTCCTGTCAAGCAGCGCTCAGCTATGTTCGCTCAAGGTGGGATCTATTCGGACTACCGAAAGACTTTTATCAGAAGATTGATATCCATGTTCATGTGCCAGAAGGAGCAGTACCCAAGGATGGACCAAGTGCTGGTATCGCAATTACGACAGCTCTAGTATCTGCGCTTACTAAGATTCCTGTGAGGCGAGATGTGGCTATGACAGGCGAGATCACACTTCGGGGTCGTGCGCTTGAGATAGGAGGAGTCAAGGAGAAGGTGATCGCCGCACATCGCGCACAGATTAAGAAAGTACTGCTTCCTAAAGAAAACAAAAAAGATCTTGAGGATATTCCCGACTATGTGTTGAAGGATCTTGAGTTTGTATTTATAGATCACGTTGATCTGGCACTCAAACATGCGCTTTCATTCTCGACCGGCAAGTTCCAGTTCCCACTCAAGCCATCCAAGGAGTTCGCTCTGCTTATCGCTTCATCAGATGATGATAAGAAAAAAGTGAATTAAAGTTTCGATTTTCTCCGATTTAATGTTTTCACAAATTATTTTTATATTCCCTAATATATTCTCCGAATACTTTTTGAAACAAAATTGTTTTTTCGTATAGCCAAGTGAAGTTTGCTTCAGTCTCGCCTTCGTTAAATAAACCTGAAACTTGTTTTTTTATTTTTATACGGGATGCAACGGCTGCATTAACCCATTCTAGAGGTTCGCCTATTTCTTTTTCAATCTGTACTGCTCTTTCTTGCAAAAAATTGTAAAGATCCTTATTGCGACTTATATATATTTCGCAAGCGATTAGATTTTCTCGAGTATTGATTGTTAAGGCTACGTGAGCTTCAGAACTTCCAATACTCACATCGTACCAGTGTTGAGGGCGAGGGGATCTTAAACGAATTCGTTTATCATTTATTTGTACATAATTTTTAAATTTGCTCCAAAAATCAAGTTGCTGCAACTTAGTATTTGTAAGTTCGCTATTTGTTTGATTCGTTTTAATTGCCTTTGCCCACTCGTTAGGACTAACAATTATTTCAAATTTTGGAGCAGGATTCGATTCTTCAATTTGCCAAAGTTCAATTTTTATTAAAAAAAAGTTGATTTTTTCATCAGTATGATCATTTAGCCAATCGACTGCTTTTTGATGCTCATCTCGGACTTCCTGTACAATCCAAATAATTATTTCAGCGTCGTATCCTGAGGCATAAGTTATTATTTTTCCCAAATGGTCATGGTTAGTGGGTTCAAGTTGATTTTCAATTATAATTTTTCTTCCTGATGCTTCTTCTTCTGCTAATATGTCAACATTAAACTTACCGACACTAGCTTCGGTTTTTATAAGTTTTATTTCAACTCCAACTGCTTCACTTAAAGAATCAAGATTTTCATGTTGAGCAAGCCAATTTGTGAAATCAAGAGCTTCATGTCCCCAAACATCCCTTAGTTCAACCTTATTTAATTTTGATAAGATTTTCTTCATATTTTATTAAATGAGTTCCTATGTATAGTTAATGCCGAGCTACTCACGAGAATTTTACCACACATTTGACAGTGCTAAGTAAAAAGTAGATTATTTGATTTGAAGAATGAGTGAGCGGAGGGAATATATTTTGTTGTATAGCCAGTAGAGAGATGGCTTGATGATAAGATCCATGCCAGGTGTGAGATGTGTGAATCCTGCGCCATATCCTTCCTTAAATCGTGTAAACCCAGCCCAAGGATGACTTGCATCGTAACCTTGTGGAAGCGAGTTCCACATATCGAAGGTCTTAGCTCCCTTTTTCTTTCCAAATCGTATCGTCTCCCACATCAGCAGATTGGTGGCCATCGTGTTTCTGTGCTTGTCACTGGATCCGCCATATGTGTAGTAGAGTCGCCCATTGAATATAAATACTTCGTATGCGGCTATAGGAGTACTCTCATAATAAGCTATGAGAATGTGAGCTATATTCCCGCTTAGTGCGTCAAATATCGCTTTATGATAGTCATAGTTGTGGCCATGATAGCTCTGTCTCTTGCAGGTCTCAAAGTACAGCTTTTGAAAGATCTCAAAGCCCGCATCATTGGTCTCCTCTCGGATTGTGACACCCTTTTTCTGAGCTAGTCTCACATTGTATCTCGTCTTGGATTTCATACCGGCAAGCAGGGTATCTTCTGATTTACCGAGATCAAGCCAGAGAGTCCACTCTGGAAATAGTGAATGAGGAGATTGAATTAATTTCGGATTTCGGATTTCGGATTTTGAACTTATTGTATACGGCTCGATTTTGATAAAAATACAACTATTATTTTTGCCAAATTCTTTGAGGTACTCGATCAACTCATCAGTCGGCATCTCTGACCTAGCAAGATATCCAAGTTTGTATTTTGTATGAGGAATCTTGTGGAGCGTGAGTTGGAAAGTCTTCTTCAGAGAGTCCGCTACGAACTCTCCAATTCGGACAACTTCAAGCCCTGTGGCTGCTCGTGCTTCTCCCCACTCCCACGACTGAAGTGGATGAGGAGCGCAGCTGTTCCAGATAGCTTTGTCAAAATTGTCATCAACTGTTTTTATCATATTTATGCTGCTGCACTTTTAATCACGTCAAGCGTCTCACTTGCACACTTTTCCCACGAGAATCCTGATACTCTCTCTTTTCCTTTTTGGATGAGTGCTTGTTGGAGGTTTTTATCACCGACAAGCGTGTTGTACTTTCCGACAAGATCATCCTCATCTGTTGGATCAAAGTAAAGCGCTGCATCTCCACCTATTTCTGGAAGAGAGGATTTGTTGCTGCTTATTACCGGACAGTCATGCGCCATTGCCTCAAGTATAGGTATACCAAATCCCTCATACAGAGATGGGTGTATGAGACATAAAGCATTCTTATATAGATAGGTAAGCTCCGGGTTACTCACAAATCCAGTAAATAGCACAGAGTCCTCAATTTTTAGTTTTTTCACTCTTTTGAACAATTTCTTATACAGCCAGCCTTTTTTACCTACAATGACAAGCTTAAGCTCTGGATTCTTTTGTTGAATTTTCAAAAAAGAGCTTACTAAGAAATCTATATTTTTTCTAGGCTGCAGAGTGCTGACAAATAAGATGTATGACTTGGGCGATAAAGTAAAATCAGTTGGCTTTGTTTCATTGTTATCATCTTTCTCATACCCATTGTATATCACCACAAGCTTATCCTTTGGAGTTTTGTAGAAGAGAGCCACATCATCTTTAGTCGACTTTGAGACGCAGATTATTTTCTTAGCATTTTGGATACTTTTTCTCGTCCAGTTTTTAAGTTTATATAGATCGCGCTTGAGAAACTCTTTGGGGTAGTAAAAGTATGCGAGATCGTGGATTGTGACTACAAGTGGAACATGTATTTTGGGAGGACTGTAGTGAGCCGGTGAAAAGAAGACATTGAGATTCTTACTTTTATTGACTGCGCGTGGTAGGAAAAGGCTAAGCCACAGCGTACGGCCAGGCACGACTTGATATCTAAAATACTCACTCTCTGGCGGTAGGCTACCTGCGGGTGCATTTTTTAGATATACGACAAATTGCAGGTTTGCGGTGGACACTTTGGCAAAGTAATTGAGGAGGTTGAAAATATACACACCAACACCCACACGACTGGTGACATTCGCATCATTGCCATCAACTCCAATTACCATGTGTTAGTTTGTTATTTCTTTATAAGTGTTTACTAGTTTTTCGGCAATCTTTTCCCAGTTATATTCATTCTCAATAAGAATGTGTGCATTTAATCTTATATCTTCATATCTTTTTTTGTTGGAAAGGGCATATTTGATCTGTTCAATAAAGCCCTCTACACTTTCAGCAATTAGCGCATGTTTTTTGTCTACTATATTAAGCCCTTCAAATCCAGTACTCGTTGATATGACAGGAAGGCCCGATGCCATTGCAGCAAGAATCTTAAGTCGTGTCCCACCCGGTCCAAATATTGGAGCCAGGAATAATGTCGACGATCTATAAAGTTTTTTGACAGCGCTTGATTTATCAGCTGGAATATCAATGACCTTAACTCCATTTTGTTTTTTGAATCTTTTTGCTACTTTATTGATATTTTGCCCGGCTATAGTAAGTGTGGCATTTGGAAATTCGCTTATAATTTTTGGGAATACATTCGACGTAAGATATATTGCAGCCTCTGTATTTTGGAGCCACAGGAAGTTTCCCTGAAAAAGTAGCTGCGGCTTGGTTAAATCTTTCTCCCAAAAAACATGAGATATCATCTCGGCACCAGCTCCATTTGGTATGACAGATGGCACAATATTGGGCTCAATCTTGTTGACAATCTTCTTATCTGACTCGGACACTGTGGCTACACGTGTGGCCTTTTTCCAATAGTATTGTTCCCAGAATTTGAGCTTGAGTATGTCGATGTAAAAGAATGGCTTGAGAATGGGTGAGATAGAATTAACAAAATGTTGGTATACCTTAAATTCAATTGTTTGCTCAACTAAAAGAATTGGAATTTTGGTTTTTGGAATATGCGGCATGACATAGAAGGTCTCGGCATGAATGACATCAAATTTTTCTGATTCAAGTATTGTCTTTAGTTTCAACTGTGCCTCGGTTGAGAAGTTGCGCACTATGAGAAACGGCTGTGTCGAAAAAATAGCCCTTAGTATTAGATTGAGTTTCCATGGATTCTCGGCTCTTTTGCAGAGGTAAATATTTCTACAGAAGCTCTGCAGATGAGACACGTATTTTTTTTCACTTTCATACTTGTACAGACATACAAGTGTGATCTCATTATTTTTACTTAAGTATTTTAAAAGATTGAGTGTACGAATTTGTCCGCCTGATGCTGGTGGGAAGGGTAGGTATGGAGTCACCATCAATATTTTCATATATTGATTTTGATCAGCATAAACTTGTCGTTTTGAAATACTACATCAAGACGATTTTTATCGAGCTCATCTTCTGATATATTTTTCCTGAAAGTCACAAAGTATGTGTAGCCACGCTGCCGAAGACTATCAAAAGAAGTGTAAAAAGAAGGTGCCCCGCGTCGTCCCGCCAAATACAATAATGTCGTGTCACCATTTGAGTCTGTGACGATTTTGTCGCTTGAGATAGTGAGGTCGGTCACGATATTGGCTATCTTAACAAGATCGGTGGAGTATGAGTAAAATCCTCTCACCTGAAGATACGATATATAAAATGAAAATATTGATAAGGTAATCACGATAATCCAACAAAAAAGCGGACTTATGAGTAGCTTGGATTCTGAAATAATAGTGGAGATTCCAATTCCGACAAACATGGCAAGGACTGGAAGTATGAGGATTTGATAGTAGACATGCTCAATATTGTCAGTTTGGAAGATAAGAAGATAAGCGGTTGCTCCGGCAAACAAAGAGTAGAGAAAATGTTTTTTGATTTTTGTGAGGATTCCAACAACAAAAAATACACTCAAATAACCTCCAAAGATTAGATTATTTATATTTGAGTGGAAAACTTGTTGAAAAAAAAGAGGTGTAAAAAATGTGTTTTTTATGTCTGTTGCTGTATTTACTCCGGATGTCATAAGCCACTTGCTTGCGGGTATTCCTTCGGGATACCCCTGCATATAAATTTGCCAGGCAATTAAAGGCGAAAAAGCAAGTAAGAAGTAAATATAGAACTGAAATTTTTTTAGAAATCCCCACCTATATGTACGAGCAAAAAGATAAAAACTACCGATACTGTAGAGTGCAATATGTGGTTTTGTAAGTCCGGCTAGGGCGAGTAAGCATACTGAAAGACAAAAGAAAATTATTTTTTTTGCATGTGATGTAGAGTCAGCGAATAAATACAAAAAGAAGAGAGATATAAAAGCAAATCCAAGCGCTGTAGTATCGGGCAATATAGCTCTTGAGAAAAAAACAAAAAATGGGAAAATTGCATAGATCAATGATCCAGCAATAGCCGCTTTCCGACCATGCTCTTTATATAAAAAATAATAAAGAGTAGTGATGATTGTAAGAGAGAAAAAAATACTTACAGCTCGACCCCAGTCTTCGAGTGACAAAAGTGGCAAGTATCGAAAGCCAGCGGCAAAGATGGCGCTATAAATAGGAAATTCTGCCATTCTGTATCCTTGCGGGTTATCAAGGTGATTGCTGCTCACTGGCGCAAGATTGTCTGAGCGCGGATGTAGGAGATCAAATCCCCCCTCTACAAAATTGCGCCCGACTGCCGCTGTGTCTGCTTGTTGCCCCGAGTAGAGATCTGCGATTGGTGCATTTGCTCTGAAGGGATAAAGTCGCAAAGTAAGCCCTATTAAAATAATGCATGCGATAGATAGAAAGTCGAGCTTTCTCAAATTACCTTTACTTCCTATTTTCATGAAGTTGATTTATCCTTATTGACTGTTGCAATATACCCAACAAATAAACCTGATAAAAGCCAAAGATTATATGCCATTTTTGACGCTTCAAAAAGGTCCACATAGAGCGCGTTAATAATAAGACTAATTATGGCAAAGACGAATCCAAACAAGATGTAGCGAGTATTTCTATCTGTTTTTTTTGCTTTTTTCCAGATGAGTCTTGTAATTGAAAAAACTAAATACGAAAAAGAAAGCCCACCAATAATTCCAAACTCACCAAAGAGTCTCAAAATATTATTGTCGGTCGCTTCTCCAAGTGAAGAAGGCCCTGTTCCCAGAATTGGATTTATTTCAAAAGCTGCCATTGCCCGTGGCCATTCAAGCTGTAGTCTGGTGGCACATGAGATATCGCAAAGTAGCATTTTTTGTGGAACAAGATTTTTGGCTATTTCTTTGGCCCTCTCATTAAGTTGAGCTTCAGTTGATTTTTTTCCTTTCACGATTGCCTCCTCCGCAGCCTGTTGATGCGCGATTATATAAATCTTCTCGGCATCTCCTGCTACTGTTTGAGTTTTTTTTGTGGCAAGCGGTATTTTTAGATCGCCAGCTGCTAATTTTTTTGCAGATATCTTTTGATCGATTACAGTAGCTCCTGTCTGGTTGTTTACGAAGACTGTCTTAAATTGAAATGTCTGCTGGAATCTACGAGTCGTGTCTCCAGTCACAAAGAGAAGACCGGCAGTCAGGATAATTACAAGAATATAGAGTTTAAAGCGACGAAGATAAAGCAAAAAGAGGGTGATGACAACTAAGTAGGCCAGAAAAGAAGATCTCGCAGCCGTATAAAGCATTACAGTAAGTGCGAGAATAAAGAGTGCAAAAAATTTCTTTTTCCCTTCGTAGAAGAAATAGCCCAATATAAGTGGTATTGAGAAGACAAGATATGCGGCAAGATCAAAATGTCCACCAAATGTAGAATTGACGCGATCTTCTGGATTTAGTGTGAGAAGTCGTCCGTCTACATATGCAGCATTCATTGACTGAATTGAGGGAAATGCCAAAAATTTCTGCCCAAACCCATATAGACAGACGACAAATAGTGTCCCCAAATAGACTGCCATATACTTCATAAAACGCTTTTCTGACGTGACGACAGAGGAAGCTATAAAAAATATTGCCATATATTGCACTCGACGAAGTGAGTGAAGTAGGCCGAGATTTTTTACTGCAACTGTGTTTTGAATGTATGCTCCCCAAAAATATGACAGAAATACGGCTCCCCAGAATATAAGAACATGGGGTAAAAAGGCTGTCCGTAGGCGCACCTTTCGCCTTGCAAGTTGTAATAAGAATACAACTCCCATGGCTACGATGATGAAATCATCAACACGGATCTTTATATAGGTGTAATTCACATGTAGAAGGGGATATTTTGGCACAAGAGAGGTGAGGATTATGAATCCTATAAAGAAGATGTGAATCAGATTGTCGTCAATCCACATTAAGGCGCTTAATAGCTTTTTCATAGGTAGTTGTGAGATATTCGTTTTTGGTAATGTGGCCAAGTAAAATTGCAACTCTTGCTTTTAATTGTAGCAAAATTTTGAGTAAAAAAAACTGTGCTTTGCCATAATGTTTTCTATAAAAATATACAAACCCTGCGTACACATGTTCTATTTGGTACGATCTTTTGCCCGATGAAGCACCTTCAAGATGGATGAATTGCGCTTTGGGGTAAAAATATACACTCATATTATGTTTGTTGGCTCTATAGAATAAATCAATCTCCTCAAAATACATAAATATATTTTCGTCAAACCCGTCAAGCGTCTGGAAAGATTTTTTATTTCCCATAATGCAGGCTCCTGAAATCCAGTCTACTTTTTTGACATATTGGGGGGAGTAGCGCGTAATACCAAGATAATCACCTCGTAGGTATTGCTGAGTAAACACGAGGGGAAGTGTGTAGAAAGGGCCACATGAGAATTGTGGAGTTTGGTCTGAGTTAAGAAGTTTGCCTCCTACAAAATCACAGCCCTTGTCTTTGATGAACTCAAATAGAGTCGGTATCGCCGTGCCAACAACTTCGATATCTGAATTAAGAAGCAAGATGTATGCGCCTCGTGCTTTTTTTACTGCCTGATTGTTTGCCGTGCCATATCCGAGGTTTGTGGTATTGGCAATAACTTTTAGATTATTTTCTTTTTTCTTTTCAAGTATTTGGAGCACTTTTACACTATCGTCTGTTGAGTTATTGTCAACAACGATGATTTCCCAAGAAAAGTTTGTGTCGCTCAGAGCGAGTGATTTCCAGATTGACTCAAGGCAGTTTTTTGTGATGCTTGCTGTATTGTAAGATACGATAATGATTGATAGATCGATGTGTTCGTACATTGAATGTAATTATAGTCTGTACTATAATATGAATCAATTCTTTGAAAAGATGCGTGAGGCCACGCCAACGTAGCTCAGCGGTTAGAGCAATCGTTTCATAAGCGATAGGTCGGTGGTTCGACTCCCCCCGTTGGCACAAATACATCACAAAAATATCTATAAATACTCTAAAATAAAATTATGGCAAAAATATCTCGTGATGATCTTATTGTGGAGGTGCAGGATCAGCTCTTTGTACAGGACTATGTGAAGCAAAAACTGATTGAAAACGTCAAGATTATTGACATCAAGCGTATGGCAGGAGAGGACGGTACTTTTGAAGAACTTGTTCGGCTGTCCAGTGATGGAGCGCTTGAGTTACTGCCTGACTTTAAACTTCGTCAGATCAACAGGTCTAAACTTTTGGGTGGTGCCACAAAAGCGTGGCACCTTCACTATAACCAGGAGGATGTATGGTATGTGTCACCTGACGACCACATGTTACTTGGCCTTTGGGATATCAGAGAGAAATCCCCAACATGTAATCTGAAAATGCGAATTGTCTTGGGAGCTGGCAATTCTCGACTTGTGCATATTCCTCGTGGAGTAGCACATGGAGTGGTGAATCTTTCTCCAAAATCCGGATCTATCTTCTACCTTGTTAATCAAACCTTCAATCAAGAGGCTCCTGATGAGCAGCGACTTCCTTGGGATGCTGCAGGTGCCGACTTCTGGACTCCAGAAAAAGGGTGAATTATACTTACATTATCACCCGCTAATAATTTAAAATATCATTGATATGATCACTAAATCGAGACTAATTGTCGTTAAAGTTGGCACGGATGCAATTACCAATTTAGACGGATCAGTAAATACTGATGCGATTAATGCCCTCGTAGGTCAAATTTCCGACATCAAAAAAGCAGGGCACGCGGTGATACTTGTCTCCTCCGGTGCGATGGGGTTTGCGCGTGGTCTCATAGATCATGCAAAAGTAGTAAGTGAAGTGGGAAAGCGGCAGGTGCTTTCATCCATTGGACAGGTTCTGCTTATGGAGACATACAGGGCGGCATTTGCAAAGCATGATCTGCTATGTGCCCAGATTCTCGCTACAAAAGATGACTTTAGAAGTCGTAGCCATTACTTAAATATAAGGCAGTGCTTTGAAAATTTAGTGAATAACAATGTAGTTGCCATTGTCAATGAGAATGATGCAGTATCTCTGACTGAGCTTATGTTCACTGACAATGATGAACTGGCTGGTCTTGTGGCCAGCATGATGGACGCCAATATGCTTTTTATATTGACGACGGTCAAAGGTGTATACACAGATGAGGGAAGTGAGGCGGTGTTAAAAGAAATCTTGCCTGGAGACAGTACATGGAAGAAGCATATCAAAAATGAAAAATCTGAATTTGGACGTGGAGGAATGATGACTAAGTGCACAGTCGGAGCGCAAATGGCAGTCTTGGGGATCCAGACAGTAATTATGGCGGCGTCGGACTTTGGGCTTTCAGACATACAGCAGGAAGGCATGCGCGGTACGACTTTTCGTCCTGCAAAGAAAGCATCTACTATCAAAAAATGGATAGCTCACTCCAAAGAGCATGCAAATGGAGTCGTATATATCAATGAAGGGGCGCGTGGTACATTGATTCAAAAAGAGAAAGTAGCAAGCCTACTACCTATTGGAATTGTGAAGATTGAGGGAGAGTTTGAAGCTGGGGATATCGTTGAGGTGCGAGACTCGCAAGACGTGCGTATTGGATTTGGGAAAGCTCAGTACGGCTCTGATATAGCTCGTGAGTATACTGGCAAACACGATAAGAAACCTTTTATACATTATGATTATCTGTACTTAGAATGAAAAAAATCGGAATTATCGGGTTTGGAGTGATGGGTAGCGCGATATATAAAGCTCTTAGTAAGCAGTATTCAAAAGATGATCTGCGGGTTTTTGATAGTGCCTCTGAAAAACTTTCAGATATTGATTCTGCTCATAGAGCTACAAGTGTAGAGGTGTGTGTGGAAAATTCAGACATTGTAATTATTTGTGTAAAGCCACAATCATTTGCCGAGCTTGCAAAGTCAATTGTCGGACTCTGTGAGAATAGACTCGTTGTTTCGATTATGGCTGGTGTAACTATCTCACGTTTAAAACAGAATCTGGGAGCTAAGAAAGTAATACGAACAATGCCCAACATCGGACTTACGGTTGGTCGTGGGGTGGTGGGGTGGATTGCTGATGGCATAGAGATCCCAGAGAAAGATGAGATAAAAAGCTTATTTTCCCTGTGGGGAGTCGAGTTTGAAGTCGAGCATGAAGACATGCTGGACGCGCTTACCGCACTTTCTGGATCCGGCCCAGCTTATTTTTATTATCTTGCCGAGATTCTGCAGGAGAAAGCTCAGGAGCTTGGGTTTGGCGGTGAGCAATCGGCACTCGTAGCTCGCGAGACGCTTATTGGTGCATCCACACTTCTTGAGAAAAGTAATCAGTCACCAGCAGCACTTCGTGCACAGGTTACATCCACCGGAGGGACGACTGAGGCGGCGCTTGACCATCTAAAACACAATGGATTTGACGCGACATTTAAATCAGCCCTCGATAAAGCCCTTATGCGCGCTCAGGAATTAAACAAATAAAACCATGAATATCAAAGATACAACACTTGCAGATTTACAAAAAGTAAAGGAGGCTGCGGATTCGCTGCAAAAAGTCGATATAGACGTCATAAATGCAGTGCTTGTTGACTGCGCTGATGCTTTGGTAGAAGGCACTGAGGATATACTTGCTGAAAATAAAAAAGATTTGAGTAGGATGGACTCGAGTGATCCACTGTACGACCGACTTCTTCTTACAGAAGACAGAATTCGTGGAATAGCTGATGATATGAAGACTGTCTCGGAGCTTGAGTCCCCGCTTAACAAAGTTCTTGAGGAAAAGCAACGTCCCAATGGCCTTAAGATAAAAAAAGTCTCACTACCTCTAGG
>CAZGZD010000027.1:0-10950 GCA_964530005.1 uncultured Gammaproteobacteria bacterium
ATGAAAAAAAAGGTCAATTGTTAATTGGATCAGTGGTCGTGAATATTAAAAAGGTCTTTTCCCAAACAGATTATTATGACGACTTTGCTCATACTGCAGCCCTCGCTGAAAGCTCGGGTGTGAAAGTAATAGAGTTCAACTTATCATGTCCCAATGTGGCCAGTGAGGGAATTCTCTGTTATACACCAGAAGCAGTAGCCGAAATTGCGTCCCGAATCAGAAAAAAAGTATCAAAGCCGCTCATCGCAAAAATGGGCTATTTTACAAACGATCAACAAAAACTGCTTGAAGAAGTAGTCGAAATTCTCTCTCAATATGTCGACGCAATTTCCGCAATTAATACAATTCCAGCAGAAGTAGTAAATGCCCGGGGCGAACAGGCACTACCTGGTAAAGGAAGGCTGACTAGTGGTCTATGTGGCGCACCAATTAAATGGGCGGGAGTGGAAATGACTCAAAGACTGCATGATCTCAGAGAAAAAAAAGGGTACAAATACCAGATAGTTGGAGTGGGAGGATGCCTGAATTATGGCAACTACAAAGAATACAGAGATTCAGGTGCGGACTTGGTTCAATCTGCAACTGGTGCAATGTGGAATCCTTATCTTGCGCAAGAAATAAAAGCAAGTCTTAAATCGACAAACTCTTTATAATCTGATCAACAAGATCTGCCGGATCTGAGTTAAAGATAATCCTCCCTTGGCCTTTCTTCGATATCTTCTTCGATAGTACTTCAAGCTCATCTGCTACCCCACCTGTCTCAGTCAACACACCAATTGACTTTCCAAAATCAATAAGATTGGTAAATTCATTGAGAGTCCCCCAGCGACCAGATATGACGATCCCGCAGTCGGCGCTTGCCGTGGAAATCACATTACGATATTTTTTGCAGACTAAGTCATCGCCTGTAAATACAAAATCATGGGGTACATAGATAAGCTTTCTATAAATTGAAAGATCATCGTCTGGTGTAAATTCTTTCTGGCCATCTATGTCGAACTTTGGAGAAAATCCCCACACCTCAACTCCGCGTTTTGAAGCTGCGTAAGCTACTGCGTATGGAATCCCCGAACAGGCACCTGTGATAATAATTACTTTTTCTTTATACTTTTCAAGCGCTCTCCCAAGTTCCTTAGCCTTTAATATAGCATCTTCACTTTCACCTGCTGATGAGCCGTAGATGCCAATTTTAACCTTCATAAATTGTTTTATTTTTTACGGGCGACGTATTCTCTCCAAGGCTTAACTTTGAGATCCTCAAGTGTAAGAGTTGACAATGATTTTATAAAAAGCGCTGCCTTTTGTCTATTGGTGAGAAGATGAATGTTGTGATCGACTGCCGCACGCCGTATGACATAGTCGTCATTGATGTCTTTTTTATAATATGGATCAGTGATATTTATGGCAAGATCCACTATGCCTTTTTGAAATGCAGTAAGTGTATTTGGAGTTTTATTCTCATGTATTTTATAAAGCCTCTTTACAGCCACACCATTTTGTTTTAAAAATTCCGCTGTCCCTGCCGTAGCGTATAGCTGAATACCCAAATCCCGTAGGCGATATATAGTGTTTATAAATTTCACCTTATTCTCCAGTCCGCCAAGTGAGAGAAATATACCCCGACTCGGCAGTTTCTCGTCAACACTCATAATCCCCTTAAGAAATGCTTCTTCAATTGTGTCACCAAAACATGCAGCCTCGCCAGTTGATGCCATTTCAATTTGAAGCACTGGATCAGCCCCTTCAAGTCGGGCAAAAGAAAACTGTGGAACTTTCACGAGTATTGAATCAGGATATTCAAGAGATATTTGCTTTGCTTTTCCAAAAAAAGAGTCCACGATACTGTATGCAAAATTAACTCCTGTTGCTTTTGAGATGAAAGGAAACGTCCGAGAGGCACGTACATTTATCTCGATCACATATGCCATGCCTGCTTTTGCTAAAAATTGAATATTAAAAGGACCTGTGATTGAAAGTGCTTTCGAAATCTTTACTGCCATTTTGTTAATTTGTTTTTCTGTCTCCAGATATATCCTCTGAGATGGATAGGAAATTGTCGCATCACCCGAATGTACACCCGCATGTTCAATGTGCTCAGATATCGCGCTCACCATAATCCGACCTTTCTGCGCCACACCATCCAGCTCAATTTCTTTTGCCTCGGCCATAAACTTTGATACAGTAATTGGATTATCGCGCCCGACAAGCACTGCTTTTTGAATATACTCAACAAACTCATCTTCAGTAAAACAAAGAGCCATTGCTGCGCCTGATAATACATAGGACGGCCGAATGATTACTGGATATCCGACGCGGGCAGCAAACTCTTTTGCCTGAACAAGGGACGCAAACTTATTCCACTCGGGTTGCTTGATAGATAACGTATCCAGAAGGGTTGAGAATTTATCCCGGTCTTCCGCACGATCAATATTTTCGGCCGTTGTACCAAGTATCACGACCCCATCGTGATCGAGACTTTTTGCAAGGTTATTGGGTGTCTGTCCGCCAACTGAAAGAATCATCCCAAGACTTTCCTCAAACTCCCATATATCAAGCACCCGCTCATGGGTCAGCTCCTCAAAATACAAACGGTCAGATATGTCGTAATCCGTCGATACTGTTTCTGGATTACAGTTTATGATAATTGAGGACTTCTTATGCTTTTTAAGAGCAATGGCTGCATTTACACATGTCCAGTCAAACTCCACACTCGATCCTATTCGATATGTGCCCGAACCAAGTACCACTACTCCTTTTTTGCCGAGTGGAGATACATCATGATGATTGCCATTGTAAGTCATATACAAATAATTAGTGACAGCTGGCACCTCACCAGCCAAGGTATCAATCTGAAAAACAGATGGATAGACGCCAAGCTTTTTGCGAGTTGTTCGAATCTCATCTTCAGTTTGACCTGCTATGAATCCGATGCGGCGATCTGAAAATCCATTTTGTTTCAATTCAAGCAGTGTCTGTTTATTGATTTCCTTATTCTTTTTTAGAGCGCTTTCGAGATTGACGATATTTTGAATTCTATATAAAAACCATGGATCAACACCTGTCGTCCTATAAAGATATTGAATTGAAAAACCAAGCCGCAGTGCATGAGCGAACGCAAATACACGCTTTCTTGTTGGAACTTTGATATATCGCATAAATGCGCCTTTATCTTTTGGAAAAATATTTTCTGTCGCGCCTTCTAAATTCCAATCAAGCATACGGATTGCTTTCTGAAGAGCTTCTTCAAATGTGCGACCAATTCCCATCACCTCTCCCACTGATTTCATACTACTTCCAATCTGACGATCCACTCCTTTGAATTTCTCAAGATCCCACCGAGGAATTTTGACCACCACATAGTCGAGCGCTGGTTCAAAAGCAGACTGAGTAGTCTTGGTCACTTGATTTTTCACCTCAGTCAGATTTTGACCAAGACCCAACTTTGCCGCAACATAAGCAAGAGGATAACCTGTGGCCTTTGATGCAAGTGCAGACGAGCGAGAAAGCCTAGCATTCACTTCAATTACATAAAACTCTATCTCTCCTGCTTTTTTGGGTTTTGGATTGAGAGCAAACTGCACATTGCACTCACCAACAATTCCAAGCGATCGAACTATATTGATAGATACCCGACGTAGAAGTTGGTATTCAGAGTTATTCAAAGTCTGACTCGGAGCCACCACAATGGATTCTCCCGTATGAATTCCCAAAGGATCCATATTTTCCATATTGCAAACAGTCACACAATTATCATCTGAGTCTCGTACCACCTCATATTCTATTTCTTTAAAATGATGTAGATATTTCTCAATCAGTGCCTGCTTGGAAAAAGAAAAGGTATCATCAAGAAGTTTTTTCAGCTCGTGTTCGTCGGTGGCAACTCCAGATTTCTGTCCTCCTAGTGTATATGCCGCCCGCACCATCACAGGATACCCAACCTCACGAGCATAAGACTTTGCTTGTTGAATGGTCGTTGCAGCATGGCTTTGGGGAGTCGGAACTTTGATCTTCTTGAGATGGTTTGCAAATTTTTGGCGATCTTCGGTGAGAATGATTGTGTCAACAGGTGTTCCAAGAACTTTAAGGTTATTTTTTTCAAGCACTTTACTTTTATGCAATTCAATTCCGCAGTTCAATGCTGTCTGTCCACCGAATGAGAGAAGAATTCCATCTGGTTTTTCGCGCTCGATCACTTGCGCGACAAAATGAGAAGTCACTGGCAAAAAGTAGACCTGATCAGCCAGAAATTCAGATGTCTGGATCGTCGCAATATTGGGGTTTATAAGAACTGTATAAATACCCTCTTCTTTAAGAGCTTTTATCGCCTGAGATCCTGAATAGTCAAACTCGCCAGCCTGACCGATCTTAAGTGCGCCTGACCCGAGGACTAAAACTTTGCGCGGTTTAATTTTCAATTTTAAATTTAAAATTTCTAATAAAATCTATAAGAATTTGCTCAAAAACTCTTTTGTTACTTTTGGATTTTTTGCGACTTGGGAGGCCAGGTCGCAAGACTGGGAGGGAACCCACTGGAGTCAAAAAATGTAAAAATAAAATTACGTTCATATTCTTTTCAGGAAATAATCAAAGATCCACTCAGTGTCAACTGGACCAGGTGTTGACTCCGGATGAAACTGTACTGACATAAAAGGCTTTGATTTGTGAATGATTCCTTCAACTGTTCCGTCATTCGCATTTATAAACCAAGGTTCAAATCCATCAGGTATACGGGATACTACATAGCCGTGATTTTGAGTTGTCAGGTAACACCTTTTTGTACCAACTTGAATACATGGTTGATTTTGCCCCCGATGGCCAAATTTAAGTTTCTGCGTATCTCCTCCAGCGGCTAATGTAAGAATTTGATTTCCCAGGCAAATACCGAGAATCGGAATTCGCATCGTAAGTAATTTACGAACGATTTGAATTGTCTTGTCTGCTTTTTTAGGATCGCCTGGACCATTTGAAATTACAATTCCATCAAAAATTATTTTTTTTTCAAGAAAATCAAAATCCCATGGAACAGTTGTAACCCGTAGACCCCTCTTAAGAAGATTTGCACCTATCGCTCGCTTTGCCCCACAATCAATAAGAATTATGTGCTTTTCCCCTTTTCCGCCTACTCTCAAACGAGAGGTTGAAACTTCGGCAACAAGATTCTTCTCATTTGGGTCTTCATATTCAACATCTTGCTCGACTACAATCTTTCCAAGCATTGACCCCTCTAATCTTATCTTTTGAGTTATATATCTCGTATCTTTCACCACTAGCGCTGGAACTTTTTGCGCCTTAAACCACTTTGCGAGTGTCTGTGTACTTTCAATATGGGATGGAGTATCTATGTAATTTGAAACAATGACTCCGGCAAGATAAATTCGGTCCGACTCCCATCGACTAGACGGGGGCACTCCATAATTTCCAATTAAAGGATAGGTAAGGACAAGTATTTGGTCTTTATAGGATGGATCGGTAATAAACTCTGGATATCCAACCATCCCAGTTGAGAAGACTACTTCTCCGCTTGTACTTTTTGAATAGCCAAAACTTTTTCCTTCAAATGTCGTTCCATCTTTAAAAATTAATTGGGCCATTGGTTTTTTTGAAAACAACTCTAATTTAATCGTCATTGACAAATCAGAGGCAATTATATATCATTTTCATTAGAAAAAACAATATTTTGCAAAAAATGAGGTTTTTTATATATAAATCTAAGAATAATTACAGAATAAATGTCAATAAATAAGAAAAACGAATACTATAAAATCGCCTCATATGAAGGAAAGAAGGGTGAAGTTAAAAAGGTAGTACTTCTATATTCTGGCGGCCTCGACACTTCAGTCATGATAAAGTGGATTAAGGAGGAGTACAAAGCTGAAGTCATTGCCCTCACCATAGATATTGGTCAACAGACAGATGATCTTGAAGAAATCCGTAAAAAAGCGCTCAAGCTTGGGGCAATATCTGCATTTGTCGTTGATGCGAAAGATGAATTTGCAGATGAATATATAGCCCGCGGTATCAAAGCCAACGGTGCTTATCAGGGCAGATACTACCTCTCCACCCCCTTGGGACGACCACTTCTTGCTAAGTGGGCTGTAAAGATAGCTGCTGCAGAAGGAGCCGATTGTATTGCTCATGGATCAACAGGTAAAGGAAATGATCAGATTAGAATCGAAGGCACGGCACTTGCACTTAATCCAGATATCAAGATCATAGCTCCAGTGCGCGAATGGGGTATGGGACGCGATGAAGAGTTTGAATATGCGCGCCGCCATAATATTCCAGTCAAACAAACAAAAGAAAAGCTCTACTCCTATGATGACAATATGTGGGGTGTCACGGGTGAGGGAGGAGAAATTGAAAATCCAGCGCTTATTCCACCGATTGAGAAAATTCTCCAGGTCTGTCTACCGCCTGAGAAAGCTGCGCCGGTGGCCGAATACATCGTCCTTGAGTTTGTGAAAGGACTTCCCACAGCGATAGCCGGTAAGCACATGAAGCTTTCGGAAATTATTCAAAAACTAAATCAAATAGGAGCTAAACACGCAATAGGAATAGCGCATCATATAGAAGATCGAGTCATCGGGCTTAAAGTGCGTGGAATCTATGAAGCTCCAGCCGCTGAAACAATTATCACAGCACACAGATCGCTGGAAAAACTGGTATCAACTCGATATGAAAATGAATTCAAGGTTTTGATTGATGAGAAATGGGCATACTTATGCTATGGAGCACTTTGGCATGAACCACTTATGGACAATCTTAATGCCTACATAGATCGGGTTAATGAAAAAGTCACAGGCCGTGTAACACTCAAGCTATACAAAGGATCTGTTGAGACTGTGGCCATTGAGACTCCTAACACCATATACGAGGAAAAGTTAGCAACCTTTATGTCATCTGACGCATTAAACCAAAATATATCTGCTGGATTTATCGAGCTTTATACGCTACAGATGAAGCTCGCGCAACGCCGAGAAAAGACAGCTCTTTTATCAATAGGAGAAAGACAAAATAAAACTAAACTATTACCCGAAATCAAAAAACTTTACAAAATAGGATACAAACTTTATGCCACATACAAAACTCATAAATTCCTCAAAAAGAATAAAATTGAAGCAATCCTTGTAAATAAGATCTCGCGACCAGAGCTCAAACCAAATCTTGCAGACCTTCTTGACGCTAATCGCTTTGACCTTATTGTCAATATCCCAACAGGTGGTGAGAAGAAAGAAAAAGAGACAACAGATGGACAGATCATGCGTGAAAAAGCAGTCAAATCTGGAGCATCATTAATAACCAGTGTCTCTGTAGCTCAAAATGTAATTGAAAAAATTGTAGCAACTAAAGTATAAATATAGACAATGACTACACCCAATCCCTGGGATCTGAAATCAATACTTCTTGAAAAGATCAAAAATCATGGAGGATTTGTAAACGCTCACGCTCACTTTGATAAATCCTACACAATCTCCCTTGATAAGCTTGCATATTCTCATACCTCAATCAACGAAAAGTGGAAGATAAATAACGAGATTAAAAAAGGATTTACAGAAAAAGATCTTGTCGAACGCATCTCACGGGCAATTGAAAATATGATCGGGCAGGGGGTATCAACTGTCATGACATTTGCAGATGTCGACAGTGAGACAGGACTTAAGCACCTGAAAGCCACAATCATAGCTCGCGATATATACAAAAATAAGATCACGCTACTTGTTGCCAATCAGATAACTCGTGGAATCCTCGATGCAGACGAGCAGAAGATCCACGAAGAAGCGGCAGAGCTTGTAGATATAATTGGCGGCCTGGCAGACTTTGAGCACCCAAATGAGGATAAACACATTGAGTTTGTATTAAAGCTTGCCAAAAAACACAACAAGCGCGCTCAGATTCATATCGATCAAGATAATGACCCCGATCAAAAAGTCACAGAAATTCTTGCTCAAAAAACAATTGATATAGGCGTCGAAGGACAGGTAATGGGCGCTCATGCAGTATCGCTTGCAGCTCAAGATAAAAAATACAGAAGTAGTGTGATTGATCTACTTAAGAATTCTGGAGTATCTATCATAGTGTGCCCAGTGGGTGCAATCAGTATGAGACAACTTGATAAAATAGCACCGAGCCACAACTCAATTGCACCTGTTGTCGAACTTATTGAGGCCGGCGTAAATGTGGCGCTTGGTACTGACAATATATATGACCTTTATAGTCCCTTTGGAAATGGTGATATGTATAAAGAGTGCGAGTATCTTATGGATATATGTAGATGGTGGGATCTGAACTCAGTTGCCAAAATCGCTTCAATAAACGGTCGCCAAGCTCTTGGAATATCTTTATAAGACGTTCACGTCATGCGGATGAGATTCTGTAAGACTAGCGCTTGTTATCTGCACAAATTCAGACTTCTCCCACATCTCAGCTACACTATGGGCACCTGAATAGGAAAATCCAGAGCGCACACCGCTGACCAGTTGATCGATCAAGCTCTGAGCAGATCCTCGATATGGTACAACAGCCTCAACTCCCTCAGCAGCATAAGACTCTAGGTCTTTTTTTACATTCTTATCTTTAAGCTGACGCTCAGCATTTGCCATAAGAGATGCCATACCACGAGTAAGTTTGTACTTTCGATTATTGCGATAAAAGGTCACGGCTGGCGACTCCTCACATCCAGCAAAAAGCCCTCCAATCATCACAGTCGATGCGCCAACAGCTATAGCCTTGGCGATATCACCTGAGGCTTTTATTCCCCCATCTGCGATAATAGGCACCTTACCCTTTGCCTCTTGCGCACACTCATCGATAGCTGTGAGTTGTGGTACGCCGGATCCCGCCACGATTCGCGTGGTACACAATGCTCCCGGACCAATCCCCACCTTTATGGCTGCTGCACCTGCGGCGATTAGATCGCGAGTTGCATCCCCTGTCGCTACATTCCCTGCTATAAACTCAGCATTCGGGAAGTCCTTAACAAGCCCTTGCAGGGCATTTATCATCTGCTCGCTGTGTCCATGTGCAATATCCAGAACAATAACATCTGCACCTGCATCAAGCAAGGCATGAGTTCGCTCTTTATAGTCATCTTTTATCCCAATTGCTGCCCCAACCAGTAGATTTTCTTTTTTTACAATTGTGACTTTCGCCACTTGGTCGTCTATTGACAAAAATCTATGAATAATGCCAATGCCCCCTGCGCGAGCCAGTGCAAGTGCCATACGTGATTCAGTCACTGTATCCATATTAGCCGACACGATTGGAATCTGAAGTGTGATTTTTGGGGTGAGTTGGGTTGATAGATCTACATCCGCGCGAGATGCCACAGATGTCCTCTGCGGAATTAAAAGTACATCATCAAATGTAAGTCCTTGTTTTTTAATCTTTAACATAAAAATAAATTTAAACTATTATCGTGGATTCTCGACCTGGACCAGTTGAAATAATCGACACTGGCACACCTAAAAATTCTTCAATAAATTCAACATACTCTTTTGCTTTTTGTGGAAGTTTTGCCAAGTCTGTTACCCCATCAAGGTTTTCTTCCCATCCAGCAAATATTTTATATGATGGAGTAAGTTCCTTCAACTCTTTATATCCACATTGACTGTAAGGAACATTTTTTCCACCCAGTTCGTAGCCTGTGCAGATTTTAATCTCTTTCTCGCCTGACAGAATATCAATCTTCGTCAAGGCAAGTTCAGTAACACCAGCCAACTCACATGCAAACTTCACGGCCACAAGATCCAGCCATCCAACTCTTCTGGGGCGACCGGTAACAGTGCCACGCTCTCCTCCTTTTTCTCGCAATATCGCAGCATCTTCACCAGTAATTTCCGTTGGGAACGGCCCTTGGGTAACACTCGATGTGTATGCCTTAACTACTCCTATTATTTTATCGACCTGTGAAGGTGGAAATCCTGCTCCTGTACCTATTGCACTTGGCAACACATTGGAACCTGTTACATAAGGATAAATTCCAAAGTCCACATCCAACATCACGGCCTGTGCTCCTTCAAAAAGGATATTTTTTCCCGCCTTATGTGCTTCTCTAAGTAGTAAAAACGTGTCTGTAACAAATGACTTGACGAAGGGCACTATTTCTTTAAGCTTTTGCAACTCTACATCTTTCGAGATTGGTTGAGCTCCTAGCTCTTTTAATATCTTGTTCTTAATCTCAACCTGCTGCGTAAACTTCTGCACGTAATCTCCCGATAGCAAGTCTTCAATCCGTATGCCTTGATAACTTACCTTATCCGCAAGACAAGGTCCTATTCCTCTTTTGGTTGTGCCGAGTGAATTTTCACCTCGCGCATCCTCATAGGCACCATCTAATGCTTTGTGATAGGGCATGATAATGTGACAACGAGGAGAAATAAACAGTCTGTTACGAACTTTGATTCCTCCCTCCTCAAGCATCTCAATCTCTTTTTTAAATACCTCAAGATCTACGATCGTGCCGTTGGCAATGACTGCTGTCGTGTGTGGACTAAGAATGCCTGACGGAGTAAGATTAAGCGCGTATTTTTTACCATCTACGACGATAGTGTGGCCTGCGTTATTTCCTCCATGAAAGCGAACAGTGTAGTCTGATTTTTGTGCAAGAAGATCGACGATTTTACCTTTTCCTTCGTCACCCCACTGAGTACCCAATACCACTGAAACCATAAATATATATCTAGTGAAGCTTCTAACATACTATTATAACATGAATATAGTTTGCTCAAAACTTAAAATTAAAATTCTTTTGTTACTTTTGTAATGTTAAAATAGTTTTATATTTAATTTGGTATAATAAA
Organism: uncultured Gammaproteobacteria bacterium; assembly: GCA_964530005.1. Lineage (GTDB taxonomy): Bacteria > Patescibacteriota > Microgenomatia > UBA1406 > GWC2-37-13 > CAZGZD01. The sequence goes on from CAZGZD010000027.1 coordinate 10,800, forward strand.
AGATGATACTTCTTATAGATTTTGGCTCCCAGACTACACACCTCATAGGTCGCCGTATACGCGAACTCGGGAATAAGGCAACGATTATCACTCCCGACGAATACGTCAAGTACAAAGGCGATAAAGAAATAAAGGGCATTATTTTATCCGG
>CAZGZD010000028.1:0-9985 GCA_964530005.1 uncultured Gammaproteobacteria bacterium
TTCCGATTTGTCCATGGCAGATAAGATTTTTTTTACGACCTCAAGATTTGATATTGCAGTTGTCAGTCCACCAATAAGGTATGTCTGTCCGACTTGTCCCTTTTGGAGGATTAGGTCAATTGCCCGACAGTGATCTTTAACGTACAGCCAGTCACGGACATAGAGTCCATCTCCATATATAGGTACCTTTTTATTCTCAAGAAGATTTGTGATGGCAAGTGGGATAAGTTTCTCTGGGAAATGATTGGGGCCGAAGTTGTTCCCGCAATTTGAGACGGTTATTGGGAGGTCATAGGTGGTGTGATAAGCTCGAACTAAGTGATCGGATGCCGCTTTAGAGGCTGAGTATGGAGATCGGGGGGCGTAAGGTGTATCTTCAGTAAATTTAGTACTTGATCCAAGCTCAAGATGTCCGAATACCTCATCTGTTGATATGTGATGAAATCTGCCCACTTTATTTTTTACTGCAGCATCAAGCAATACATACGTGCCTTGCACGTTTGTTGTAATAAATGCAGATGGATCAATAATTGAGCGATCCACATGGGATTCGGCAGCAAAATGTACGATAGTGTCGATATCACGAGTCACCTCATCAACAAGATTTTTGTCGCAGATATCTCCTTTGACAAATGAGTAGTTTGGGTTACCCTCAACACTTTTAAGATTCTCAAGATTACCGGCATAGGTAAGCTTGTCAAGATTTACGATCTTATCGCCTGGATGTTCTTTAAGCCAGTAAAGAATAAAGTTGGATCCAATAAAGCCAGCGCCTCCTGTAACGAGTAGTTTCATATTAGTTAATTGATTGTAGCTGAATTTTTATCTCTTGTGAGGTGTGCGGTGTTGATAAGTGTGTCCAGTGCTTCCCAGCGCTTTTTTTTGATCGTGTGGGGCACATTGTCATGCATAACCTGAGTGGCAGCTGTTGCGGGGCGTACAGAGTACATAGCCACATATGCTTTCTCAAATCCCACAGTCTGTGCAAGTTTGTAGGTGTTGGCAAATTCTTTCTCAGTCTCTCCGCAAAAACCAACAATAATATCTGTTGTAAAGCGAGCTCCCTTCACCTTACTTTTAATCTTATTTATAAGAGATAGGTACTCGGAGCTCGTATACCATCTATTCATGCGGCGCAACACTGCGTCATCTCCCGACTGAACAGGCAGATGAATGGTACGGGTGATGTTGTCGTTTTGTGCAATCACATCAATAAGTGCATCTGAGAAATCCCATGGATTGGAAGATACAAAATCAACCTTTTCAAATCCAAGGCGCGCCACGGCCTCCAGAAGATAAGGAAAGAGCGTGGGTATACGGTAACGACCAAGATGTTTTACATACACGGGCTCAATTGGCACGCCATTGATTTTATATTCAATCTTCATACGGGGGTGTGCGAGGCTTGATTTACCAAAATAGAGATTATCATCGAGATCTCGTATTGACTGGATATTTTTGTCTCCCAATAGAAGATCAGCTCCGTATGAATTGACATTTTGACCAACAAGTGTGACTTCTGTATAACCCGCATCTTTCAGTCTTTTGCATTCTTCAAGTACGCTGTGGAACTGGCGACTTATCTCACGACCACGTGTGTAGGGGACTACACAAAATGTACAAAAATTATTGCACCCATTGGAGATCGGCACCCAGGCTATGGTCGAGCTCACGCGGACGGGCTCATTGTCAAAACCTATCTCCTCAATCGGCATAAACTCGTCGACCGCAGGTAGTACACGACGAATTTTGTCAAAGTACTTTCCACTTTTGTCTCGATTAGCAAGTCCGACCATACAGCCTGTGACAATAATTTTGAAAAATTCACCTTTTTTCTCTTTTTCACGCTTTATCTTACTGAGATTGTTAATCAACCCATATACACGATTTTCAGCTGATTCTCGTATCATACAGGTGTTGATGACCACATAACTTGCGTCTTCATATCCTGTAGCGCGATTCATACCGCGAGCTGTGAATGCGCCATCAATGCGCTCTGAATCCGCCTCATTTTGTTGGCATCCGAATGTCTTGATATAGTATCGCATGGTAAGGGTCTATCTATAGATAATTAATTGGCGGTTGATATAATGTCTTGTTTTTTGAGCTGATCAATAATGACGATAAATGCAATAAGTACAAATGCGACAGCGACAAATGCCACTGCCTTCTCAATTCCCTTTAAAAAAAGACTCGCAATCCCCAAGATGCATGTGACTACCCAGTAAAAAACAGCAATGCGTCGCCTGCCCCAACCAATCTCAAGAAGTCTATGATGAAAGTGTCCCCAGTCAGCTCGAAAAGGAGATTTTTTATTCCTCAGTCGTCTGAGAATAGTATAGATTGCATCCATCATGGGGACAGACAAAATAAGGAGTGCAGTCCCGAGCTTTCCAAAAGATAAAATTGCAAGTACACCAAGTAGGAATCCTGCCACGCCTCCTCCGCCATATCCCGGCATAATTCGCTGTGGATAAAAATTGAAAGGAAGAAATCCAAAGAATGCTCCAGCAACAATAAATGAGAAAGTGGCAACTGTCGTGGTTGTGATATCAAGCGCCGTAAACTGCAGAGCCAGAAATCCAAGAAAAAGAGCGGCAATGCCGACAAATCCAGGAAGTTGTCCGTCTACTCCTTTGCTCCAATTGATCATATTGGTTGTCCACGTAAGCCACAAAACAGCCAGAATATCTCCGGCCGTGATTCCCACATGTAGCCCAAAGAGCGAAAAAGAAGCCTTCATGGTATCAAGATGAACAATTCCTCCAAATGGGTTTGAGATATAGGGAATTCTAAGTCCGAATCCAACGACAAGTGATGAGATTAGTATATTTCCAATAAACCGACTGTATGGAGATAGATCATAATAATCATCAAGAACACCCAAGATAACAAGTAGTCCACTGGCAATAAGAATACCCACAATCAACGGAAATGAGCGCAGGAATATGAGCGAACTTATCAGAAGGCCTAAATAGATAGCTACTCCTCCAGCGCGTGGCACTATTCCGCGATGTGTGTGTGCCGGATGCTTTCTCTTTTTTTTATCAGTGACAATCTCAAGATTGATCGCCGCGGCAATCACATACGGGGTAGCTAAATATGCACTTAAAAAAGCAATAGTACCTGCCAAAAAATACCACATAGAGGATTTATGTTGAAAGAAAAATAATTTTCATAAATATGAGTGTAAATCCAGAAATAACTGCGATATTCACATAACTCAGAGTGTGTTGTATAAATTCATTGTCTTTGAAGTATCGACGACTTACTCCAAGGTTTATAAAATAGAGCACATCCATAAGTACAATAAGAAGGAATATAAGCCACCAATCAGCGAGTTGGAATTCACCCCATGGTCGGGAATAAAAAAGGGGAATTTGTGGCGGAATGCGTCCAATGCGAATGAGGAATGTGCCCGCCATAATGATATGGGCGACGACAAGGGCATAAAACATATTAGTCTATTATACCAAGATTCTTTGAATGACCTTTACCAGGCGAATATGGGGAAGGTAGATGCAAAGGCTTTGATTTCTTTTTTGATTTTTTTGAGTACTGGATTCTGGTCAACTTCCGTGCGATAATTCTTAAGATATTCTTTGCGCTCTTCTTTTTGTGCAGGGAGTGAGTAAGTCTTGATTTCCTCAATTACTCGGGCTATCCAAGAAGCAATTTTTTCCATGTCTTTCTCACGCATTCCACGAGTAGTGAGTGCGGGTGTGCCAAGTCTGATTCCTGATGGATAAAAGGGTGATGCTGGTTCACCAGGGATAGTATTCTTGTTGAGCGTGATACCCGCTGTGTCGAGTGCGTATTGAGCAAAGAAGCCACTCCCTGGACCAAGTATAGGCACAAGATCAATAAGTATTAGGTGATTCTCGGTACCATCTCCAACAAGAGTAAATCCTCTTGCCTTAAGTGCTTCAGCTAATGCTTTTGCATTTGTGACAATCTGTTTACCGTATTTTTTAAAAGCGGGTTCTGCTGCTAATTTAAGAGCTACGGCTATTGCAGCTGTGGTGTGATCATGTGGTCCTCCTTGAAGGCCTGGAAATATGGCACGGTCAATCTTGCCGCCTAACTCTGGATCTTTTTTGAGGCCCTTATCTGTCACCATAATCATGCCGCCACGTGGGCCCCGCAAAGTCTTATGAGTTGTGGTTGTGACTATATGAGCATAAGGTACAGGATCTATATGTTGGCCCGTCACGACAAGTCCGGCCGTATGAGCAATATCTGCTGCAAAATATGCTCCAACTTCATCGGCAATCTCAGCAAAGCGCTCAAATTCATATTGATACACATATGCTGTCGCGCCAGCCCACATGAGGCGGGGCTTGTGTTTTTTGGCAAGTGTTCGCACTTCATCAAAGTCGACTCGGCCATTTTTTAGTACGTGGTAGGGTACGCTTTTGAAGAAGATTCCAGTAAATGATACTTTCCAACCGTGAGTGAGATGGCCTCCATCTGTAAGATTGAGCCCCATGATAGTGTCGCCTGGTGCGCAGGTTGCCATATATACTGCAAGGTTGGCAGGTGAGCCGGAATATGGTTGGACATTCGCATGTGGTACTTTGAAAAGCTTTTTCGCCCGTTCAATCGCTATTGTTTCGATATCATCAATAAACTCATTACCACCATAGTAGCGCTTATTAGGATAGCCTTCTGAGTATTTATTTGTGAGAATTGAGCCCATTGCCTCAAGCACGGCATCCGATACGTAGTTTTCTGATGGAATCATTTCCAGCCCGTCTTTTTGCCTTATTCTCTCTTTCTCAATAAGCGCGGTTATCTCAGAGTCAACTTTGGAAAGTGGCGGCATAGAAAATTATTATACAGTGAGACGAGGCTAAAGTGAAGACTCAATTTGGTAGTTGAGGTACTTATCTAAGACAAACGCGCGACGGGGGAACTGAGGTAGGGTATTTGTGACATATTTTTCTGGAATTAGTACTTTGCCCACGTAAGGCGCAATATCCGAGTATGGCCGGTTGTAAATATATACGTGATATTCGTCAAAATAATACTGAGCTTCGTGGAAGTTGAGTTCATCCTCAACATAGATCATATCTCCAGGATGCGCAATTTGTTTGACTGTGGCAATTTTATCTCGCATGTTGGCTTTTAGTCTTTCATGTAACTGCTCTTGATTGTAGTGTAGAGTGATAGCGATCAGTATTGCTATTGCGACAAACCGCATTTCTTTACTCATCCTTTCAAAAATAGCGACAAGAAGCACAATAAGTCCGACTGCCGAGAAGATAAGGTATCGGGGGAGGAAAATAGGCTTTATGAAAGAAAATAAAAGTACAAATCCAGGAATTCCAAGAGCCCAGATATACAAAAGTACAAATAAATTTCGATCCTTATTGAATCTCTTGCTTATTATATATTGCAGTCCTTGCATGAGCAAAAGGTAGAGGCCAATGGACAGAGCAATGAGTATTTCCGGTTTGTACACAAACGCCTTATCCTCATATCCCGTATAGAGGATAGCTGGAAACTGTATAAGATTTGAGATAAAAGAATTTATGATCCAAAAAGACTGGCCAGTTAAGTTGTTTTGAGTAAACACAAATATAGCCCACGGTGCAAAACATATTCCAATTCCAACATAGAGGAATAGCTGTTTGAATCTTTTTTTAGATGGAGTTATGGCCAGTGAATACAAAGCTTGAGCCGCAACGACAAAAAGCATGAAGTAATGAGTATAGAGTCCCAAAAGAGCCGTGATGAAATATGCCCACTTCTTTTTTTTGTATAAAAAGTAAAAGCTTATAGTTGCGATCACAGCAAGCATAGTATACATACGAGCTTCAAAAGCGTAGTAGTTGAGGAATGGATTGGCAATAAAAAGAAGAAGATAGAGGTAGCTTTTTCGCGTGGATAACTTTAGTATGTCGGTGAATATGAGGTATGTCACGTAGATAGTTCCCCAGAAGAAAATAAGTGAAGGTATGCGAAGCGCCACTTCCCCTGACCCAAAAAGCTTCATCCACATATGTAAGAGGATATAGTAGAGCGGTGGGTTGAAATCGGCTGCTGTGGTCTTGAGAATAGGCACAATGTCATGGCGCGCTAAAAGTGCTGTGAATGCCTCATCTCGCCAAAAACTGGAAACAAGATACTTGAGTGGAGTAGATGCAAATAGAAAGTTAATCATTTTAAAAGTAACAAAAAGGTTTTTTCTTAAATCATAAATCTACTTTCTTGTTTTTACGCTTTCTCAGTCACTTTATAGGCAAGTTTTTTCCCCATGATGATTCGTGTGTGGGACTCGAGAGCAGGCACAGCTGAGAGAATAAATGACACAAGAGGTAGAAAATACCACTGAATAAAAAGAAGGGGAAGATTGCGAATCCGAGTATGACTTCCAAGACGTTTTCGAAGCTTTACATCAAGATATACATAAAAGATAAGAAAAATAGTTGTGAATGTGAGGATTCCGCTTGAGAGCCTTGGGAGCAAGAATCCAAGTACCGTACGCTTAAAGACGGGATTTATAAGTGGTGGGATAAGCGCGAAAATTGTGAGTACGAAGAATGTGGTTGGCCATAGAAGGTGTGTCTCAATAAGAAAGATGATTTTTTTGATCTTTGGCCACCTGCGGATATGCGGTGTCACGAAGTATTTTTTAAACGCGTAGGCAATGTCTGATACTCCCCATGCCCAGCGTTTTTCCTGCTCATAACGATTGATAAGAGTCTTGAAAAGTCCACCGGAGTATACGGCGTCGCCATTGACAATTGTGTAAAGTGGGATTGTCTTCACTTTTTCTCCAAATGTGAAAAAAGCCTGAAAATACACATGCCAGTCTTCAGGGATTATATCCACATCCCAAAAGTCGATCTCCTTAAGAAGCCATAGACTCATTGAATATGTAGATATGTGTATGAGATTGTCTTTTTGGGATAAAAAGGCGATGCGAAGGATTGATGAGAGTGTGGCTTGCATACGCACAAAAAGCGGCAGTTGCCAAAAATTGTTGTACAAGAGAACCGGTGCCCAATAAAAATGATATCTGCGATCTGCGTCTTTGAGATACTCGTGAGTTAGATACGCGAAGAAGTTCTTAGGCATGATACTGTCGGCGTCACAGACTGTGATAACGACATCGTCCGGAGATATCTTGGCACGCTTTACATATTCATCAACAAGGCGGCCAGCCCAAGCTTGGTTGCTGGCTTTACCGGCCACTTCATGATCTCCGAGTACGTGATAAGATTCCATGATATCGGCAAAATATGCGCCATATTTCCGGCGAATGGCTTTGGCCTTTTCCTCTGCATCTATCTCTCGTTCCTCAAATGCAAGGACAAGATAGAGCTTCTTGTAGGGATAATCAGAGGCGGTCATCGCAGTTATGGTCTCTTCTAATTTTTTTAAGTGCTCCTTATAGTTGGGGATGAGTATGAAGTGATGAATATCTTTAGCCTTCTTAATTTTTGTGATCTGCTTGTCGTAGCGGACTTTTTGATTATTAAGGATCAGCTTGTATGAAAGACTGGCAAAGTATACAGTCATGAGGGACTTGTACATAAAGTAAAAATAGAAAGCAATAATAAGATAGGCCACGAGTGCTGGATGAAAGAAAGAGAGCCACAAAGGGAGGGTGATGATTGCCCAGGACGTGATGGGAATAATTAGCTCAAAAAGACGAACAAAGAAAGGGGACTTGGTGATATGCTCGCTCATACTTAAGGTCTATTATACAAAAAGCTCGTATTTAACTAATCTATAGATATAGTAGCACTCTTTTTGTCTTTTATTGCCAGGCTTCGCAGATCATGCGGAAGGAGCAGAAGTTACACTGAGGCCCGACTCGTGCGGGATAGGCCCCACTTCGGATCTTCCCGACAGTCTCTGTGATTTTAGTGCGTACTGTCTCAAGATCGCTTTCTTTCTTCTTCATTGAGAATTTTGTCCCCTCCTGCAGGTAATAGAAGGTAAGCGTGATCTTGTCAATCGGCGTCTCGTACATTTGAGGACCAGATGCAGCGAGCAAGTAGAGCGAAAGCTGCAGGCTTTTCTCGAGTTTTTTCAGATCCGGAGTCTTCCCGGTTTTATAGTCTATAATCTCAAGCATATCGCCATGGCGGTCTACGCGATCAATTTTTCCAACAACTGTGATGTCTGATGAGATTTTGATCTTAAAATCCCGCTCCATATCAAGCGGGCTATTTTTGGGGTCATGATACGTGGCAAAGAATTTTCGCAGCATCTTCTCCCCTTCCTTCTTCATTCTATCCTGGTGAGTTGCTGACGCGTAGCCCAAAGGTATCCATTCTTCACGGTAAATTTCAATAAGTCGTTTTATCTCAAGTTTCTTATCAATCACATATTCTTTGTAGAATTTCTCAAGTGCTGCGTGGATGGTGATCCCAAAAGATGCTTGTCCCTTGGGTGCAACTGGAATCCTCAGAATGTAGCGGTACTTATATTGAAGTGGGCAGTTGTCAAATGTCTCAATCTGCGTATAGGAGAATACTGATTGTAAGGTGTGTTTCTTGATAATCGGACTTTCTTTTTCTTTATATTCAAAAAGCGGAATTTGGGCTTCAGACTCATGTTTGATAGATAAGTAGCGCGCCATATTCACGCTTCCCAAGGTCTCTTCAACAAATGGCGACAACTTCTTGCGACGTATTCCTTCGCCATAGAATTCGGCTGCTGTGAGATAGAGTTTGTGCTTTGCGCGTGTTACGCCGACATAGAAAAGTCGCCGCTCCTCAAGTATGTGGTAGTCTCCGGTTGGAAGAGTTTCTTTGATGAGCTCCTCTGGGATGGGTAGGACGTCACTTCTACGGCGTGTGGGGAAGCGGTCGGCTACCAGATGAGGGATGAATACGATTGGGAATTCAAGGCCTTTCGCTCCATGCACAGTCAGAATATGTACCGCATCATAAGTCGCGATATCGTCTGTGCCAACACGGGGAGATTCCCCAAGCTCCATACTCATTTTTAGATAATCCACAATAGCTCCGACTGTGGAATCCTCATGTTCGTTTTCATAATTTTTTAGCCTATTGAAAAATGCCGAGACATTGAGCGCTACTTTCTCCTCAGTCTCCGTCTTATATGTGGCCAGTCGCTTGAGGTAGCCAGTCTCATCAAGGAAGTAGTATAGAATCTGACCAGCAGTTGCGCGGCGCATACTGTCAAGATGACGTGTGATCATGATATAGATTTTGCGCAAGATGTTTATTGATTTTTTTGTGATCTGTGGAAGATGCGATTTATAACTTTTATATTCTTCAGCTTCCAACTTCTTATCATTTTCAGCTGCGACGATCCTCATTGCCTGAAATAGAGTGAGGTTTGTGGAGCGCGCGAAGCTCATAAGTGCGGCCACATCAACGGCTGAAAGTCCCAGAATATCCATGGTAAGCACCCGATACAAAGATACAGAATCGTCAATTTCGCTTAAAAAAGTAAGATAGGCGATCAGGTCCTTGACCTCTGGCTGCTTGTAGAGCGCACCTGGCCCCCAGAATTGGTAGGGAATACCATGCCTTGCGAATGTGCCTTTGAATATATCTGCATGATTATTGGCACGCACAAGAAGCGCCATATCAGACCAACTGTAGCCTTCTTTCTTTAGAACCAAGATCTGGCGGGCTACGTAGTCTGCCTCAGATCCTGCATTCTCACCCAGAAAAAATTGCACAGGTTGCGCGTCTTGTAGCTTTTCTTTTTTAAAGTAATTGAGATTTTTGGATATCCCAAGTTGTGCCTCAAGAGTATCGGGATCATTGTGGCGGATCAGCCGGTATGCATGATCAAGTATTGGTTGGACTGATCTATAGTTGGTTGTCAGTGTTATTGAGCGAGCGCTTTTGTAGTCTCTCATAAATGTGATGATATTTGAGACAGATGCACCGCGGAATTTGTATATTGCCTGGGAGTCATCGCCCACGACAGTAAGGTGAGTAGTCGTGGTGGGTGGGCACAGAAGTTTGAGGAGTGCATATTGAGCTATATT
>CAZGZD010000029.1:0-9953 GCA_964530005.1 uncultured Gammaproteobacteria bacterium
CATTAAGCTTCCTGGGGCATTTGGTTTCTCAATAATTGCACTTACGGTATTTGTAAGACTTCTGCTTCAGCCTTTTTTTCACAAGCAGATGGAGACGGCGCAGAAGATGCACAACCTGAAGCCACATCTTGACAATCTGAGCAAAAAGCATGGAAAAGATAAGGCAAAAATGCAAGCGGAGCAAGCTCGCCTTTTTCAAGAACATGGAGTCAATCCAGCAAGCGGGTGCCTTCTCATCATTATCCAGATTCCCGTATTTATTGCGCTCTATAATACTCTTTTTCATCTCTTTTCAGCTGGACAAGTTCAGGTAATTCGCGAACTCAATCAGCGTATTTATGCTCCGTTTCTAAAAGTCACGTCGATTGACCCTCACTTTTTTGGATTTAATCTTGCCGCGTCCCCCAAGTCAGCACATATTTGGTACTATTATCTTATTCCTGTTGTCACAGGACTCCTGCAGTATTTTCTTACCACAATGACTATGCCGGCTCCAGCTAAATCAACTTCTATTGAAAAGGGCAAAGAGAAATCCGATGATTCTGGTGACTTCCAAAAAGCGCTCAACACTCAGATGAAGTATGTATTTCCCGTCCTTATTGGGTGGTTTGCATATAGCATGCCTGTTGGCCTCTCCCTTTACTGGAACATATTTAGTATTTTTGGAATACTTCAACAGAGAGCGTTAAGGGCCAAGACAGAGAGTGCATCAACTCTAAAGGGCGACAAATAAAGAATTTGAGTGTATACTATAAAGACTTATGGACAAACTTGAAATCATCAAAAAAGAAGCGAATGATCTTGCATCAAAGCTTATCGAGACATTCACACTCGATGTCGCGCTCCAGGATGAGGTGTACCTTATTCACATCACATGTGATGCAGATGCACCGACCATAATCGGCCGCCATGGCGAGACAATCCGCGCATTCCAAAAAATTCTTGAAGTGGCGTTTTATAAGCAGTTTGGCGAGCAGGTCAATATTTTGGTTGATGTGAATGATTATCGCACAAAGCAAAAAGAGAAGATTCATGAGATTACAGATAGATATGTGCAAAAGGCAACAGAGACGCGTGAACGCGCCTATGTACGTGGATTCTCAGCATTTGAGCGCAAGATCGCGCATGAGTATATAGTGGCCAACTATCCAGATCTTACATCTTACTCTGAGGGTGAAGGTCGAGATCGTCGTCTATATATCGACTTCAAAACCAACTCACAAGATAACCCAAGTGAGTAAGCTTGTCAGCCTTTAATTTTGCCTCAATCTTCCTTGACATTTGAGTTTAATTTTCTGTTACTATGAGTGTATAGTATGGAATCAACAGATGTGAAAAGTGGGACTGCTGTGCTGCCTCAGGAGTTTGGTGCTGGGCCAACAAATCCAGAACAAATCGCTGAGTGGGTATATGAACAATTCAAAGTTGCTCTTGAGCAATTCAATACTTCAGATGAGCTTTTACAAGAATTTAATCGTATAGAGGCATCAGCTCGACAGGTCGAGCAAAGGGTCGATCATCATGTAATTATTGCTGAGACAGGACAATTTGATGCGGTGGAAGTTGGAATTCAGGGTGATGTGGCAGAAAAAAACAGTGCAAAAAACAAAGCCGCAAATGTTGAATCATATGTAAAGACAATACTTCAAAGATATAAGGAGGAGCCTTCACTTATCTCAGTTGCGCCAGATTCAACAGGAGGAAAAATCATACGAGCAATTGTAGATAAGATTAAAGATCCCGATACAGAGATTACTGAGATGACTGCGCCTGTGATATATCGCCTTATCAAAAAAGCAGCCAATGGAGAAATTACCAATCCAATTGAAGCTCTTGAAAGCGAATCGATAAGGCGCCTTGCATATATTGATTCAGGACTCGCTCAAAATATTGTGGATGTATTGGGGGCTGTTGCTGCCGATATGGGAGTTGACTTAGAGCAAATTAATAAGATGAAGGATATTGTTCACACACAAAAAGATACTTTCAAGCAAACGTCAAACTCTCATGAGGAAAGACTACTCAACTACGACATGGAGATGCTTACAAGATACTTCAAGGATGCCCCAGATCGCGAGAGAGTACGGCGACTTTATATAAAAGATGAGTTTCTTGAGTGGGTTAGGGAAAATTATGCGACTTCTATTTATGAAGCCCTTGATCTTCAGGAAAGACAAACACACGGTCTTGATCCTAGCAATCCAGATGGAATTATTAGCTATTATAAGAAGCTTAAAGAAAGAGACTTCGATGGGAATAGAGATCTTGAGAGCAAATTTAAGGCGCAAATAAGAATAGCATCGTCAAAAATTCAGAATGAGATCTTATATCCTTTTACTGCATTTTTTCAGTCAGTGACGAAGCAACACAACACCAAATTCTTTGATGAAAGCATACAGGAAGGTTGGCACGAATCTCCCGAGTCTATGTATCAGCGGCTTTTTTTGAATATGAACGATATGTTTAATCGATGTGTAGATGAGTTGCAGGATCTAGATTTTTATATCCCAGCATACGAAAGGGGGACGGATGTCAGTATAAGAAAGGGTAAAAAAGGAGATACACCGAGTGACTATATATTTGAGTCAACTCTTGCCAATAAAGAAAAAGAGGTAGATCTTTATGATTTTGTGGCGGGAGCCCGTACTCAAGTTGAGAGCTATAAGCGGATCACGGGGTATCTCCACAATGTGAGAGCACTTTATCATAAGACCGGCAAGTCGCCAGAAGAGGGTGGATGGTGGGGCCAGATGGTAGAATTCTCCCAAGGGCTTCTTACCTCCGACATAGATACACTTTATCGAATGCCCAACAACAATATGATCCAAAGAGCAACTCAGCTCTACATGCAGCACTTGAGCAGCTACATGATGCAGAATAACTGGGTGGGTAGGCCAGAACTTTTTACTCGAGATCCACAAAATAATCGAAATAGTATGGAAGAGGGGGTTCACAGACAGTTGAGCGTGATGTTTTCAGATGTTGCGGAGCATGAGCTGGATATTGCAACTCACATGGGGGTCAACATAGCCAAGGCGATATTTTATAGTGAGCCTGAGATGGTAGCGTGGGGGCAGCCGAATCTTGATATATCTCTCGAGAGTCCAAAGGCGACGGGCTCCACAATCCATACAGCCGACTGGGTGATCTTGCGCGCACTTAATCCCGAGCATCTCTCAGTACTTGATCTTAAGTCCTGGGGATTCAATAGCCTTCTTACGGTGCCCGTGCAAAATCCAAATCCAAAAAAGAAATGGTTCTGGACACACGAACCGCTTATGAGGAGAATGAAGCATAAGCGAGAAGCCATCCACAATGGACGGGAAGGAATTGATGGATATGAAGATTATGGCGATCTGTATAATACGCTGACACTCGATGACACCTTGTGTAATATGACAGGAGCTGCAGGTCCGTGGTCCAGAAGTGGCGGGTGGAGAATTGAGCGGTCTTATGAGCAATTCTTGGTGAAGCGCGAGCATGGTAAAAGTCACAGTCAGGAAGAGTGGAGATTGGATGATCCAGATAAGATATATGATGTAGGTAAGCTTGATGTGCTTGCTACATGGCAGAATTTGGAGCCCCTTGGCTTTGAAGTGCTTCATTCATTTGTACAGACAAGACTGCAAGGCAAGGATAAGAAATTCCTTTTCGGTAAAGACAAAAAAGGGGAGCGCGATCGACTTTTTGATCATTTATTCGAGACATATATTAAACCTCAGATGTCCGGACACGGCGATATGACGCTTGACGGCTATATTAAACTTATGGAGACTGGCAGCGAGGGTGAGCTGACAGGTATTCAACATAAAAAAGATGGTCATGTAATAAGCGCTGCAGACGCTGTAGATCAGGCAATTCGGACAGGGGAGATTACCATTCATGATGGTATGACGCGAGAGCAATATATCGAGATGGAGATAAATACACGCTTGTTAAACAGAGCTATGATAGGAATCCTTGCTCAACAGATACCCACCAAATTTGCGTATCTTGAGCGCTCAGCTTTCACACCTGATGGCAATACTGCTTTCAAATTTCTTTTTACTCAGATTAAAGATAAGTATAGCTCAGACACACTTCGTGACACTTTGCAAGATATGTCACTTATTGAGACTATGTTGACTGAGGAGAAACAGCTAAGAATGCGCGAGATTGCCCATAGTAAGGTAGGGCGAGAAAAAGCAGATTACTGGAAGGGTGAAGATTTTAGTACATTCAATGTCAATGAAGAGTCGATCAGGCGGATGTTTCAAAAGCTTAAAGATAAAGACGAAAAAACTGGCAATAAAAATAGAAAACTTAGAGAATATCAAAAAGATATTGATGATCGGCAGTCGCGAGTGCTGGAAGTGTACAACCTACTCAAAGAGAATTACCTTACAAATGATTATCAGCAGTATACATTTGCTCAGCGTCTTCGCCGAGTAGGAGTACGTGGCGATGTTCAGCATCAGTCGGATTTTCGCTTTGCGATCGCATCCGAACAGGTGGCACATGAATTCTTAGCCTATGCCTCAGCAGGTGAGGAGATGTTGTGGCGTACGACCGTCGATATACGGGATGCGGATGTTATCGTGAATCAGGGATTTAAAGAGCTGTACGGGGTTCTTAAAAATGTTGCCCATAGCGGTGACATGAAGCCACTTATTGAGCTGCTTGGCAAAGTTAGCCGAGGTGCATCGGACATCGGAGGTGCGCCACTATCAAATCAGTTGGTATATCAATTTGCCGCTGTGGCTATCAATTTCTTCAAAAAAGATTGGCAATCGCGCCATCTCTGGTCGCATGCTTTGAGCGTTGGCAAGAAAAACTCCCTTGCTGCAGAGCTCCTTGGATCGATGCGAAACATTCATGAGTGGGACGTGGCGGCGATGAATAGATTTATCGAAGAGCTTGAGGTGAATGGGCTTCTCAGCAAAGATGGGCGCAACTTCAATAAGCCTGAGGAGCGAGAGTGGCATAGCATAAAAATTCCTTTTACCAATATAAATACTCCGTTTAAGTATAGTACTATGAAACGAGATTATTGGTTCTGTACCAAGCAATTGAAGCAAAACTTTGGTGTCTCATGGCGATCCATAGCATGGGAATATATCAACAAGGTATTGCCCATTGTCCTTGCCGGATCTGCAGCGCTTATCGCATTTAAGGCATTTCAAGAGCAGACAGGAAAGAAGCGAGGGCATTAGATAAACATATTTTAGCCACGATAGATTTGAAACACACTCTGATTATTTGTATAATCCGTAAAAGATGATACATAGACTTGCTACTTCATTTTTATTATTTTTCTTGCTTTTTATCATTTTCTCTGCACGTCCTGCTGCAGCTGTTATTGATATTGACGATGCAATTGGAAGTAATATTCAATGTGGGCAAATAGGACTTGCGTGTTGCTCTCGCGAGGATAAGGACTTTACTTTTAATGTTCCCATGGAGAGTTGGCCACAACCTTTTGGACTAATCTCAAGAGTAATCGGCGTTGATCAATTATTAGATTTTGTGATAGGGAAAGTTGGGGGAGGAGCGAGGGGAATAATGGACCATGTGATAGGAAATGTTATGAATACAGAGGCAAAGCAGTGCTTTTCTGGTAAAGCCCAAGGGTCGGGCGATAGTTGTGTGTGTGTAGATGATCGCGTAGAGAATCTGACGCGGCTTTGCCAGGGAATCAAGTCGCCTGGAGAGATACAGCAATGTGTGAGATGTACTGGTGGCCGTGGGAGAAATCCAGGCCGAGGCATATGGACAGGGCTTGGTTGTTTTGAGACTGATATATCAGCACTAATCAAGAATACCCTGCTCGGGCTTGGGGTAGGACTTGGTGGAGTAGTATCTATGCTTTGTATCATCTACTCATCTGTGATGCTCCAGACTTCAGGTGGCAATCCAGAGCGGATCAAGAAAGCCCGAGAGTATCTCACATCCTGTATAATCGGACTACTACTTATCTTATTCTCAGTATTCTTGCTCCAGCTCATTGGGGTGAATATTCTACGACTTCCCGGATTTAGTTAGTTCACAGGAAGTAAAAACGTCTAAGTTAAATTCAGCTTCTTTAGCTAAAAATCTGGCGGAGGAGGGTTTTTATGTGGGTCTTCGTCTCCATGTTTTAATACATTTTTAAGTATTGGTATATCTTGTAGTTTACTAGATATTGATTTTGGAAGCATCTGGGCATAGTGTTGTGCATATATCCCATAATGGCTGAACTGCCGCCATGCACTGCCTGTGGTGGCTCCAGCCGCTGAGAAGAACAGGCCTGGGCCAATCGACAGGCCTGTGGGCTTGATGCCTAGCTTCTCCTTGACAAGCTTCACAAAGTCGGGAGTAAGGAAGTATATACCCACTCCAACAAGCGTGGCGAATGCTTTGGTGTCCAATCCATACAAAAAAGGAGGCGTCCAGATTTTGTCAGAGTTATTGAGTGCGACTGTTGTCATAAAATATGCGGTGAGAGCGCATACGACGACTGTGGGGAATGTGAGTATCTCAGCCGCCAGATTTTTAAACCATGAGGTGATAAATTTCTTGCCCGGAACCGCACCAAGAAGAAGGTATAGAGGAGCAAATATCACATATAAGAGAATCTTGATGTAGGAGGCCATAAGCATAAAAAAAATACGAAACATCACAAATATCACAGTGAGTGCAACAATAAGAGATATTACAAAAGGAACTGCGTAGTTGTAAAGAACTGTGAAAAAAAGAATAGATAAGCCAAGTAATATTGGATTTTTTCCAAGATTGCCAAGGAATGCTGTACCTCCCCCTCCGAAAGTAAGCGCTTGAGCCTCAACTCCAGCCCCAGTATCCTTAAACATACTGGCTATTGGCTCTAGAGCGGTTTTACTTAGTAGCCAATCAGCCCCCCATACTGACAAATAGAAGCTTAGTGTAGTGCGGACTATTCTATTTATTGAAGTAGGTAGAATATTCAAAAGAGACTGACCCATCTCAAAAAATGGATATCCAATAGGCCATGTCGTAAAGAAGCCAGCCCCTGCGTACTTATTGATAAGACGAGCTTGATCAGTGACTTTGAGATCGCCAATATTAAAGTGGGCGAATTGGCCCACAGCAAGCGCGATGATAAGATACATCAGATCTATCATAAAGCCAGCAATAGGGAAGGAAAAGGTGATAAAAAGTAGCGTGATCACAATCCTTGGAAGCGCATTCTCTATGCCAATCACTGTCTGCTGATCTATCTTGGTGCGGAACATGATAAGAAATCCGATTGTGATAAGCACGATTACAAGAGCAATGTAAGCAAAGTCTCGAAACACCTTCCATGCACCGAGGAATGGTCGGAGTGCTCCAAAGCCAATTCCTTCAGCAGCGTATGATTGAGGGATAAAGCCTGCTCGTTGTAGCGAGTCAGTCGCCCAGTATATGCCAGACGCCGGTGGATGAGCAAAGGGAGCCGTGATAAGCGCGGTCATGCCCCCAAGCATACTGTGGGGGTAGTTTGCCTCTCCATCTGCTGGATTGTCTGTGCAGCCCTCGCCTATGAATGTACACATTACCACTCTATACGATATGAGAGACGCTTTTGTTCCTTGTGTCTTTTGGTATTTGGGATCTTTGATGATCTTGTATATCTCAGTTCGATTTGCTTCAATAGGATCGATAGTATGAGTCGGTTTGGGCAAGTCGCGAGCTATAAGAAATACGAAAAGATTAATGACGACAAAAAAGACGATGAATACAAGTGCAACTTTCCTGAATATACCATAGCCTTGTGTGAGGAAGCTCTTGATACTTATGAGGGGCATAACTCATTGTAGAGAAGTTCGAGGCCGCTTGTCAATACGACAATCGCGAGAAAATTTGTCGCTTAGCATCCCGGCTCACTTACTGGTCCACGTGGTGCATTTACATCAACATGGAAGTGATCGTCATGACCCTCAATTGGATGCATTGATGTAAGTGGAAGATTATTCTGTCTGGCAAAAGACATAACCGCGTTATCCACAGCGGTGTCGTTGTACCAGATATTTTTTATCTGGCGAGTGGACACAAACATCTTGCCAAGCTCAATACTCCGATTTCGATCACCGCTTACGTTGGCTGCTGACCTATTGGTTATTGTGAAGTCCACAGCCACCCCCCACTTGTGAGATTTGTGTCCAGTCGCATTGAGATCACCTATTCGGGCGCGTGAGTCTGGATACTTCTTCATCCATGCTTGGGCAACTGTGTAGAGCGTGCATACAAGTTCTTTTTTGCCAAAGTGTTGGCCCCCGCAACTTGGATTGCTGAATTCATACTCGCCGCGTGTGGCTGGGGGCATCTGGTAGTAGCCTTGGGCATTGGGCGCTCCCAGATTAGGCGGGCAAGTGACCCCTTGAATGTCGGAGGCTGTGTCAGTACTCCCTGCATCTGGCTTTGGAAAGTCGATCATACTTTTTAGTGCGTCAACAAGTGGCTTGGTTGCTTTTTCTTCCTCTTCCTTGGCTTGTTGTTGAGCGGATTTTTTTTTGTTTTTTTTACTAACATCTTTACTCGTGGTATTGATTGATCCATGTCCTATATCTGCCCGTATATCTTGTTCAGCATCTGTAATCGCTTCATTTATAGGCTTATTTGTTACTAAAAATCCACCATATCCGCGAGTATATAAACCAAGCAAACCCTTGCTTTGTAGAAATGCGTTGATTGCCGCGTCTGCCTTATCAGTCTTTTTCGAGATTACGAATGCGTTGATTTCAGGCGAATATGCGATATCAAAGTCATCAGTTGAGGTAGGAAGCTCGCCTTTGAGCTCATCAAGAAGCTTTTTCTCATCCGGTCGGAGGTCTTGCTCGTATTCATGGATAGTCTGATCATAAATCGATTCTTCTTGCTGAGGTGTGAGGGATTGAGTAGATCCTTCTGCGTCGGAGAAATCAGACGCTTGATCTGGACTAGATTGTGAGGGGGATTGTGGTGTAGGGGTGCCAGTGTTCTTTTTTTTCAAACTCAAGCTGGTAAGAGATGTAATAAGAATAAGAAAAAGCAACAACCCAGCGAAGGCTCCCAAAATAAGTGTAAGAGTTTTATTGGACATTAGTTTTTATTTATTCCGCAACATATCCTTGATTTTTCAGATATAAGTATACCTCTTCAGGTATAGTATTTTTGATAGTTGAATCAAACTCAGTGCCGGGGCCTTCTGCAATAATCCATCCTCCACTTACGAATTTAAATACACTAATTGCGGGATCAGTGGATGAATCTTTGGGCACGCTTTTTCCCACAGCCCATGTATTTTCTTGGAAGTATTTAGTCTCGATAAGTGAAGAATCGGGGGGGAGTGTATTTGTTTTTTGAATCACTTTTATGAGTGTTTGCTGTGGTTGTGGACTTATACTTTCAATTTGTTGGGCACTCTCTGGTGGCGTCGGGGAGATTGATAGGGATTTTTTAATATCATCCTGTCTTGAAAAATTTAATGCAGTCAATGCAATTATGAGTATAACAACAATTCCAGATCCAACTAAAATGGCGATAAAAAATCTTTTACTCATGGTGTACCTCCAGGTCCTATATAGCGGAATCCTTTAGTATAATTTGAGAAACCGCTACCGTAGGTTCTATGTATTATACCCTCTCTGTGGCCAGTAGCCTCAAAGACTGTAAGACGACCATCATATTTTTCAACTATCGCCGTATGTCCGAGGTACCAGACAATATCTCCAGTCCTAACGCTTCCCAACGGTATCTCTTTTAAAATATCGGTTTGAGAGGGTATGGTTGCGGTTGTGAGATAACGATCTGTACCGAATGCATCATAGATTGCTTGGCCAACAAGGCCGCTACAGTCAAGTGCGCATCCTGGATTGGCTGGATCTATATTTGGGCATTTGCTACGGCGCCATACACTGGGGAGTGCGCGTTGTGCTTGGCTATATGGTAGTGGGTCGTATTTAAGAGCTTCACAGTATATTTTTTCATTACCTTGGGTT
>CAZGZD010000030.1:0-9626 GCA_964530005.1 uncultured Gammaproteobacteria bacterium
ATCCAACTTTTGAATTGATTTTTTCATAGATGCTTTTTGACAACTTTTGTACCAACAGATAGCTTTGATGCTACAACTCGAAATACCACACGTGCATCTGCCTCAGATAACCCATCCAACTCAAATAACATTCGGCCAGGTGACACAGATGCTGCAAAATGAGATACATCCCCTTTACCAGCTCCCATGGTGACCTCAGGCGGCTTTTTGGTAATTGGCTTATCCGGAAATATGCGAATCCAATACTTGCCATTTTTGCGGGTCGCACGAGCAAATGCCACACGACAAGCTTCAATCTCACGATCTTTAATCCATCCAGTATCCATGGTCTTAAGTCCCATACTGCCAAAGTTGAATGTATCGCCCTTGACGGCAATCCGACGCCACGTACCGCGGAATTGTTTTCTATGTTTTTGTTTTTTTGGTGCTAACATATATATTTTTACTTATTAATCCATACCTTAACCCCGACGTATCCTGATCTTGTAAGAGCCGGATATGCTGCATACTCCACATCTTCGCGTATTGTTGACGTTGGAATTGTGCCCAAGAAATACTTCTCACGACGGCTAATCTCCCGCCCTCCAATTCGACCACCAAGTTGAATCTTCACACCACGACCACCCGACTCCATCACACGATTCATAGTGCTGTGGACGACTGATCGATGGGGAAAATTGCGAACAAGCTTCTCAGCGACAGACTGAGCCACATAATATGCATTCAAAAATGGTTTTTTGACAGGCTCGATCTTAAGATCGACTTTTACTTCTTTCTGTCCTTTTTTGGATGTTGGAGCAAGATCTTTGATGATTGCTTCCTTCACTTCTTCAAGACCCCGTCCACCGCGACCGATGATCATTCCAGGCTTCACTGAATAAATAATGACAGTTATCTTATTGATTGCGCGCTCTATATCGACGTTGGTCACTGATGCATACTTGAACTTTTTCATAAGTCGGTCTCGAATCACGATGTCTGACTTTAGTGTGTCTCGATATAGCTTTTTGTTGCTGAAAAACCACCTGGAATTCCAGTTGTAAAGTATTCCGAGCCGCAAACCTTTTGGATGAACTTTTTGTCCCATATCTTATTTTTTAGCTTTTGTAACTTTTGACTTCGGTTTAATTGAGGTTGATTGCGCCTTAGGTGGCGTTGGCTTAGCTGCTACTTTTACTGCATTTTTTTCTACTTGTGGTTCAATTGTAGATAGTTCTTTTGGTGCGCCTTTTGCTTTACTTTTTGCAACATTTCCACTCTCTTTAGCCTTTAGTGTAATACTAATATGCGAAAATCGACGTGCAAACTGACGCGCAGTACCGCGTGCACCGGCCTGATATCTTTTAAGCTTTGAGCCCTCATCTATCGCCACTTTGACGAATGATAGAGAAGTCGAATCAACACTCAGCTTAGCGGTAGCCGCAGCGATTGCTGAACCCAACGCTTTGTACACAATTCGCGCGCTTTTTCGTGGTGTATATCGCAGATACTCAACTGCCGCGTTCGGCGTCAAGTCTGTCAGATTAGCAACCAATAGCCTCAACTTCTTGGGTGTGATATGTACATTTCTTATGATGATTTTAGATTCCATATATTTTAATCGTTAATTTATTTGGATTTGCGTCTTTTGATAATTAATTTGTTGCTCCATTTTACTTTTGAGCGCGTGCGACCTCCATGGGCTGATTTGCCCCATGGCGTTTTAGGATGCATACCCTGACCTGATCTACCCTCTCCTCCACCGTGTGGATGAGAACTTGGATTCTGTGCTACTCCGCGAACAGTTGGTCGAATACCCATAAGGATTTTACGACCTGCGCGTCCAATCTCTTGATACTTGTGCTCGATATTGCCTACCATACCGACTGTCGCCATACATTTTTTAGGCACCCGCCTGACCTCGCCAGATGGCAGCTTGAGATGTACATACAGATCTTCTTTGGCCATGACGACTGCGGCATTACCTGCTCCCCGTACCATCACTCCACCTTGGCCTGGATACAGCTCTATATTATGTACTGTGGTGCCCAGGGGCATACTCTCAAGCGGCAGTGCATTCCCCACCTTCACATCTACGTTTTGACCGGCAATTATCGTCTCTCCTACCTTTAGATCTTTCGGGTGAAGAATATATCTTTTTTCTCCATCTGCATACTCAACGAGTGCAATATGCGCATTGCGGTTTGGATCGTACTCGATATTGATGATCTTACCCAGCACGTCATACTTATTTCGCTTAAAGTCAATGATTCGGTAGAATCTCTTCTGCCGACCTCCCTGATGGCGGACTGAGATAGTACCCGAATTGTCCCGCCCTGAGTGCTTTTTGAGAATCTCAATAAGCGGCTTGTGTGGCTTATCTGTCGATTTGTATAATTGGGTTTTCATAGATGTTTTTTAAGTTTGTGGAAAAAGATCAATTGATCCCTTGATAACTTTGACATATGCAATCTTGCGATTTGGTAATGTACGAGGAATCATACGGCGCCCTGTACGCTTTACCTTGCCCTTACGATTGGTGATCTTGACCTCCCCAACTTCGACACTATATAGGCTCTTGAGGGCTTCGACTACCGAATTCTTGGTTGCACGTGCCGCTACCTCAAACATATACACTTTGTTTTGTGCATTCTGCGATGCTTTCTCGGTGACAAGCGGCCTTATCAATATATTGTTAATCTGCATGTTGTGCTCCTTTCAGATGATCAATCAGCTCACCAAGCGCATGCTTGATGAAAATTACTTTGTTATTTTGCATCAGGATATACGGATTCACTGTCTTGGCACTTGTCAGAGTTACCCCTTCTATATTTGCTGAAGCTCGTCCAAGATTACCAGATCCGGCCTTACCAAAAATAACCAGCACCTTCTTATCCACTATGTCGAGTTTTTTAAGAAGCGTTGCTACATTTTTGGTCTTTGCTTCAATCTCAAGACTCTTGTCAACAAGTCCCAAAAGCTTCTGCTCCTTGGCACTGACAGATAGTGCACCAAGCAGTGCGCTTCTTTTCTGTTTTTTATTGAGTTTGAGACTCATATCTCGCGGCTTTGGGCCGAATGTAATTCCACCACCGACAAAAATAGGAGCTTTGCGAGCACCGTGCCTAGCTCGTCCTGTGCCTTTCTGTCTGTAGATCTTGCGGGTTGATCCGACTACTTCAGAGCGTGTCTTTGTCGAGGCATTACCCTGTCTTTGATTTGCAAGATACATACGTACATATTGAGCAAGTAGAGCGGGCTTCACCTCAACTCCAAAAACATCTTTAGGAAGTGTGACTGTATCTTTTTTGGCACCTTGCATATCGTATACCGAAAGAGATAGAACAGATCCAGTCGAAGCTGCTGCGGGTTTTTTAGCTATAGACGCTTTCGCAACAGGCTTTTTAACCACTGGTACCGCTTTCACGGCTGGTTTAGCTACGACTTTTTTTGATATTGATTTTTTTGCTTCTGCCATATATTTACTTAACTTTTCTCCTCTTCAATTACTTCCTCTTTAACATCAGCTTGTGTATCTTCTGTCTTCCCATCTTCCTTCACCACGTCTTGAGGCGCGGCTTCTTGTGCTTCTACTTCAACTTTATCTTCGTCTTTTGGTTCTTCGACTACGTCTGTTGATTCGCTTGCTACGGCAACCGGCTCTTCAACCTTAGCGTCTGACTCCTCGTCCCGTGAAGCTTCAGCGGAGTGGGATTCTTTAACTTCTACATCTTCAGTTTTTTCATCTTGTGGAGCCTCAACTTGCTTTTCCTCCGGTGCTTGTACTTCAACTACTTGCTCTACGACTTCGTCAACTTTCTCCTCGACTACTATCTCTTCTTTTTTCACTTTGCTTAAGGAATCATCTGAAGTCTTCACCTCGACAAACCAACCAGTGGCACCAGGAATGACTCCTTTGACAATCAGCTCGTGCTCTGTGGCTTCAACTACCTCAAGACCTTGCTGTGCTACTCGATCACTACCCATACGCCCTGCCATCTTCTTGCCCTTCACGACTCGGCCTGGAGTAGTACCCGTTCCGATTGATCCTGGAGCACGTGCGCGGTCGGATTGGCCGTGAGTCTTGGGTCCTCCATGGAATCCATGCCGCTTCATACCGCCTTGAAATCCTTTACCTTTTGATGTGCCAGTCACAGTCACTTTGTCGCCTGCTGCAAACCATTCAGATGGTGTGATCGCGTCCCCAATGTATAGGGTGTCCTCCCCAATCTTCACGCCACGGCGACCCTTATCTTCCACAAACTCCATATCTGCTGCATACTTATCCAGGCGAAATTCACGTAAAAAACGAAGCGGGGCTTCAATCCCCGCTTTTTTTTGCTCTCCAAGCTGTGGCTTTTTGATATGCTTGGCACGACCATATCCGAGTTTAAGTGACATATAGCCATTCTTATCCTGAGACTTGATGTCCAGAAGAAAACAAGGATCGGTCGCAATATGCGTCACGACGAGCCGTACACCATCTGGTGTAAAGACCTGCGATTGAGCCTGTTTGGTGCCTAATATGAATCCTGCCATGAGTATATATTTTTGAATTGGCTGATACTATTTTCGGGGCAAAAAAAATAGCCCCAGATTGGGGCTAAAAATTGCCAATCCGAGAAACTAGTAAACAGCTTGTTTTTCCTTTATGAGGAGGAAAAATGTCATTGGCAATATTATATATGACTACCTCCCCAAGGTCAACTTGTTTTATACTAAGTAAAATATGATTTATAATATCAGCCAGCTTATCTTAACTTGCCTTAATAAGTGAAATTTAGAAATTAATTCAAACTGATTTGTATGAATAAAAAAACAAAAGAAGTGAATTTTATGCAGGCCTTTGATAAAAGTATTGATAAGATAGAAAGGCTAAAATCGGAAAAAAGAATAAAGACTTTATGGAAAGAGATTGAAGATTTAAGAGAAAAAGTCGACAATAGTATCCAAATTGAAGTATTTCGAAAGGAAGTAAAAGAAAAATATGCAGAAGGAATGGCATTGGGAGCAGGGATTGGAGGAACGATACTTCTTATAATAATATTTGCAATAGGTATAGAAAAAGGTGCTTATATCTACTTTTGGATAGTCATATTATTAGCAATAATTCTTCCAAATATTCCTCAGATCAGGAAATAAATCAAACCTGAGGCTATATTATTATCAACTTGCTTTTTCAGCAGTTAAGAATAATTATTTTATAAGCGATGATGAGATTAGGTTAAATGCAATATATAAATCTGTAGTTGCCTTTCTAATAAGAACACTAGAATTTTTTATTTTTTTATTACTAAATGCTCCTAAAATTAACTGGTGAAATAGCTTATTTCTTTCAGTTTTAATTATTGTTAGAGCCCCAACAAGATTATCTTTATGTGGAAAATCATATTCTTTTAGTTGTTTTATCCTTCCTCCTAAGTTTGCCTGTTGATCATATATAGAGTTATTAATTTTGACTACGCTCTCGTTCAAGTTTAAATTTATGTAATGCTCAATCAATTGAAGAACTTCTGCAGCAATAAACTCTGCAAAACCCGTAAAAATTAACGCGGCAGCAAGATTATTATTAAGTCCCCCAATTTCCTTAAAATCTAGTGCTTTCGACACTAATGAAATAATTCGTTTCATTTTTTTATCAAATTCAGTTTCGTTCATATTATGAATAGTTTACCTTAACCAAACAATTAAAATTTAGAAGTAATAATATGATGATGTAAATGACCGAAATTTATCCAACTTAATATCCTATAGTTGAATAATTAGCCTTCTTGAGCTATAATTTCTGAATGGCAATTGAAAGGGTTAAGCTGCTCAAACCTATTGAATTTGATCACAAAATGAGAAGAAGTATTGCTGGTCTAATCGTTCAGGCAATTGTCAATGGACGAGCAACTACTTCACCATTTGAGCAGAAATTTAGCACACTAGTTGTTGTTAAAAACAGAAATGGAGAAAGAAACAGAGTTTTTGCCAATGCTCAAAATGGCCGTATAATTACAATTGAGGTTACAGATCAACCCTTCCATTATTCAAAGCATAGAATTTTATCGGTATTGCCAGATGAGCCTGAGTTTATATATGCTTTACCTTCAAATCAAGATCAGCCTTACGGTAATTCGAGCGTAAAAGCAGTACTGTTTGACAGAGAGACAAGTATTATTGGAGCTATGCTTCGAAGACTTGAGGATTAAAAATTTACATCTTCACTTCGATCTCGCAACCAGCAGGTAGCTCAAGATGCATGAGAGAATCAATGGTCTGATTTGTGGGATTCTGAATATCAAGGAATCGCTTATGGATGATGAGACCAAAATGCTCTCTTGCGTCTTTATCAATGTAAGGGGATTTATTTACTGCGTACACCTCGCGGCGTGTGGGAAGTGGCACTGGCCCAATGACGGATGCACCTGTCTTCATTGCAACATCTACAATCTTCTGACATGTGTCATCAATCAGCCTATGATCATAGGCTTTTAGTCTGATACGAATACGACCTTTGGGCATAGTGTAAATGTGCGATTTCTAAAACAGCAAAACTATCTTTTTTCTGGATTGACAGGTAGGGCTTATTTGATGACCTTGGTCACCACTCCGGCGCCGACTGTGTGTCCACCTTCTCGGATTGCGAATTTGAGCCCTTGCTCAAGTGCAACTGGATAGATAAGCTTACCTTCGATCTTGATATTGTCACCTGGCATCACCATCTCCACATCAGCTGGCAATGTGACTTCACCGGTCACATCAGTTGTACGGATGTAGAACTGTGGCCTGTAACCCTTGAAAAATGGTGAGTGTCGTCCGCCCTCTTCTTTTGTAAGGACATAGATCTCAGCTTCAAATTCAGAGTGTGGTGTGACTGAGCCTGGCTTAGCGATGACCTGCCCACGCTCTACATCGGTCTTCTCGATTCCTCGAAGAAGAAGTCCGACATTATCACCTGCTCGACCCTCGTCAAGTAGCTTTCGAAACATCTCGATACCTGTGACGATTGTCTTTTTGGTATCTTTGAGTCCGACGATCTCAACCTCTTCATTGACTTTGAGTACTCCTCGCTCCACACGTCCTGTGACGACTGTACCTCGACCTTGAATGGTGAATACGTCCTCAATAGGCATCAAAAATGGCTTCTCAATATCTCGGACTGGATCAGGCACATACTCGTCAACTTTGGCCATAAGCTCTTCAATTGCTTTTACAGCATCTGCATCACCTTCGATTGCCTTAAGAGCTGAGCCTTTGATGACTGGGATCTCATCGCCTGGGTAATCATACTTCTTGAGAAGATCTCGGATCTCCATCTCAACGAGCTCAATGATCTCAGGATCAGATACCATATCAGTCTTATTCAAGAATACGACGATTGCTGGTACATTGACCTGCTTGGCGAGAAGGATGTGCTCTCGAGTCTGAGGCATAGGACCATCTGGCGCAGATACCACAAGAATAGCACCGTCCATCTGGGCGGCTCCTGTGATCATGTTTTTGATGTAATCAGCGTGTCCTGGCGCATCTATGTGTGCGTAGTGACGCTTTTCTGTCTCGTATTCTGTGTGGGAGAGATTGATAGTCACACCACGAGCTTTCTCTTCAGGTGCCTTATCAATATCTGCATAGCTTAGGGCTTTTGCAAAGCCTTTTTTAGCAAGTACTGTGTGAATTGCTGATGTAAGAGTGGTCTTACCATGATCCACGTGTCCGATGGTACCAATGTTAAGATGGGGCTTGGTTCTGTCAAATTTGTCAGTTGCCATAAAAGTTTGAAAAAATTATTAAATTAATAAACTGCCAATCCGGCAGAAACAACAATTATAAAGTACCTCAATCAAATTTGCAAACTATTGTTGCAAAGTGAGCAGTATCTCACTATCATAGGTTGAATGAGGAGATTTGTCAAGACCTTTTTGCATACCTTTTTATATAGTCTGATACCACAGGCCGATTTCTATCATCGCCTAAGACGCCGCCCGTATAAAGCATCACTTATATACTTTTTTACACTTGTATTTGTCGTTAATGCATTTTTTTTTGGGTTTTTTGCCGCAACTCACAACATATTCGACCTTATCAGCAGTCAAAGTGCAGTAAAGCAAAGCCTCATGGCTTATCCCAAAGACCTCCGGATTCATATCGCCAGTAGCCGTCTGGCCACCAACTACGATCATCCTTATTTTGTATGGCTTACGCGCGGTGATCGACTCGACCTCTTTGCAGTTGTCGACGAATGGGCAAGCGCCGAGAAGATAAAAGAATACAACTCTTTTCTGCTCTTTACCTCAAATAACCTCGTAGTACGAAATCCAAAAAATATAAAAAATGGCTATACACTGCTTCCACTGCCCGACCAGAATACCCCAGTAACAATATCAAAGGCCAATGTGGGATGGCTTATAGACCGCGTAGATCGCTCATGGGTACCATTTGTCATTACCATCGCAGTTTTCATATTTGTATTTATACCCGCTGTCTTAGCATTAGTCCTCCTTGTACTACTTGGGATTCTGAGCTACATATCATTTCTTATCCTTCGACTAAGATACAAGAAACACACGCTCGCCAAGACCTATCAACTCGCGCTCCACGCAGTGAGCTTCCCACTTATCACTATATATACATTATATTGCTTAGCTTTTGGTATTCGAGGATTTGCTCCCCCACTTTTTATTTTCCTTATTTTGGTCTTTGTTCTCGCCGGTTTGTATGAAAGCTACTATGATGAGATGAATCATAAATCTGCATAACAACTTTTCCCCAACTTCTTTTTGTTACTTTTTCGTGTTTTCTGCGACTTGGGAGGCCCATCCTGAGTGAAGTTGAAGGATGGGAGGGAACCCACTGGAGACAGAAACATGAAAAAGTAAAGGCAAGATTTAGTTTTCCAAAATATCATTGCAATGATATAAAATGGTAGCCCATGCTCAAAGATACTATCACCCTTAACGCGAAGCAAAAAGAGGCAGTGGACTACAATGACGGCCCGCTTCTTATCATCGCCGGTGCTGGAACAGGCAAGACAAGTGTAATTGTCGAGAAAATCCGCCATCTTGTCGATAAAAAACTTGCTGCGCCGAGTGAAATACTCGCACTCACATTTACTGAGAAGGCGGCTGGAGAGATGGAAGAGCGAGTCGACCGAGCACTCCCCTACGGATACTTCCAGACTGAGATCCATACATTTCACGCATTTGCCGATCAACTACTTCGACACAATATGTCCCATATCGGACTAAGTGCAAATTATCGTCTGATGACTGAAGCCGAGACTGTAATTTTTTTGCGCGAAAATCTATTTCTTTTTAATCTTAAGTACTTTCGCCCTCTTGGCAATCCAAATAAGTTCATCTCCGCATTTATCCAGCATTTCTCCCGCTTAAGAGATGAGGATGCAGCACCTGATGATTATCTATCACTCGCCAAAAGAAAGCAAAAAATAAAAAGCCTCACAACAGAGGAAAAGCAAAAAATTCTTGAACTTGCGAATGCATACAAGACATATCAATCGCTAAAGATGAAAGCAGACGTCTTTGACTTTGCAGATCTTATTTTCTACACAAATAAGCTTCTCAGAGCTCGTCCACACATACTTCGTGACCTACAAAAAAAATACAAATACATACTCGTTGATGAGTTTCAGGATACCAATATAG
>CAZGZD010000031.1:0-8314 GCA_964530005.1 uncultured Gammaproteobacteria bacterium
AGCATGCTTTCTGATACGATACCGGCTCGCGGAACTACGCAGATGTCGGATCTTTCAATAGTCGCTGCAGCCGTCTGTTTTGTCGCGATATTCACCGTTTGCAAAGGATTGTATAATGTGGAGATTGGTTTGTGGTGTACACGAGCGATGATTGGCTCACCATTAGTCACTCCCCCTTCAATTCCACCTGCACGATTGGATTTTCTTTTGTATGCTCCCTCTTTGTATTCAATTGGGTCGTGAACATCTGATCCATGTCGAGTGCTGTTTTCGTGTGCTGTTCCTATCTCAACCCCCTTAACTGATTGGATGCTCATAAGGGCACCAGCTATCTGGCCATCGATCTTACGATCATGCTGAACATAGCTTCCCAAGCCAACTGGCACACCAACAGCCCAAATCTCTACAACTCCACCAAGAGTGTTTTTGTTAATTCGGGCGTCATAAATAGCCTGTTGCATTTTTTGACCCGTCCCCGGATCTACACAACGAGTATCTGGATCAAATTCAAATACATTTTTTATCTCTACAAATGAATAATCTGATTCAAGCTTAATTTCACCAATTGCCAAAGTATGGCTGGCAATCTCAATATCAAAGCACGACAGAAGCTGTCTAAATATTGACCCAGCTGCCACACGTGCTGTAGTCTCACGAGCAGATGATCTCTCAAGCACATTGCGAGCATCATCAAATCCATATTTCTGGATTCCTGCAAGATCTGCGTGCCCTGGGCGAGGATTGGTGACCTTGGCACTCTCAACAACCGCGGTATCTTGAGCCTTCTCGCTCATCTTATCGCCCCAGTTTGTCGCGTCTGCATTGGGAATCCATAATACAATCGGCGCACCTATACTTTTACCAAATCGTACTCCTGCTGTGATCTCAACGAGGTCTTTTTCAATAATTCCACGCCCTCCACGTCCTGCGTCGTGGCGACGTCTGGCCATATCAGTCGCAATAAGATCCGCGTCAATTGGCACACCTGCTGGCATACCATCAATTATGGCCGTAAGTCCTTTTCCGTGTGATTCGCCTGCTGTCAGAAATCTAAGCATATTCTTATGTTAAATGATTAATTAATATTTTCTCAACGAGATCTGTTGGAAAGTCGCGCTCTGTAAAAAGTTCAAACTGCCGCTTTGCCTGATAGATAAGCATTTTGTATCCATAAATCACTTTTGCGCCTCTAGTTTTTGCATCTTGTATAAGGCGAGTCACATGTGGTTTATATACTATATCAAATACCGTATGCTCTGGGGTGAGAGCATTGGAGTCTATTGGGCTTTCAGTTGTATCAAGTCCGACAGTCGTTGAGTTGATGATGATATCACAATCAACATACTTTGCAAAATCTTCAAGACTTCCTGAGTCTTCAGCTCCAAATTCTTGAGCAAGTACTTTTGCTTTTTCTACATTCCTATTTAAAATGACGAAACTAATGCTTGCTTTTTTAAGGCCATAGCAGATAGCACGCGCTGCTCCACCTGCACCAAGCAAAATCGCATTTTTTTGCTTAAGTTCTTCACCGAAATATTCATTCAAAGACTCTATTGCCCCATACCAGTCAGAATTGTATCCATAGAGTTTATCTCCTCGATTCAGTACTGTATTTACTGCCCCAATAGCTTTTACATCTTCATCAATCGTGTCAAGCAGATCAACGGCTGAGATTTTGTGTGGGACAGTAATACTAACACCATCATAAGGTTCTTCTTTTATAATCCTTATTCCATCTTCAATCTTTTCCACGTCAACTGTCATATATGAATAGGCTAGTCCCATACTTCGAAAAGCGCTCAGATGAATGATGGGCGAGAGGGAATGCGCCACCGGATGGCCAACAACGCAAAAGTTCTTAACCGTTTGATCGACTTTTTCTTTTTCAGCATATTCTGTAATCTGATCTACGATTTCTTCAGTACTTTTATTTTCCGTGTCTATTAAAAGATCGCAGGCAAGAAGATACGCCTCAAGCCTTTCTTGACTAAGCTTTTTAAATGAATCCAATACTTGAGATTTCTCGCCAAGAAGTGGTCTGTTTTTGTAACCCTCTCCTACTCTCTCTGTGAGAGTTTGAGGGGATGCCCACAATAGAATAACTCGACCAATCCTTTTAAGAAGCTTTCGGTTTTCTTCAGACAGTATTATCCCACCGCCTGTTGAGATGATTGTGGCATCTTTAAGCTCAGAGAGTTTTTTAAGAAGAATAGTCTCTTGTTCTCGAAAATACCCCCACCCTTTCTGTTCAATTAAATCTTTGATTTTTAAGTCGTTTTGTGATTCTATTTCGGAATCTGTATCTACAAGTTTCGCACTAGTTTTTTGGGCAAGAAGCTTGGCGACTGTGGTTTTACCCACGCCCCCCATCCCCACCAGTATTATGTTTTTTGACATATGATATTAAAGCCCGAAGACCAAACTCATAACTTTCCTCTCTGAATCCATAGACACCGCCGACTGCGATTTGCGAGATAAGATCAGTGTGTCGCTCTTCCTCTCGGGAATAGATATTGGACAGGTGCACTGTCACAACAGGTAATTTAGAGTCGGAAAGAGCATCTTGAATGGCAAGTGAGTAGTGGGAGAATGCCCCAGCATTTATAAGTATTCCATCAATATCATTTTTTTTACTTTGCACTTCATTTATGATATCTCCCTCAATATTCGATTGATAAAATTCAAGTGAGGTATCGTTTTCCTCAGCTATTTTTACGAGGTTTTTCTGAATATCATCAAGCGTCACATTGCCATAGTGATTTTCGTCGCGTTTTCCGAGCATGTTTAGATTTGGTCCATTCACAATAAGTATTTTCATATTTTAGCTATTTTGAAAATTGGTAATAAGTTTTTCAAGCTCTTTTAGCGGTATGGGGTGGATTATAGCTTCTCCAATTTTTTTGGGTAGGACAAAATCCATCGTATACCCGTCTCTTTTTTTATCAGCAAATAGAGATGTTACTATCTCATTTGCTGGAATATCAAGTCTTGTTGGGAGTGAGTATTTCTCAAGTAACGACTGAACGTGATCGACTTCCTCGCGTGTAAACGTTCCAAGTTGGTTTGACGCGAAGCAAGCAAATGACAGACCAACAGCTACTGCATATCCGTGTTTAACTGAGAAGTTGCTCTGGGTTTCGATAGCGTGAGCCAGTGTGTGTCCAAGATTAAGAAGTTTACGTGGTCCTTGGGTCTCAAGCGGATCTGACTCTACTATATTTGCTTTTATTTTGATGCAGCGTGTGATTACATTCTCAGAGAGGGCATTAGTTGTCGAATCTGCGCCTTTGAGTTTTTCGACAAGCCCTGCATCAAAGCCCACAGCATATTTGATCAACTCTCCCATGCCGGATGTGAGTTCTTCCTCTGGAAGTGAGGTAAGACTCGATATATCCACAAATACATTAGCTGGCTGATTTATTGCGCCCACAATATTTTTGTATCCTTCAAAATCTACCCCATTTTTACCACCGACTGCAGCATCGATCATACCCAAGAGAGTCGTTGGAATGAATGAAAAACTCACTCCCCGAAGATAAATAGAGGCGACAAATCCAACAATGTCGGTCACGACTCCACCCCCGAATCCAACAATATGAGCTCTTCGATCAATTTTCCTGTCAATTAGTGATCTAATAATTTCTTGTACAGTACTCATTGTTTTGCTTTTCTCCCCAGCTTCAATTGCAATTATTTGAGAATCATCTATCTGTGGTAGATAGCTTTTCAAAAGGTCTTCAGTATTTTTATCACAGATATAGATTATTGAAGTTGGGGTGTTTTGAGATAAGGTAGACAGGATAGCTTCCTGGATATTACTTCCAATCATGATTTGCGACTCCTGATTTTTATTTGTTTTAAGTGTGATATTTTGCATTTTTATATGTTTTGAACGTCTATATCAAGGCCTTTAAGATCATCGAAAAACTGTGGGTATGATTTGGCAACCACACCAGCATTTTCTATTATTAATCCTCCATCTATCATAGTACCCAGTATAGCAAAGCTCATTGCTATTCGATGATCGCCCATGCTATCGACTGTACCGTATTTGAGCTTAGACCTGTAGATACGAATAGAGTTTTCATCTTCTTCAACTCGCGCGCCAAGACTTCTTAAGTTGGTAACTATCGCATGTTGTCTGTTGGACTCTTTCTCTGTAAGGCGTCTGGTGCCGGTGAGTTCAAGATAATCATTAGTAAAAGCTCCACACATAGCAAGAGTCGGCGCAATATCTGGACAACCTGATATATCAAAACTTCCAGAGTGTAGCTCGCCAGGCGCGATAGTTACCCCACCGCCTTCTTGCTGTACATCAGCACCCAACTTTTGTAAAAAATCTATAAAGACTCTGTCTGGTTGATGTGAGTCTTTTTTAAGGATCTCGATTGTTACTACACTATTTATTGCGCCAAGAAGAGCAAAGTATGATGCGGCCGAGTAGTCCGCCTCAATAGTCGTGTCAATCGCTTTGTATTTCTGTCCGGATACAACATGGAATTCATTATTCCCTTTTTTTTCAACGATTACTCCATGTTCACTTAGCGAATCTATAGTGAGATCTACATATTCTGATGATTCCAGTCGATCTGTGACTTTTATCTGAACATCAGATTCAGCAAGTGGTGCGATGAATAAGATAGCCGAGATGAACTGCGAACTTGTCGTACCTGATATCTCAATGAGTCCGCCCTTCAATCGTCCAGGATGTACAGTGCAGGGGAGAGCATACTGTGTATCTTTGTATTCGATACTAATCCCCTGTTGCTCAAGCGCTAAGCAGAGATCCTTCATGGGTCGTTCACGGAGTCTGTCAGTCCCGTCAATCGTGATTGGCTGATCAGCAAGTGTGGCGAGAGCAATCATAAGACGCGCAGTAGTACCTGATTCGCCGACATTGATGGAATCACCGGTTGCTTCAAGAACTCCTTTTGAGTCAATAGCGGCCGTTGTCCCATCAAGATCAATATCTACGCCAAGTACACGAAGTGCTTCAATTGTTTGATTTGTATCATCACTCAGAAGAATGCTTGAGATGGTGCTTTGGCCACGAGACAAGGATGCCGCAATGAGTGCGCGGTGCGAAATACTTTTTGATGATGGTGGGGTAACCGATCCATGTGGTATGGACGCTCGTATCTGGATATCCATTTAATTAGTAAAAACTTGATCACGCAAAGATTTGTAGTGCTCGAAGAAGGACTGAGCGGTCGATTTTGAGACTTGTTTTTTCTGAATAAAGGCAACGAATTCATCAATAGCACTCTTGATATTCGCTTCATTCTCCTCCACAATTTGCGCGTGCATTTTGGTATTACCACTCACCTTCTCAGTGATTCTTTCAAACCCTGAGGTGGCGATTGCGAGTGCGTCTTTGTGCTCATCATGAACATAAGCAAATAGAAGTGCGGCCAGTACAATCGCAAGATGCGATATTTGAGCAACGTCAGTATCATGCTGATCTGGATCCATCACAACTGGCTTTGAGCCAAGAATGGATATGAGTTTTTTTACCTTCTCAATTTCAGTGACTGTGTTTTTGCTATGCGGTGTAATTACCCATGGTCTATGAATGAAAAATAGAGTCGAGGAATGATCAAATCCTGGCAGATGTGATCCAGCCATTGGATGGGTCGGGATAAATTGAACAGTATCAGTACTCAATGATTCAAACTCGCGGGCAATACTCGCCTTTACACTCCCAACATCAATCACAGTTAGTACACGGTCTCCAGCTCCCGCTTTAATCTTTTTTGCGTACTCAACAATATTGGTAATCGGAGTTGCAATGATGATAAGATCACAAGTTGAGCACAGATCTTCAAGTCGATCGTGTACTTCATCAATATCACCGGCCGCAATTGCAAGTTGCTCGTCACGACTCTCCCTCTTAATTGTTGCTATATGTATAGTGGGCTGCTGCTTTTTAAGAGTCTTTATAATCGAGCCACCTATTGTGCCAAGTCCAATAATGCCAATTTTTGCATACGGTACGATGTCTTTATTTTTCTCAAGCTCTTGAATAGTGCGACTGGCTTCAAGGACTTTTGAGTAAAAAGACTCGATCATATCAGCCAGGTATGGGTTGGAGACTGTTTTTTTGAGCCTTTGTACAATTTCGGATTCTCGTGCTTTGTCTTCCACAGGAATACCACCCTCATTTTTGAGAGCTGCAACATCCTCCACAAGATTAAAGCGTCGATTTAAGAGTTTTGCAATCTCCTCATCTATCGTATCTATCTCCCGCCGAATTGTGTCTAAATTATTATCTTTCATAAAACTATTTTTGTGGGATCTTTCCCGCTTTATAATATCCCAACTTTTTAAGATAAGCGGTGTGTTTTTTCACCTTATCCATTACTTTCTCAATTTTCTCGATATCTCCATCAAATTCAAAATCAATATAAAACATATACTCAAAGCTCGAGCCACCAATGGGTCTTGATTGTAATTTACTAAGGTTGATATTTTGGTCAGCAAATATTGAGAGTATCTCAAGCAGGGCACCTGGCTTATTGTGAGCAAGCTCAAGTATGATCGATCCCTTATCAACCTCAGTGTCGACAACTGGCGCTTTGGCAATCACCACAAAGCGAGTGATATTGTTTTGCTGATTCTGGATATTCTCGCCTATAATCTCAAGTCCATATAGTGCTCCAGCCTCTCGACTCGCAATTGCCGCAATAGATGTGTCGCTGCTTTCGGCCACATGACGGGCGGCACCTGCTGTATCTGAATAGACTATCTCCTCAAGCTCAGGGTGTTCATCGAAAAACTGAGAGCATTGCTCAAGCGCTTGAGTATGAGAAAAGACTTTTTTAATCTGAGCAAGTCTTTCTTTACTTGATACTCCATCTATTTGCTTTGCGAGCAGGAAGTGCTGAATAGGCAAGTAGTACTCGTCCACAACATATACATCCTCGCGATATAAAAGGTCGTAGTTGTCAAATATCGAGCTAGCTAAGCTATTCTCGATTGGAATGATTCCACAGTCGGCCGCACCACTTGAAACAGCAGCAAAAATCTCAGCAAATCGCGAGCATCCTATGAATGTATTGTCACCACCAAAGATTGCTTGCGCTGTGGCGTAGCTGTATGATGCAGGCACTCCCTGGTAAGCTATAGTCTTTTTCATAAGCGGGGGATTTAATCTTTAATTGCTGCGGCGACTTTTTTGGATTTGTCGATGATTCGCTTCAACTGCTTGAAGTCTATTGCCTGGTGCTTATCGCTGATTGACTCATCTGGCTTAGGGTGAGCCTCAATGATCAGCCCATCGCATCCGGCTGCAACAGAGGACAGAGCTATTGGCTCGACCATATCTGTGAATCCTGTGGCGTGTGATGGGTCTGCAACAACTGGCAGATGTGATTCTTTCTTAAGGTATGGAATCGCATTTGTATCCATGGTGAACCTGGTCTCCGTCACATATGTACGGATTCCTCGTTCACACAAGATCACGCGTTCATTTCCACCGGCAAGTATGTATTCGGCTGCTAGCAAGAACTCCTTGTACGTGGCCCACATACCGCGCTTCAAAAGCACTGGTTTGCGAGTATCGCCCAACTCTTTTAGAAGTGAGTAGTTCTGCATATTACGCGTTCCCACTTGGTAGATATCAGCGTATTGGCCAACTATGTCCACATCTCGCACATCCATGATCTCAGTAATTACCAAAAGGCCTTGTTTGTCAGCAGCTTCACGAAGAAGCTTGAGACCCTCAATACCAAGTCCCTGAAAGTCATAAGGTGATGTGCGTGGCTTGTATGCTCCACCTCGGAGGATCTGCCCGCCGCATTTTGCTACTTCCTCGGCCGACTTTTTGATCTGGTCGTAGTTTTCGACTGAACATGGGCCAGCCATGAAAATAAGCTCGCCCCCGCCGATTGTGACCTTGTCAGAGAGTTTCATACCGCCTGTAGCGCTGAGCTTTGTCTTGGCTCCCAATATGTATGGCTTGCCTACAGCTACCACTTCGGCCACAATAGCCTGCTTTTCGATTTCTTTTGCGATACCATTTGTATGCCTAACCACACTGACGATGTCTTCACTTGTTGATACGCGGTATTGCAAGTCGCTTTGTCCATCAAGCAAACTGATAAGGCTTCCCATAGCTTCGCGTGATCCATTTTTCTTAAGTCTTATGATCATATATGTATATAAGTATTAATAATAATAAAAAACCCCGCCTATGTGCGGGGTTCTGATTTCTGTATATGGTTTTTAAATCATAACAATCTCCCCGCGTTTATGCGGTAAAGTAAAAGTAAAAATACTTCCAAGAGATTGTTTTCATTAGCCTAAGTTTACTACG
>CAZGZD010000032.1:0-7800 GCA_964530005.1 uncultured Gammaproteobacteria bacterium
CTAACATAGTTTCTGCACCAGGAACATAGTGTAAAGGATTTACTGAAAAAATATATCGTGATTCACCAGACTGGAGATACCAAGGAATATAATGATTTTGAAAAGCTTACAAATCAAAGGTTTAAGCTTCCGGCCGAAATGCGCAAAAACTATATTTTGCGTAAGCATTTTTTTGAGGATGAGATTGGGTATGTCTATAGCATGTCTGATCTTGTCATCGGTCGAGCTGGTGCAAATACTTTTTTTGAACTACTTGCACTTGAGAAGCCTGTGCTTTTTATTCCTCTTCCGTGGTCAGCCAATCATGAGCAGCAACATCAAGCCCAGATCTTTAAAGATAATGGAGTGGGGGAGGTATTCATTCAATCAGGGCGTAGTGATGAGCTTTTTAAAGTCATTGAAAAAATGTTGAAGAATATTGATCGATATAAAAACAATTTTGCTCGTCTCAAATTTATGTATAAGCAGGACGCGACTAATACAATACTGTCTGAAATACTCAAAAGGACGGCAAGTGTCGAATTACCTAGTTGATTATGAACGTACGTAGTGCACTTTCAGATGATCCTTTAGTCCTTATCAGCTGCAAAATTATTCTATCAATTTAATTTTTTGATGAAGCTAAAAAAAAATACTACTGAGATACCTCGCAGACTTCAGCGGCAGATTGACTCGATGAATTCTACTCACGCTAAAGAATCTGCAAAAGAATTGGATAAAAAGACAGCAGTCAAGAAAAAGAAAATCTTTAGAAAATTCCTTTTTTATTTTATTGCCTTGGTCTTTGGCGTGTCTATATTTTTATCATACTACACTTTCGATAAAGTATTTTCAATCAAGCGCATTGAGGTTCATTCAGAGTCAAAAACTACCCCGGTTATTCGTGGAATTGAGCTGTATTATAGAGATAATTTAGTATTTTTAAGTAAAAAAAAGCTCGATGCAGATCTTGCAAAAAAAAATCCCCAGCTTAAAAGTATAGTGAGTGAGAAGAAATTTCCGTCAACTATAATACTGACAGTTGAGATTAGCCAACCATTTGCTGCCCTTGAGGTTAGTCAGGGTGGGTATTTTCAACTCTCAGCAGATGGGCGAATTCTTGAGAAAATCAAGCATAAGCCGACAGTTCCACTAATTATTTACTCCCAGAAACTCAATTACATGTTTTTTTCGCCCGGAGATCTTATTGAATATTCGGATTTACAAGCAGCCCTTTATTTTTTGCAGAAAACTGAGGAAATTGGAATGCGGGTGGATACTATTGATATTGCAGGTCGCAGTATGATACGATTAAATTTGAAAAATAGGCAGATTTTATTTACGACAGAAAAAGATAAAAATTTACAGACATACCAGATGGCAACAATTGTAAAGCAATTTGCGATTACTGGGCATGATTTTAAAGTATTAGATTTGAGGTTTGATAAACCATTAATTAGTAATTAAGGACAACTTTTGATATAAAAGAATATGGCAGACACACTGATTGCTGCAATTGACATTGGATCATCAAAAGTCGCGACAGCCTGCGCAATCGAATCTGCTGAAGATGCTGAGCTTCGTATTATAGGGTTCAATTCCACACCTTCTCGAGGAGTGCGTCGTGGACTCATTGTTGATATAGACCAAGTTACAGCTTCAGTTGAGGAGTCTGTTGAGAAAGCAGAACGTATGGCTGGGCATAAGATCAATGAAGCTTTTGTCTCAGTTGGGGGTCCACACATCTCATCTCTCAATTCTCATGGAGTCGTGGCTGTATCAAGTCCCCAGGGTGAGATTGCAGATGAAGACGTCGCTCGAGTTATTGAGGCGGCTCGTGCTATATCATTATCCACAACCCGCCAGATTATTGAAGTATCCCCACGAGAGTATATAGTTGACGGTCAAGCAGGCATAAAAAATCCCGTTGGTATGAGTGGGGTACGGCTTGAGGTAGATACTCACATTATCACGGCATCTTCGACAAATCTGAAAAATATAGACCGCTGTCTGACTGATCTGGGTATTGGAAATAGTGGTTTTATTTTTTGCGGACTGGCATCATCTGAGGCAGTGCTTACTGACACTGAGAAAGAGCTTGGTGTGGTACTTGTTGATCTTGGTGGTGGAAAGATAGATTTGTGTTTATATGTTGAAGGCGCTCTTTCCCACTCTTCATCTATTCCGATTGGAGCTCGTCATATCACCAATGATATTGCTGTTGGACTACGCGTCTCTCTTGAGTCAGCTGAGCGTATTAAGCTATACCTTACTCAAGAATTAGGCAAAAGGGCTAAAGAGACTGAGGATAAACCTCTTGATAAGCTCAATTTTGCAGACCTTCACCTTCCTGAGAAGATCGATGATGTGACATTTAAGACGGTAATACAGGGGATTATACAGCCACGACTTGAGGAGATCTATAAGATGATAGGTGAGGAGATTAAGCAAAGCGGATATGATAAACACATCCCGTCAGGAGTGGTGATCACAGGAGGTGGAGCGCTTACTGTCGGAATGCTAGAGGTAGGCCGACGAGTCCTTCGATTACCTATTCGCCTTGGCAACCCACAAAAAGTAACGGGGCTACTGGATGAGATTCTTGATCCTCAGTATGCGACCACAACGGGATTGATTTTATATGGCCGTCAAAATATAATTGAGGACGAAGTCGGAATCAAAAAGTTCAACAAGATACTAAAAGATTTCAAGCTTGGTTCATCTGTGGGCCGAGTTCGTAGTTTTATCAAACAGTTTATTCCGTAATTTGTAAATATATGCTTATTAAACCCAGAGCTGGGCAACCAGCCAAGATAAAAGTCATAGGAGTTGGGGGAGGAGGAGGGAATGCAGTCTCGTCCATGATTGACGATGGAGGCATTGAGGGTGTTGAATTTATCGCAATCAATACAGATGCCCAAGCGCTTCTTGCAAATAAGGCAGAGATCAAAATTCAAATCGGAGAAAGCCTTACCAAAGGACTCGGCTCTGGAGGAAGTCCTGAGACAGGATACAAAGCCGCTGAAGAATCTCGAGAACAGCTTAAAGAGGAGATTCAGGGGGCCGACATGGTATTTATTACAGCTGGTGAGGGTGGAGGCACAGGAACAGGTGCGTCTCCTCTTATCGCTGAGATTGCGAAGGAATCTGGAGCGCTCACTGTAGCTGTTGTCACTAAGCCATTTGAATTTGAAGGGGCTAAGCGCCGCATATTGGCAGATGATGGTACGCAGCGACTTCAGGAGAATGTAGATACGCTAATCGTCGTACCCAATCAACGTATTCTTAGTACGATTGACAAAAATACACCAATACTTGAAGCCTTTAAAAGGATTGACTCAGTGCTACATCAAGGGGTAAAGGGAATTGCGGAGCTTGTCACTGTAGCTGGGCTTATAAATGTTGATTTTGCTGATGTGAAGACGATAATGAGTAATTCAGGCACGGCGCTTATGGGAATGGGGACAGGCTCTGGTGAAAAACGAGCAATAGCTGCGATCAAACAGGCAATCTCATCTCCCCTTCTTGACGTTTCAATCGAAGGCGCTAAAGGTATTCTTTTCAATATAGTTGGAGGATCTGATCTAACAATGAGTGAGATTGATGAGGCAGCATCGATCATGGCCAAGACCGTAGATCGAGATGCAGATATTATTTTTGGTGCTGTGATTGATGACAAGATGGTGGATTCGGTAAAGATCACACTCATCGCCACCAAGTTCGATGAAGGTTCACTTAAGTTTTTTAGATTCCGCTCTGAGGATCGCGAATCGACTCCAGTGCTTGAAGAGGATGATAAAGAAGAAAAGATAGAAGAGTCTCGCCAGCACCACGAAGTAGATGATGCACGAGTCAAACAAGCACTTTCACATGATGCGACTGAATCGCTGAGTGATGATGAGCTTCTGGGAGACGATGATGAATTCGACATTCCTGCATTTCTTCGCAAAAAATAACTTCATTTGACACGCACTATAAACTATCATAGAATCAAAATATGAGAGCTCTAAAGATAGGATATATTCTTTCACTAAGTTTTTTGTTAGTCCTTACAGTCGTGACTGCAACTTTTGGATTTTACCCAGCTCCAAAAGGGCCTAAGGCGCCTGAATACCCCAAGACAGCTAGTTTAGACTACACTTCTGATTCCTATAAAAATCAGACAACACAATATGAAGCTCAGACAAAACAGTATGAAGCCGAACAAAAATTCTTCCTGCAAAACCAGATTGTAGCTTATACAAGAAATGTTGTTGTATTGTGGATTTTTTCTTTGATTGTATTTGGTATAGTTGGTTTGCTGTTGTCCTTAGTAAAGGCTGAGGTGGTAGGTGCAGGATATGTATTTAGTGGTGTGTGGGCAGTTCTTTATGGACCAGTTGGGTTAATGATGTGGTATGTGAGTGGACTTGTGAGAACATTCGGTGCAAGAGCAGAACAGGACTTTTCCACAGATTCTATTTTCCAATCGGCTGCATTTATTTGTATTTTTGGAGTTATCGTACTGACTGCTCTTGGCATTGTTATTTTTCGTCGTAAATCACCACAACCTCAAGCTGTAGTCACTTCTTAAATTGAGATACACTTAGCTTTAGACTATAATCTACTTCTATGTTCAAGCCAGTGGAATCCACTCCTAATTTTGTGGAGATCGAAGAAAAAATCACAGATTTTTGGAAAAAAAATAAGATATTTGAGAAGTCAATATCTGCTCGGCCTAAGGATCGGAACTGGACATTTTTGGATGGCCCTCCATTTGTGACGGGTACGCCTCATTATGGCTCGCTTTTGTCAAGTCTGCCTAAAGATCTATATGGCCGCTATTTCACGATGAAAGGGTATCGAGTTCGCCGAGTGTGGGGGTGGGATGGCCATGGTCTACCAATTGAGAATAAGGTAGAGGGAGAACTTGATATCAAAAGAAAGAGAGACATAGAGGAGAAGGTAGGTGTCAAAAAATTCATTGACGAGTGCAAAAAATATGTGAATCGCGTATCTGCGGACTGGGAATGGTATATAGATCGGATAGGTCGGTGGGTGGATTTTGAGAATGCATACCGTACATGGGACAAGGATTATATGGAGTCTGTGATGTGGGTATTTCATGGACTTTACTCAAAGGGATATGTGTATAAAGGGCTTCGGGTATCTCTTTACTGCCCACATTGCGCAACCCCTGTATCCAACTTCGAAGTCGCTATGGATGCTGACAACTACAAAGATATTACAGAGTCCGCAACAACCTATAAGTATCAAGTAAAAGAGGAACCCGGCACTTATTTTCTGGCTTGGTCAACTACTCCGTGGAACAAGATTGCAACTCCGGCTCTTGCTGTCAATCCCAAGCTTATTTATGTAAAAGTAAAGCAGGGAAGTGAATATTATATTCTGGCCAAAAGTACTCTAAAAATCCTTGACAAAAAGCCTGAGTATAAAATTGTCGAGTCATACAAAGGCCACGAGTTGGTAGGACTGGAGTTTGTGCCACATTATGACTATTACAAAGTAGAAAAAGATAAGAGTGCATTTATCATTGTCTCTGGGGACTTTGTCACAGCTGATGAGGGTACAGGCATTGTCACTCTTGCCGTATACGGAGAAGAGGATCTTGTCGTCATGAATCGGGACAATATTCAACAGGTCTTTCATATAGATGATGAAGGGATAGTGAAAAGCGATGTCCCTAAATTTGCTGGGATGTACTACCTAAAAGCCAATAAAGCCGTAAATGAAGATCTTATGGAGCGCGGGTTAGTCTACCGAGATGATCAGTATACCCATAGTGTAGCTCATTGTTGGCGATGTGCTACTCGACTTTTTTATAACCCACAAAATGCATGGTATGTGAATGTACAGAAGCTTAAAGGTCGTATGCAAAAGACCAACGAAGATGTAAATTGGTATCCAAAGCATTTTAAGCATGGTAGGTTTTTAAAGAGTATGGAGTCGGCGCCTGACTGGAATATCTCTCGAAGTCGCTATTGGGGTTCGCCTGTGCCTGTATGGGAATGCGAATGTGGAGAATACTTTGTCCCCTCCTCAATAGCTTCGCTTGAAGAAGCATCAGGGCAAAAAGTTGTCGACCTCCACAAACCAGAGATCGATCTTGTCACTATAGTCTGCAAAAAATGCGGCAAAAAAGCGCACCGTACCCCAGAAGTTTTAGATAGTTGGATTGAGGCTGGATCAGCATCATTTGCTGAACGCCACTTTCCTTTTAACAAGGACGAGAAGATAGAAGATTTTTTTCCACCTGATTTTATAGCGGAGTATACTGGCCAGATTCGAGCTTGGTTCTATGTGCTTCATGTCATTGGAGCTGCGCTGTATGATGCGCAAGCTTTTAAAAATGTCTCAGTGACTGGTGTGATCTTAGGCACAGATGGACGCAAGATGAGTAAAAATTTCAAAAACTATCCGGATCCAAAAGCTATGCTCCAGAAGTATGGGGGAGATGCTTTGAGACTTTACCTACTTGGCTCACCTGTGATGCGGGGTGAGGATATTCTAATATCTGAGGATGCATATCGAGATCAGGTTCGTGGAGTTCTTTTAGTCCTTTGGAATATATATAAGTTTTTTGTCACATATGCATCAGTTGACGGATGGGATAACTCAAAAGATTTCGGTAGCTCGAGTAAAAATATTCTGGATATCTGGATTTTGTCCCGACTTAATGGACTCGTAAAAGATACGACCACAAGTCTTGATTCATATGACTCAGTTCGTACAATCTCTCAATATAGCGAATTCATTCATGATCTTTCCAACTGGTATATACGTCGAAGTCGTGATCGAATTGGACCTTCAGCAGTAGACG
This sequence comes from uncultured Gammaproteobacteria bacterium, assembly GCA_964530005.1. Classification (GTDB taxonomy): domain Bacteria; phylum Patescibacteriota; class Microgenomatia; order UBA1406; family GWC2-37-13; genus CAZGZD01. The sequence goes on from CAZGZD010000032.1 coordinate 6,800, forward strand.
ATCAAGATAAGATTGCATTTTACACAACTTGCCATACAGCGTTAACCACTCTTTGCACGCTTATGGCGCCTGTTGCGCCCTTTATAGCAGAGGAGATTTATAAAAATCTGACTGGTGATGAGTCTATTCATCTTGCCAATTGGCCGACGGTTGATGAAAAGGCGATTGATATGGAGATTGAGCGTGAGATGGAGGAGGCCAGAAGAGTCGTTGAGGCAGCCCATGCTCTTCGTCGAGAAAAGGGGATTAAGGTACGGCAGCCGCTGTCTGCACTTACTGTGAAGTCTCCTGTTGGATTTTCGGTACAGGTTGAGTTCCTTATTGCGGATGAGGTAAATGTGTTAGAGGTAAAGCACACTAAGGGGTCAAAGCTGATTGTGAATTTTGATTTTTCGACAAACCCAAAGCTTATTGCCGCAGGTACGGCGCGTGACATAATCCGCCAGATTCAGGGAGAGCGCAAAAAAATAGGCACAGAGTTTAGTGATTTTGTTATTGTCTATCTACCAGAGTGGCCACATGAGCATGAAGAGGAGATTAAGCGTAAAGCTCTTGTGTCTGAGCTTATAAATTCAGATGAGTTTAAGGTTGAGAAAGTAAAATAGGATCAAGAATTCTTTTACTTTTACTTGTTTCTGACTCCAGTGGGTTCCCTCCCATTCCGATAAATCGGAATAGGTCTACCAAGTAGCACAAACAAGCAAAAGCAACAAAAAAATTATTTCAATTTAATCTTTAAGAATACTAATGAAGCGACTTCTTTTGCCAGCATGTACAATTGCACTTTTTGGCTTTTTTAATCTTTTTGGAATTAAGTCAGGACTTCATATATATCATTTTGTATTTTTTTTACTTGGTCTGGTAGCCTATTTTGTTGTTCGGTCAATTGGCTGGCAGTTTTTTCGGCTTAATGCACGCTTTTTTTACTGGTTCTTTGTGGGACTTCTGATAATTACTTTTATAATTGGAGTGAATTCCCGAGGCTCCACGCGCTGGATTGA
>CAZGZD010000033.1:0-6221 GCA_964530005.1 uncultured Gammaproteobacteria bacterium
AAATAAACTGAATCTAAATGAAAATCTGATTCGGTATTTATTTTTAAAAGTTGATGAGCGAGAAGTGGCCAAAAAAGCCAAAGCACCCAAAGTGGAAGTTGCGACAGTCAAACAAGCACCTGCAAAAATAGAGACAAAAGCTACTGACGCACCGGCAACTAAAGTAAAAGCCGCTCCCAAGACAGTCGCGACCGTATCCAAATCAACAAAAGTTACAAAAAAGACAGTCTCAAAAGCTAAAAAATAATCATGGCAAGCCGCTCACTCAACAAAGTTACCCTTATTGGCAATCTCACACGAGACCCAGAGCTCAAATACACGCCATCAGGCGCCGCAGTCTGCAGCTTCGGACTCGCAACAAACAGATCATGGGTCACAGCTGAAGGCCAGACAAAAGAAGATACACAATTTCATAGAATTGTAGCATGGAATAAGTTGGCCGAACTCTGCGGCAAGATTCTGACTAAGGGTCGAAAAGTATATGTGGAAGGCCGCTTGGTATACCGAAGTTATACCGGCAAAGACGGACTAGAAAAGAATATTACTGAGATCGTACTTGACGATTTTATTGTATTCTCAGATGGGCGTCGCGCTGATGGGGAAGAATACACACAATCTCCCAAACAAGATGCAGTAGAGATAGAGCCGGCCTACGCTGAGAAAAAAGAAGATGAGGCTGTTGCCGAACATGAAGATGAACCAAAATCTAAAAAGTCAAAAAAAGATGAGGATGATAAAAGCGAAGATGTCGATCCCGATGATATTCCTTTCTAATATTTATTTAATAAACTAAAAATTATGAACAATTGTTTTTTCTGTAAATTTCGAGCAACTCCAAGTTTTAAGGACATGGAGAATCTGGAAAAGTTCATCACATCTCGTAAAAAGATGATCGGACGCCTCAAATCCGGCACATGCGCCAAGCACCAAAGGATACTCAACAAACAGATCAAATACGCTCGCTACTTGGGCCTACTTCCATACGTCTCCTACCAAGGGATTCGATAAAACATCCACATAATTCTCCCAAACTGCTACAATGAGTGTATGGAGATAAGCATTGTCGTCTCATATTCGGGTGAGCTCATGATAAAGGCAGGAGATGTGGTCGACTTCAACACAACTCTTGTTCGACGCAAAGTGCAAGAGCCAGTCAAGCTTCCTGTTGCTACTTCTTTGGGAATTGAACCCGGTAAAATATTTTTGCACTTAACGCGGGTCGTTGGTGATCGGATTGGTAAAGGAGATGCTATAGCCAGTCGCAAGGGTCTTTTTTCCACCAAATCTTATAGATCAGAGTTTACCGGCGTAATCCGCGAGATCGATCACACAGATGGCACAATAGTCATAGATGTCGATTCGGCTCGTGATGAAAATATTCGCTGCTACTTTAAAGGTGAAATTACCAGTGTGAAAAAAAACGTGGTCACACTTAAGGTCAAAAATTCCAAGGACTTTCCTCTCAAGTTTGCCGAAGAAGATTTTGGCGGACAGATGCTGAATGTCAAAAATGAGGCAGGGGCAGCAGATCTAAATGAGGATCAGATTAAAGACAAAGTCGTCGTCATAGAGCGCCTAACAGAATACGAACAGCGTAAGATTGAAGCGCTGGGTGCGACTGGATTTGTATCTCTGCACATGCTATCAGACACCATCGCCCCCACAGCAACGACCAAAACAATTGCAGACTGGAAAGATATCGCAAAAAGCGATCTGCCCTATTGCATAATCGATAAAAAAACCTCTACAATATATCTTTACGAATAGCGCTTAAATCATGCTTAGCCAAAAATCAACGAATATACTTCTATGGATTTCGCTTGCTATTTTCTTATTTGGCTCAGGTTTTAAGATTGGCGAGTACAGTACCCGCCGCGCGGGTAGTACCGGTCAAAGTTATTCAATCCTCAACTCAGGCAATGCTCAAAATAAAGCAAATGCGAAGAATATAGATTTCAATCTTTTCTTCGACGCGTGGGATAAGCTTGAACAGAAATATGTCGACAAATCGAAGCTTGACTCACAAAAAATGTTCTATGGCGCAATCCGTGGGATGGTAGCTGCTGTCGATGATCCATATACCTTTTTTCTCACACCAGATGAGAATAAGCAGTCTAAAGATGACCTGAGTGGCAAATTTGAGGGAATTGGAGCCCAACTTGGTCTAAAAGATACACGTGTCATAGTAATAGCACCGCTTAAGGACTCACCAGCTGCACATGCGGGATTGCGAGCCGGAGATATTGTTCTTAAAGTAAATGGCGAATCAACAAAAGGTTGGACACTCGTTCAAGCAGTGGGTAAGATCCGCGGTGCCAAAGGAACAAAGGTCAAGTTGACAGTCATTCGAGAAAATAAGGAAAAAGACATTGAGATCACGCGGGATGAGATTAAGGTTGAGTCAGTAGAAGAGCGAATTGAAAAGTCTGCTACCTGTAAAAGTAGTTGCAAAAATGTCGGATATATCAAAGTCAATCAGTTTGGTGAAACCACAAATACTGAGTGGGATAGTAGTGTCGATAAGATAGCTGGCAGTTGGAGTCGGCAAGAAATTTCGGGGCTGGTCCTTGACCTTCGAGATAATCCTGGTGGATTTCTCGAGAGTTCTGTATATCTTGCCTCTGAGTTTGTGCCACAAGGCAATATTATTGTGAAGCAGGAATCAACCGTGACCCCAAGCCATGAATATCGAGTCGAGCGAGTTGGAAAGCTCTTGAATATCCCCATTGTGGTACTTATCAATCAAGGATCTGCATCCGCGTCCGAAATCTTAAGCGGCGCTCTTCGAGACTACGGACGGGCGACTTTGGTTGGCGAGAAATCGTTTGGTAAGGGATCAGTGCAAGAAGCGCTTGATCTATCAGGTGGAGCTGGTATGCATGTCACAGTCGCAAAGTGGATTTTGCCCAAGGGTGACTGGATCAATGGGAAAGGAATTCAGCCAAAGATCAATATCAAAAATGAGGTTCCCAATGGCAATAGCCTCACCCGCGAAGAAGACGCCCAGCTTGAAAAGGCAATCGAAATTCTTGTAAAATAAAAATATGAGAAGGGTTCTTCTTATTGTGGCCGGTATCATCATTGTCATCGCAGTCGGGCAAAGTCTCCACGTCTTGCCACAGATCAAACTTGAAAATTATCTAAAGCTCCCAACCCCTTCACAAAAATTATTTACACCCAGTGACCAGAAAGAGCTTGTGGTATATCAGGAGTCGATCGTCACACGAGTTATAGAGTCAGCAATACCCTCGGTGGTCACCGTCGGAATAGATAAGACAATTCAGTCAGCAGACACTCTGCAGTTTAATCCTGCCAATCCATTTGCCCCCATTGAGCGAGTTCCAGGTACTACGCAGAAAGTGGAGCAGAACATCGGATCAGGATTCATCATCTCAGCAAGTGGACTTGTAATAACCAACAAGCATGTAGTCGGAGACACAAGTGCAGGTTATTCTGTGCTTACCAATGACAAAAAAAAGTATAAAGTAAGTAAGATCTATCGCGATCCGCTCAACGATCTTGCCATTCTCAAAATCGACGCCGAAGGCCTACGACCGCTTGCTCTTGGCAACTCATCTGTCCTCAAACTTGGACAGATGGCAATCGCAATCGGCACGCCACTTGGGGATTTTACCAATACAGTCACCGTCGGGATAGTCTCGGGATTGGGACGGGGAATATCAGCAGGATCTCCGCTTGCCGGACATGTAGAAAAGCTCGACAACGTAATCCAGACAGACGCAGCAATAAATCCTGGCAACTCAGGTGGCCCACTCCTCAACTCAACTGGACAAGTAATTGGAATAAATACAGCAATCGCATCTGGTGGACAAAATATCGGATTTGCGATCCCAGTGAGCGTAATATCTGAGCTTATAAAAGACTTCAACAAGCGAGGTGGGAGCTTCGACAGACCATATATAGGTCTTAGATACCAGATGGTAGATCGTAAGACTGCACTTGCCAACAAGGTAGTTGAAGGTGCATATATCCTTGAAGTCATCAAGGGATCACCGGCTGAGAAAGCTGGTATCCAAAATGAAGATATCATCACAGAGCTTGATGGTCAGAAAGTAAAGGGTGATGATGATCAGGCACTTGTCCGCCTTATTCTGAACAAAAAAATAGGCGACTCTGTAGACCTTAAGCTCTGGCGAAATGGAGAATTTAAGAATACCCAACTCAAACTTGTAGCTTCATCGCAATAGCAATCTTCCTCATCTTCCAACATTTTCTCATAATACCTGCATTTCACCCACCACTATATAAAATCTTTTTTATATTGAAAACAGCCTATAATAGGAGTATAATTCAAAAATTATGCCAATCTTAGAGGCAAAACCTTTTATACCTACTGACCCATGGGTTAAGTCTCTTGTAGAAAAAAGGCCCGTAAATATTGACACTGGCCCACTTTCGCGATCTTCAGCAGGTGACTTGAGAATGTTGAAAGAATTAGGACTTACAAGAATCCAAAGAGATCCACAGATGACTCGAGTGCTAATAGAGCATCTGGAAAGATTGGGAGTTGGGATTTTTCTCTTTAGTGACAAGGCGGAGTGGAAAAGACTAGAACTTGAAAAAGGTGAAACTCTTCCTGGAGGAAACTCTCACGAATTTGACGTTGCCATAAAGCCTGATGATCTACTTCTGCCTGTTAGTTCTTTCGACTCGCCGATGCAGGTAGTACAAAGGGTCAATCATGGTCTTCCACCCAGACTTGCTGCATTTATGGGAGAAGTGGCTGACTATCTAGTACTAGATCTATTCAGCAGAAATAAAACTGGGCACTCCATCTTTCCAGCTCCACACAAACATGTTTTTACCCAATCAAACTCTGACTCTTCTCATTTTCTTACCATTGCCCGAGGTCGCAATCCCAACCATCTTTTAATAACTACAGTGCAAAACGGACGTCTTCCAGATTATGTCCATGTACTTCCACTTATAGCTGGAAATCTCGGTCTTGAACCAGGACTTGGCACAACTCCAATTACGCCTCGTAGATAAACTCCATCCTTGCTTTTATTTCAAGCTTTTGCTACACTTCCTCTTTCTTATGGCAGAGCGTACTGGAGGCCTATCTCCAAAAGATGTTGGTTTACAAATAGTTGGTCAAATTCTAAACTCGTATGACTCCTCTGGAATTGATCGGGTCTTATTTAGAAGAGTAAAAGAACCCGTTGTACGACAAGCGCTGATCAGAGATATTGACCGAATGGTTGATGATGTTGATAACAATAGATTTGCGTTAGGTGCACTTTTAACAACAATCGGAATAGATGAACTTTCTGATAAAGCTCGTAGCTCGCTTTCACCTGTCACAATGGGTGGAGATTTTACCATTGAACCTTTTGGGGACGAAATGTTCTTATGTGGCGACGGTGAAAGATATCTTGTGGACTCTTTTAAGAGAGACGCAATTATGCTTATAAATGATGTGTTGCTTATGAAATTTGTAGAAAGAAATGTTGCATTAAGTCTTGAAAACACAGTAACACCTTCCGGACAAGTATTCATAGCGGGCAATTTTTACTCTCGCTCAAGAGGACAAAATGAATTAGGAGACTACTTAAGAGGGCTATCTATGCGCGGACACACTCACACTTCCTTATTACAGGCAAGATGGACTTTACTTCGACCTATAGACCTTGAAGGATGGAACTCGAATGGAAAATCCCTGCTCGAAAGAGCAAGAGAGATAGCTGGCTCTCTCCCTGAAGAATTTGGTCCAACGGTAAATATTAGAGGACGAACAAGGCCGAGGCGAGATCTTTTTCCACGTTATGGACAAACTATCTCTCAAGTTTAAATTGTCTTTTCAGCTTCAATAGCAGTATAATATATCCTATGGCAAAGCCAAGTTTGAATCCAATTCGGGGTTTTCGCGACTTATATCCAGACGAGAAAGCTACTCAAGAGTATCTTTTCTCAAAAATTCGCAACATAGCCGATAATTCCGGTTTTGTCTCTTATGATGGACCAATTTTGGAGCCCATCGATATCTATCTTGAAAAAACGTCAGAGGAACTTATAAAAAGACAGACATATCAGGTGATCGACAAAAATGGCGATGTGCTCGTCATGCGACCTGAGATCACCCCATCCATGGCCCGCATGGTAGCCGCTCGAGCTCGCGAGCTCACATTCCCGCTCCGACTTTTCAACAATGGCCAAAGATTCCGATACGAGGCTCCACAAAAGGGGAGAGGGCGTGAGTT
>CAZGZD010000034.1:0-6056 GCA_964530005.1 uncultured Gammaproteobacteria bacterium
GTAATAGCCACGCCAACAATAGCAATCATGTAAGTCGGTGGTGGCATCAGAAGATCAAATGGATTTATAAGAACTCCTAGAAAAATAATAAGGAGAACTGATACAGTCATTTCAGCGAAAATCGAATTTTTCATTTTATTTGAAATATATCCTCAACTTTTTTTTTGAAAAATCGAGCAATTTTTAATGATAAAAAAACTGACGGGGTATAATTTCCGCCTTCAATTGCAATTATAGTTTGTCGAGTTACCCCAACAGCTTGAGCCAAGTCTTCTTGGGTGATGTTTTGTAATTTTCGAATTATGGAAAGTCTGCTAACCACTCTTTCTTTTTTCATAGTTGGCTTGTATTGTAGGAAAGGCTATATCGTATGTCAAGAAAGCTTTACTTTATTTTTTATACTCTGTATTGTGGACGACTTGCTGAGGGTAGGGAATTTCGATTCCGCCCTTATCAAAGGCTTCTTTTATCCTGTGCCTTATTTCACCAGCTGCATCCCAGCGGGCTTGAGGATCTACTTCTCCCAGGACTTTGAGCTCCACAGCCGATGCAGCAAGCTTTTCAACTCGAGCAAATTGAGGTGCTTTTTTTATCACACCTTTCCACGCCTTATCTTTGGCAAATTCAAGACCGACATTATTAATAATAGTTTTGGCCTTTTCAACATCGTCAGCATAGCTTATTGGAATATTAAGATTTATACGGGCAAAGTCTTTGGAATAGTTGGATGCTGTGGCGATGGTGCCATTGGGAATGTAGTGTACTATTCCATCAAGATCACGAATTATCGTAATACGAAGCGTGATGTCCTCAACCTGACCGGCAGTGCCACTCAGACGTACGACATCTCCAACTCGATATTGATTTTCAAAGATAATAAAAAGGCCCGCAATAATATCTTGAATGAGTGCTTTGCCTCCAAGTCCAATTGCAAGGCCGGCGATTCCAGCACCCGCAATGAGTGGGCCGATATTGACACCAATCTCAGAGAGAATGATCAAAATAGCAGATATCCACAAAAAAATCTCAAGGGTTTTGGCAAGGACTCGAATGAGAGTGTCCTCTCGTTGTTTTTCCTCATATACGGATGAGTATTTGCCCCTTACCATTACGCGGCGCACTATCTTGTCGATTAGCCGCGTGCCGAATTTGTGAAATAAATAAGCCCCTATTATGACGCCAATTATGATTGGGGTGTGGTGTCTAAACCAAAGTATAATTTGCTTTGATGAAAATGTGGAAATGTCGAGCATTGTGGAGTTCAATCTTTTATAATATCTCTACTTAAAAAGTATAGCAAATTATTACTAAACTCCGACATACACTAAATTGGAATACATAGATATCGTATGTTTGGCATATTTGTAATATGAATAATATTCCAGACTCCAAGTTTCATCTTCCAACTGTTCTTGTTGTTTTTGGCGCAACAGGCGATTTAATGGCCAAAAAGATCGCACCCGCCCTTTTTCATCTTCACAAAAAGGGCCAGCTTCCTAAACTACTTCATATTATTGGATTTTCGCGGCGTAGTTTGAGTACAGATGAGTTTCGCAGTTATTTGGGAGAAATCCTAAAAAAACATAAAGATATTCAATCAACAGACCCGGCAATCAACACATTTTTAAAAGTTGTCTCTTATCATTCTGGCAATTTTAGAAACAGTAAGGATTATACGAAGCTTGCCACCATACTCGGTCGGACCGATGGAGAATGGAATATGTGCTCAAATAAGTTATTTTATCTGGCTGTCCCCCCAACATATTATAAATCACTTCTTACACATCTTGCATCATCTGGACTTACAGTTCCCTGTAGTGCTGATGAGGGTTGGACGCGGGTAATTGTGGAGAAGCCCTTCGGAAAAGACTTTAAGACGGCAGCTGAACTTGATTTGTTACTCGGTAAGTTGTTTCGTGAGGAGCAGATTTATAGGATTGATCACTACTTGGGAAAAGAGATGATGCAAAATATCTTGGCATTTAGATTCACAAATACCTTACTTGAGGAGAGTTGGAATAATAAGTTTGTTGAGAAGATTGTAGTGCGTCTATATGAGAATATTGGCGTTGAGGGGCGTGAGGGATATTATGATACAAATGGTGCTTTGCGCGATGTGGGACAAAATCATCTTCTTCAAATGTTGGCTTTTGTAACGATGGAAAATCCGCGCGCTTATGATGCTCAGTCAATCCGCGCGCAGCGAGTCGCTCTCATAAAAAGTCTACACAAAGCGTCTCCGACAGATATTGCCAAAAATACATTTAGGGCCCAATACGCGGGTTATCGTTCACTTCCTGGAATTTCTGACAATTCTCAAACCGAGACATATTTTCGAGTTAAAACATACATAGATTCAGATCGCTGGCAGGGTGTGCCTATTATTCTTGAGGGAGGTAAAAGTCTAAAGACGTCCACTAAAGAGATTCGAGTTACCTTCAAACATCCGACGCCTTGTCTGTGTCCGGATGGGTCAGCTCATATCAAAAATAAAGTTGTTATCTCAATTGATCCTAAAATGCAGATTAGGATTCAGTTTTTGGCAAAAAAGCCAGGTTTGGGTATGGATGTTGAAGATCGTAATTTCAACTTTTCCTATGTAAAGCAAGGAAAAGGGCGGGAATACGTCGAAGAATATGCCCGTCTTCTTCTGGACTGTATAAAGGGCAATCAACTTCTTTTTATCTCAACATCTGAGATAAGAGCAAGTTGGGAGTTTATTGATCCAATTGCTCGTGGGTGGAAATCTCACAGTTCCACTTTACATTCATATGTCCCTTATTCAGATAAAATTATCAAAAAAGCTCAATCCGCAGTACCAGCAATTCGTACAGTAGGTCTAAATAAGCCTGAGATTGGGGTTGTTGGATTGGGTAAAATGGGAGCTGGTATAGCTCGGCAACTGAATGAAAAAGGTTGGCGAGTGTATGCATACAATAGAACAACCTCAGTGTCCCGTGCTATGGAGCCGGAGGGAATTACTGCAAAAGATACACTCAAAGATTTGGTTCTTGCTCTTAAGGCGCCACGTACTTTATGGGTGATGGTTCCGGCAGGAGCGCCGGTTGATGAAGTGATATTTGGCCCTACAGGTCTTCTTCAATATCTTGAACCAGGAGATCTTATTGTTGATGCGGGTAATTCTAATTACAGAGACACTATTAATCGTGGTGCTCGTATTAAAAAGGAGGGGCGGGGGGTTCAATTTATGGATGTTGGAGTATCCGGCGGTCCGCGTGGCGCTCGATATGGAGCATGCAGCATGATCGGCGGTTCGCGCAAGACTTATGAGCAGCTGCTTCCTTTATTTGTTGATATCAATGTTCGAGGCGGATTTGCTTTTTTCAAAGGAGTAGGCGCTGGACATTTTGTAAAGATGGTGCACAACGGTATAGAATATGGCATGATGCAGGCCATTGCCGAGGGATTTGCCGTCATGAAAAAATCAAAATTCAATCTCAATCTGAGTCATGTCGCGCAAATTTATAATAGAGGAAGTGTCGTGGAGTCGCGTCTTGTGGGGTGGCTCAAAGATGGTTTTGAAAAATACGGTGAAGATCTAAGCTCAATTTCAGCAACTGTCGCTCATACTGGTGAGGGAGCGTGGACTGTGGAGGTGGCATCAAAGCTTGGTGTTGATGTACCTATTTTAAAAGGATCGTTACAATTTCGGATAGATTCGAACAAACACCCAAGCTATACTGGGCGAGTATTATCAACTCTTCGCAATCAATTTGGCGGTCATGAAGCTACAAAAAAGAACTAATTTTATATTTTGGTATTTGTTTTTGATAGTGGCGATTATTGGCTGTGCCTTAATTTTTAATAAGTTTAAAGAACCAGTTCAATTTTTTAAAAACACCCCGACAATAATCTATAATATAGAGAATAAAAGACTTGTACTGATTGAAGCTACGAATGAGGCTCAATGGGAACGAGGGCTCATGTATGCTGATCGAAATATTCCGGTCGACGGAATGATTTTTAAGTTTCCGAAGCGTGCAAATCGGACATTTTGGAATAAAAACACATACGTCGATCTTGACGTATTTTGGCTTAATGGTGAGCGTATTGTTGGACGAGCATATCTTCCATCAATTACCCGCACAAAACGCGAAGTTTTGGTACAATCTCCAGGTCAGGTTGACCAGGTAATTGAAGTTATACGAAAGTAAAAATATGAAAACATCAGATCTATTAGTTAAGTGTCTTGAAGAAGAGGGAGTTAGGTATGTCTTTTGTGTGCCAGGTGAGGAGATTGAGGATATTATGTTCTCGCTTGAAAACTCCAAGATTAAGCTTGTTGTGACGCGCCATGAGCAGGGAGCTGCTTTTATGGCCGATGTGTGGGGGCGTCTCACAGGCCAAGCAGCTGTATGTCTTGCAACGCTCGGGCCTGGAGCCACCAATCTTATCACGGGTCTTGCCGATGCGCATCTTGATAAAGCGCCAGTTGTGGCAATCACAGGGCAAGGCGATATGAGACGCCTTCACAAAGAATCCCATCAACTGATCGATATTGTGACAATGTTCAGGCCAATTGTGAAATGGAATACATCGGTCCACGACAACTGGGTACTTACTGAGTCTGTGCGTAAAGCATTCAAGCTTGCGACTATGGAAAAACCAGGCGTGACCCACATAGAGATTCCTGAGGATATTGCAGCCTCTGATGTTGAAGCTCAGCCAATTAAGCCGCAGACATTTAGGCGGGGTGCCCCAGACTATAAAGCATTGAACGCAGCAATCGAACTATTGAAAAAAAGCAAGAAGCCGATCCTTATTGCTGGCAATGGTGCAATCCGTAAGCTTGCTGCACGTCACTTACGTGCATTTGTGGATAAGACAGGTATCCCAGTCATCTCTACATTTATGGGTAAGGGGGCAGTGTCGGACCGAAGCCCTCATTCATTATTTACCATGGGTATGAAGGGTCGAGACTACCATTACTACGCGATACAAGAGGCAGATCTAGTTTTATCTGTTGGATATGATATTGCCGAATTTGCTCCCGAATTTTGGAACATATCGAAAAAACCAATCATTCATGTAGATTTTGAACCCGCTGAGGTATATGAATATTATGATCCCGAGGTGGAGATTGTTGCTGATATCTCAGCGACTCTTTGGGGACTTAATCAACACCTGGAGCGTGAATGCTTTGTGCATGATGGGGCATGGTATGCGCCATATCGTGCAGCATTAGCCGCTGATTTTGATAGTTACCGACTAGCCGGTGATGACAAATTAACAGTCCCCGGTCTACTTCACACACTTCGTGGGGTAATGGAAGATGATGACATAATCATCTCCGATGTTGGTGCTCATAAGATCTGGATCGGGCGCAATTTCCCAGTCTACAGCCCCGGAACCTGCATTATCTCCAATGGCTTGGCCAGTATGGGAATTGCAGTCCCTGGTGGAATAGCCGCAAAGCTTGCTCGACCTAATTCGCATGTATTTGCGGTCAATGGCGACGGCGGGTTTCTCATGAACTCACAGGAGATTGAGACAGCCAAGCGGTACGGTGTGGCTTATACAATCATTATTGTCAACGACAATGACTATGGTCTTATTTCTTGGAAGCAAACGGGCGCAAAGGGTCGGGCATATGGTACAACAATTGCCAATCCAGACTTTGTTAAGTATGTTGAGAGTTTTGGCGTCCGCGCATATAATCCAAAAAATGTCAGCGAGCTTGAGCGGGATCTTAAAGAGACAGTAAAGCGCAATGAGCTCTCAGCCGTGATTGTTGACATCGATCCCTCGGTTAATTTAGAATTGTCCAAGAAATTATCCAGCGATCTATCTAAAGAAATTAAAAAATAATCCTTATGGCACTTCAAACTATAAATCCGGCAACTGGTGAGCTCATTCAAGAGTTTAAAGAAATGGGCAAAGATGAGATTAATGAGGCGCTTGATACTTCAGTTGTCGCATACAAGGAGTGGAGAAATACTTCGTTTGAGACTCGTTCAAAGCTACTATTTAAGGTAGCCGCGGATCTTAGGAAGAATTCACTTGAGTACGGCCGGATTATCACACTTGAGATGGGT
>CAZGZD010000035.1:0-5103 GCA_964530005.1 uncultured Gammaproteobacteria bacterium
CGACAAGCTTTATTCAAAAGCTGCCAAAGTTCATTAAAAAAAGCCGCATTGCATCACTCCTTCTTTATCCTTATGTCTTTGAGTCTTTTGACTTTAGAGAATATGACGTGGTCATCTCAGTTACGTCTTCTTTTGCTAAATCGATAGTGACACGCCCAGAGACGCTTCATCTTTGTTATCTTCTTACCCCCACTCGCTATTTCTGGAGCCATAAGAATACATACATCAAGAATCCACTTGCCAAATTCCTCACCCGCCCACTTCTTAGGAATCTTCAAAAATGGGATTTTGCAGCAGCACAAAGGCCAGACAAAATAGTCTCAATCTCAAGGACTGTGCGGGATCGTTGTGATAAGTATTACGACAGACAAAGCAATATTCTATACCCCCCATTTGACACCTTTTACTGGAAAAGTATCAAGGCAAAACCTGTAAATCTTCCGTTTGAGAAATATTATCTTTTGGTCTCACGCCTTGAATCATATAAATGTGTAGATCTTGCTATCAATGCATTTAATAAAATTGGGAAAAATCTCGTGATTGTGGGTACTGGAACTCAAAAAAATTACCTGAAAAAGCAAGTAGGGAAAAATATTGTATTCATTGAGAGAGTAGACGATCAAGAACTTGTCTATCTATACGAAGAAGCGCAAGCACTTATCATGCCACAAGAAGAGGACTTTGGTTACGTAGCGCTTGAGGCGCAGTATTTCGGTCTGCCAACTATTGCGTACCGCAAGGGCGGCGCGACAGAGACGGTAATAGGCGGAATTACAGGGATATTTTTTGATACGCAATCAACCGACTCGCTTGTTACTGCCGTCCAAGAATTTGATAAAAGTCCTCTAAAGAAAATCGATGTAAAAAGCTATGGGAAAAGCAATCTTATGAAATTTGATAGAGAGAGCTGGAAAAAGAAGTTTTTAGAAGAGCTTCAGTAAATCTTAAAACACCATTTTCTATTTACTTTCTTTGAGTTTTTAATTATAAATGGAATAGTAAAAAAATGGAAAACGTTGAACACCATATACGTAACATAGTAAAAAGCATAATTCACAGAAAGCGATTCAGTCGTTTTTTGAGAATTTTAGGACCAGGACTCGTCACTGGTGCGGCAGATGACGATCCATCAGGTATTGCCACCTATTCCCAAGCAGGTGCGGGGTTCGGTTTTGGGCTTCTTTGGGCATTCCCTTTGATGTACCCGCTTCTACTTACCGTTCAAGAGTCTTGCGCACGCATTGGAGCAATAACTGGAAAGGGATTAGCTGCTGTGATTAAAGAAAATTATAGTAAACGATTACTTTACTCCTCTGTACTTCTAGTCGTTCTTGCAAACACGATTAATATCGGATCAGATTTAGGAGCAATGGCCGCAACTACAAGACTACTACTTCCAACCGTACCATTTGCACTACTTGCAGTATTTTTCGCAATCATTATTATTCTCCTTGAGATTTTTGTAACATACAAAATATACGCTCGAATTCTCAAGTGGCTTGCGATTACTCTATTGGCATATCCGCTCACAGCATTTATAGTCGGACAAAATTGGGGCGATATATTTAGAGCAACATTTACCCTAAAGCCTCAAATTGACTTTGAAAGAATCTACATTTTAGTTGGAATGATTGGCACCACAATATCACCATATCTTTTCTTTTGGGATACTTCAGAAGTGGTAGAAGAGGAAATTGAAAAACACAATCTGACAAAAATTGGCGTAGATTCTCAAGCCACGAAGAGATTCTTACATAATGTACGAATTGATAATTTTGTCGGTATGACACTTGCAAGTGTGACTGCATGGTTTATTGTTATCGTCTGTGGTTCTGTTCTATTTTCACATGGCACCACACAAATCAATAGTGCGGCAGATGCCGCTCGTGCGATCGAGCCCTTGGTTAGCAATTTCCCAAATGCAGGACTCATTGCAAAACTCATCTTCTCAGTTGGCATTATAGGACTGGGATTACTTGCAATCCCAACTTTAGCTGGTTCCGCCTCGTATGCAATCAGTGAAACTTTTGGTTGGAAAGAGGGACTTTATCGAAAATTCAAGCGAGCAATTGGTTTTTACGCAGTTATCACAATCGCTATTCTAGTTGGACTCTTCATTAACTTCATTGGCATTGATCCGATTAAAGCCCTTGTATTCACAGCGGTATTTAACGCGATTGCTGCGGTTCCCCTTTTACTTATGATTGCCAGAGTCGGTAATAATAAAAAGATTATGGGTGAATATAAAAATGGATTGCTTTCAAATATAGGCGTTGGAAGCTCATTCGTTATTATGACCGCTGCAGTTCTTGTACTCTTCTTTGCACTACTTACAGGTAAAGCTTAAAAATATCGCACTTTTAATACCACTTTTTAAATTTCTTCGGAGTAATCTTCAGATTAACATATAGACAAATAATGTATTTGATGTTTGAGATTAGCGGCTACTCACTATATAATAAATCAAGTTTATAAATACATACTATGAAAGCAGTAATTTTTGCCGGTGGAGTTGGATCTCGTCTATGGCCACTCTCCCGCCGTAAATCTCCTAAGCAATTCGAGCGAATTATTGGAAATAAATCCACACTTGAGTTGACGGTTGATCGACTAAGACCCGAATTCGCGCCTGAGGATATCTTCATATCAACAGGAGTCGCTCATGCTCCACTTGTCAAAAAACAACTCAATTTTATACCTGAGTCAAATATCATAATCGAGCCAAGCAAAAAAGACGTAGGACCAGCTGTAGCACTCGTTATGGCATACCTTGCGCGTGCAGGGTATCAAGATGAGCCAGTCCTGATACTCTGGAGCGACCATCTTGTCCAAAAACCAGACAGATTCAAGCAAATTCTTAAGGCGGCGTCAACTCTGATTGAAAAAGATAGAGATAAGATTATCTTTATTGGTCAAAAACCACGCTTCGCCTCTGAGAATCTGGGATGGATTCAGCACAACTCAGTACTTCAAAAAGTCGACGGAATCAATTTTCACCAATTTATAGGATTCAAATATAAGCCTGACGGAGAGCTTGCTCAAAAATACTTTAAAGACAAAGCTCATTGCTGGAATCTTGGATATTTTGTATCCACACCCCAATTCATACTCAACTTATTTAGGCAATTTGATCCCACTATATATAATCTTGTTCAGATAATCCAAAATACAAAGACTGATGGAGAATTTGAATATGCACTCAAAAAACATTATGGGGAGATGCCAGTTATCAACTTTGACAATGCAATACTCGAACAGCTTGACCCGGCCTCTGCATATGTGGTGGTTGAAGATATAGGCTGGAGCGATATTGGAGCATGGGAGGCTCTCAAGGAGGCGCTTGAAAAAAATCCAAAAGACACTATCTCACATGGAAATGTAGATATTGAAAATTGTCACGATAATCTTATCTACAATTATCAAGACAATAAGCTTGTCGTTGCTATGGATCTTGAGGATATTCTCGTTGTCAACACAGATGATGTGCTTCTTGTTGCCAAAAAATCATCATCCGGCAAGATTAAGCAAATTGTAGAAAAATACGTGGGCACCGATAAAGAGAGTCTGACATAGTTATAAAAGAATGAATTATTGATGTTGATTTATGACAGGCACATTATTTACAGGGACTCTCTACGAACATACGACCAAAAGAGTTGTTGATATAATCGGAGCCCTCATACTTCTCATTCTTTTCCTACCTATTTGCATCATTGCAGCACTTGCCATAAAGATGGACACAGAGGGATCTGTATTTGCAGACGTTCCAGAGCGAGTCGGGCAAAACAGACGAAAATTCACAATGTATAAATTCCGCTCAATGATCAATAATGCTCACGTCCTTCTTCGAACTGATCCCAGATTTAAGACACTTTATGCCCAATATAAAAAAGATAGCTATAAGCTTAAGTCTGATCCGCGAATCACCACAGTCGGACGTTTTATACGCAAGCACTCAATTGATGAGATACCACAAATCCTCAATGTCCTGCGTGGCCAAATGAGTATAGTCGGACCTCGAGCATACTATCCAGATGAGCTTGAAAATCAACAGAAAAAATATCCCCACACACAAGATCTTGTTCGGCGCGTACTTTCAGTCAAACCCGGAATCACAGGCCTTTGGCAGGTCTCCGGACGAAGCGAGATTAATTTTGACAAACGAATTGCGCTTGACGCACAATATGTACAGGATATATCGCTCATTGGAGATCTCACAATCATGTTGAGAACGCCTCTTGAGATGATTATTGGTCGAGGTGCAATTTAAAGGATGATTCACAAATAATCGATGTGTTATAATTATTTTTTGAAGTATTTGGAACCTGTCACATGATAATCAAGAAATTTACTCAGAATACCACAGCTCCCAAATCTAAGCGCAAAAGATCCCGCAGACTTATTCTTGTCTCAATTCTTGTGCTTTTTGTTTTCTTTTTTATCACGCTCCCGATAATCCGCATAAAATCTGCAAGCAAGCGCCTTACCAAATCAGGATCTCAACTCAAAGCAGCCTTCAAAAAAAATGATATGGACCTCGTACAAAAAGAGTTGAAAACGTTTGATACCGACTATACAAAGTTTGAAAAAGCGTCCAGCGGAGTATATTGGGCTGCATTTATACCATATGTTGCTGATTACAAAAATGCGGTAAATGCTGGTCACTATATGCTTAAGGCCGGAGAAGATGCAGTCGTCGCTATAGCGCCCCACGCCGATCTTATTGGATTTAAAAAGGGCTCCGACTCATTTTCCAACAAAACAGCCGAAGAAAGACTCCAAACTGCAGTGCTCACACTTGATACTGTCGTCAATCGAATTGATCCCATCTCTCAAAATATTGAGAAAGCAGAAGAATATGCAGCGAAAATCAATCCCAATCGCTACCCCAAAAAGTTAGGGAAAACATTTGTACGTGGCCAAGTCTCAACATTCAAAGATTCCATACTTGGCGCATCCACACTATTTGTAGATGCCAAACCTCTTCTTAAGAAGCTTCCCGATATTTTGGGCAAGGACAAAAAAAAGACCTACCTTATACTTTTCCAAAATGAGAAGGAACGACGAGCAACAGGTGGATTTCTCACCTCTTATGCTGTCTTC
>CAZGZD010000036.1:0-4946 GCA_964530005.1 uncultured Gammaproteobacteria bacterium
GATTGACAGTTGGCTGATCCCGAAGATGCGCCTTCCTCTTTCTTCGGAAAGTCAATCATTGATTTTAGGGCATCAATGAGCGGTTTGGTCGCTTTTTTCTCTTCTGCTCCACTTCTTTGTTGAGCTAATTTTGCAGCTTTCTTATCTCCGGGATTGGTGTTTTTTAGTAACCCTTCACCTGTCGCTGTGATATCTTCTTGAGTATTATCAAAGCCGAAGATATTTTGGTCTTTCAGTAATTTGGATAGTCCAAAATGAGACAGGAATCTACTGAGGTTTTGACGTCCAGATGGACTGAATGTCGATGCCGAAAAGCCCGATATTTTGCCATTGTTCGTCAGAAAACTAAGACTGAAATCCTTAGTCTTAGTTGGTAGGTTTTCAATAAGGGCTTTGAGATTGTCTTTGTCTGTATCGTCTAAGACCACAGATGACTCAATGAGTGAACCGATCTCTTCGTCTGTTGCGATGTAGCCAAGAGGTTGGACAGAGGAAGTTGTCGAGTCTCCTCCTTCAGACTGGAAGTCTGAGTCTTCGTCTGTTGCGGTGGCTGGGGTAGGGGTTATATTTTTTTTATTTTTATTCAATGATATACCTGTAAGTGAAGTTAAGACTGTGAGGATAAGTAAAAACCCGACAAAGACGGAGAGGATAATAATAATTGATTTATTCGACAACATGACGAAAAGGAAATTATGCTATTATTACAAGTGTACTGAATTTGATTAAAAAACTTAGCACGATTTAAATAAACGCCCTCTTGACTTATAGTGGTATTATCAAAATTGCAATGAGTAATTACACTCCCCTTAATCTACAAAATGCGGAGGAGGGAAGTAAGAAAACGAGTTTCAAGTTTAACTTCTGGTTTATACTTATTATAGTTTTTACTCTCCTTGTGTTTGTTGCGCTACTAATTGGTATTAGTAAAAGACATTAATCTTATGTACATAGTCTTATTTATTGCACTATCTATTGCCCTCTATTTTCTCTCACGCTCAAATATTGTAAAATTGTCGGGCTATTTGCATCGAAAAACTCGCGGTCAGAATTCTAAATTCATGATTATTTCCGTCTTTTTGCTTCCAGGAACAGCACTTCACGAAATCTCTCATTTTTTGGCTGCGACAGCACTCATGATGCGTGTGCATGAAGTAGTAATTTTTCCTAAATGGGACGGGAATCAAATTAAATTAGGTCGAGTATTATATGAAAAAAAAGGCACATTTCGAGGAATTCTTGTTGGCATAGCTCCGCTAATAGTTGGTTTGTGGTTTTTTTGGTTTCTTGCAGCTTTTCATATATTCCCCTCAAAAAATATCTTGTTTGATTTACTTTTTGGTTATTTGTCAATAGTGGTTTCAACCACCATGTTCTCTTCAAAGCAAGATCTTATTGATATTGTATATCTTATTCCTTTAGCAATTTTCTTATTTGGTATTGTGTATGTGATTAATATCAATGGATTTGCCATAAAATACATATCATTAATGTACATAAGCCTTAATTATTTTTTTTTGAAGGTTGATATCAATTTGGCGATTGCGTTTTTTATGCACGCTCTTGTTAATATTTTTTTTATTATCTACAATAAGCATAGATATGAATAGTCTAATTGCTCAGCAGGTCCGATTTGGTGGGGGGTCTGGGACAGCGCCAATAGTCATCCAGGGCCCTTTGAAAAATATCAATTCTCTTGGAGACTTAATAAATAAATTAGTTACGGGTCTTATCTATCCATTGGCTGCTGTAATACTTTTTTTTATACTCGTGTGGGGAGGGTATGATTTTATGTTCTCGCAAGGTAATCCAGAAAAGCTTAAGACGGCGCGGGCGAAGATTACGGCGGGGATTGTCGGATTTGTGCTACTTGTAGTATCTTATCTAATTGTTCGAGTTATCGCTTTCATATTCGGTATAGGTGAAGGTATTTTTTAGAAACTCTCCATTACTTTTGGGCAAAATGAGGTATACTTACTCCTAAGTTTATATAAATAAAGTGGTAATCGTGATGAGTAGTTGCAAGCAGCACAAAAGTACAATGTATAAGGTCTAAAGACCTTAGCATCCCGACCTTATAGTCGGGATTTTTTTTAGCGTCAAAATCAACTATGTTTGGATATAAAGAACCACCAGTCGTGATATCGATAGGAGGAAGCCTTATTGCTCCAAATGGAGGAATAGACAGCGTATTCCTGCGCAACTTAAATGAGTTTATTCGCGAGCAAGTAAAAAAAGGTCGACGCTTTTTCTTGGTCGCTGGAGGTGGGATGACTGCACGGCATTATATTGAAGCTGGGCGTCGTGTGATTGGAGATATTACTGATACTGATCTTGATTGGCTTGGTGTGCACTCTACCCGATTGAACGCTCATCTACTTCGTACGATATTCCAGGATATTTCTCACCCGAGAATTATTGAAAATTATGACAGGCGCCTTATCGACTGGCGAGAGCCTGTGGTGATTGGCGCTGGATGGAAGCCTGGGTGGTCGACAGATTATGATGCTGTAGTTTTGGCTCGTGACTATAAAGCTCATACGATAATTAATCTTTCAAATATCGATTGGATCTATAATAAAGATCCAAAAAAATATAAAAGTGCCCAAATTATAAAAAAGATGACGTGGGATCAGATGGAAGAGCTTGTTGGAGATACATGGACACCGGGTACAAATGCTCCTTTTGACCCCATTGCCTCTCGACTTGCCAAAAGTTTGCGCCTCACAATCATCATAATAAATGGAAGTAATTTCACAAATCTACGACATGTTTTTGAGGGAAAGCCATTTAAGGGGACTGTGATTACACCTCTTAAGCTGGATGCATCTTTTTATGATCGCGAGTATTATCGAGGTGACAAAGGTGGAAATCTTTTTAAATACGCAGATTCTGTATGGGCGAAATTTTTCTCGCATTTTGTGAATATCTACCGCGCCCTTCTTATAAGACTTTTTCTTAAGCCCAAAAATTGTCTTGATATTGGCTGTGGGACAGGATATTTGGTGAAATGGTTGCGATTTTTTGGTATTGAAGCATTTGGTATTGAGATCTCACAAGACGCACTCGACATGGCAGATGAATCTACCCGACCATACCTGAAAAAAAGTAATATCTCAGATCTTCCATATGATACGTCAACCTTTGATCTTGTTGTGACCTATGATGTTCTTGAGCATGTTGATCGAGGATCTATCAGACAAGCACTGTCAGAAAGCATTAGAGTATCGCGAAAATACATATTGCACAAACTCTATACTTCAGAAAATCGATGGATCGGTATATTTCATAAGCACGATGTGTCGCACGTCTCAGTATTCTCTCAAAAATACTGGAAACAGCTTTTGAATTCATTTGAGAATACAAGTATTCTTCGAGGGTCTTTTTTTCGCCTTCCTTTATTTTTTGAGACAATATTTCTACTTCGCAAGAAATCGTAATATACAAAATAAGGTATGCTTCTTACGAGTATTAAGCTAAAAAACTTTCGAAGCTTTGAAGAGCGGGAGTTTATGATTAATCGAAATCTTACCGTTGTTGTCGGGGATAATGCGAAAGGTAAGACGAATTTACTTGAGGCGATTCATAGCGTGCTTTTTGGCACAGGTTTTCGTAATTCACAAGAAGTGGAGCTTTTCAACAACGCGGCAGATCACGATGATGGATTTGTTGAGGCTACGTTTGAGGACGAAGGAGACAATATTCACATATATAGATTGGCACTACAAAAGCGAGGTAGTCGTCTTCTTAAAGCATATTTTATAGATAAGACACGAAAAATAAGTCGCGACTATCTTAAAGATATTTCAAAAGCAGTGCTTTTCGCGCCAGAACACATTGTGGTTGTCGTAGGCGCTCCATCGAGGCGCCGAGAATATCTGAATAGATTTATCTCATCGTATGACTTGGAGTATAAAAGGAGGCTGGCAAATTATGAAAATGCTCTACGTCGTCGTAATAAGATTTTGGAGAAGCATACAGATCGACAAGCTGTGTCTGCTGAGCTTATATATTGGGATCAATATCTTGCAGGTGAGGCTGCGTACATCACGATAGCTCGTGAAAAATACATGCATTTTCTTGCTCAGAATCCCACATTGGAGAACTGTACTTTTTCCATAAAGTATTTAAAAAATGAGTTTAATAAAGAGCGACTTGATGTGCATCGCACACAGGAATTGCATGCCAGGCGCACTCTTATTGGACCACAAAAAGATGATTTTGAAATTACTCTGAGTCGTGGGGAAGAAGTCAAAAATATTCACATATACGGCTCGCGCGGAGAGCAAAGGCTTGGAATACTTTGGCTAAAGATGAATGAAATATATATATATGAGGAGATTTTG
The DNA here is from genome assembly GCA_964530005.1 of uncultured Gammaproteobacteria bacterium. GTDB lineage: Bacteria > Patescibacteriota > Microgenomatia > UBA1406 > GWC2-37-13 > CAZGZD01. The sequence goes on from CAZGZD010000036.1 coordinate 4,347, forward strand.
GGAGGTCGACCAATACTTCTTTTTGACGATGTATTTTCTGAATTTGATCAGGAAAATCGCCAACTTGTAGGTCGGCTGATAAAAAAATATCAATCGATTTTGACAACAACTGATGCTGAGATTCCTAAGCTTTTCAAGCTCAAGGATCCATCCATTCGGCTATAATAAGAAGCACACGCTTTTAATAAGCACTTATATGGAGGGTTGGAGCCGACCACCGCCGAGTGGCGGGGCCTCGCCAAAGGCGATGGGCGGCTTATGGCAAGATATGTTTTGTGTTTTTATATTAAAATCGCAAAAAACAGGACGATTTTATATAGGTTCCACATCTGATTTAGAAAAAAGAATTCTTGCTCATAACAAGGGATCTAATAAATCGACAAAATATGGTAGACCTTGGGAACTCATTTACACGGAAAATTGCACTGATAAGAAAGGCGCCTGGTTGAGAGAGAATCAAATAAAAAAGTACAAGAGTGGAGAAGCCTTTAAAAAACTTATTAAAAAGTAATGTTGGAGGGTTGGCCGAGCGGCTTATGGCGCGAGTTTCGAAAACTCGTGGGAGCAATCCCGCACAGGTTCGAATCCTGTACCCTCCGC
>CAZGZD010000037.1:0-2691 GCA_964530005.1 uncultured Gammaproteobacteria bacterium
CCGAGTCGCTATATACTCGGTTTTTTGTTATATTAAAAGTATGACACTACTCGAAACCTTGGATCAGGCCAAGCATTCCTTATTCAGATTTGAATATCTACAGTTTTTTTCGGTGAACTCCGAAAAGGAATTATGGGCTATCTGGCAAAAGGAAAAGAGAATAGCCGATGAATATATGCAGACATGGTGGCAATATATTGCTAAGAAAAAAGAGCAGGGTGTACTAATGCAAAGGGTTAGCTTAATCAGAAAGCCGCTCACTCCGTATAAAGAAATGGCGATTGAAATATATAAAAGGACAATTCCTTACGGAGATGACATACGAATTATTTCCGAAGATAGCTTTGATAAGTTAGACATTCCAGGCAAGGATTTCTGGCTTGTAGATGATGAGCTGATAGTGGAACTAAATTATGATTCCCAAGGCAAATGGCTAGGATTTGACACACGCCCAAGTACAGAGCAAGACATTTCTATCAAAACAAGTTTATTAACTCACGCTATGAGTTTAGAAGAATTTATTAAATATCAACAAAATTAAAAAGACTTCTTTTTGAGAAGCCTTTAAATTATAAATGTTTTGGGCGACGTCTTTTAACCAGATTCGTCATACTTTTCCAACGGCGCTGCCATCAGAATTGATAAAAGTATCACTATCGTATATACGACTGTTGTCAGCACACCTAATGGGCTAGCTGGCAATAATGTGAACTGTTGGAACCATGCCTTGGATTCAACGATCAATAATACTGGCAAGAGGTAAGTTAGCAGGAGAAAGAAAGCTTGGCCTTTACGGCGGACATCAATCTCTAATGAGGAGTAGATTATTTTTCTCATCAGTATTGTCAATAAGACAACCACAGCAAAGGCTAGAGGCACTAACCATATTGATGGTAAAACAGGTCGGTATATCAATAAGGTTATAGTTGATGAAATCATAGCCCAAAGGCTGAAAACAGCCTTAAGATTAGCGTTAATATATCTAAGTAGATCCATAATATCCTCCAGATTTTTTTCAATTATAACATTGGGCACGGAGATTGACAATAAATTTCATAACAAAAAAGAGCGAGTGAGATCGCTCTTTAAAAAGTAAATCGTTTGTTGTTTTCTCAAGCAGCTTTCTTTACGTACAGCTCCTCGAGACCGTGACTCATTAGGCCTGTGCCACAGAGCCTACTCTTCGTAGTCTCAAAGTATGTGATATCCTTGGACCAAGGGTCCACTGGCTTCCCACACAGAAAGACCATCAGTGTAGCTGCTCCATCCTTATCACCAAGTACCATCTGGTAGGAGGCGTGTGAGTGATAGCCTTGAAAGGCAAAGAATTGCATTCTTGCCCCAATCTTCAGAAGTGCCTTATTCAACGAATAGTCCGATTCATCGGCCAGCAGCTCCATGATGGCCGCTTTGGCAGTCTCAATGTCTTCTTTCGTGAAGCCATTCTCTGCTTCAACGAACGATGCTTTCACTGGCATCACTAGTCCAAAGGAACTGTCGGCTAGAAACCACAACATGTGTTTGGCGAGATCATTCGCGCCTTTGAGCTGTGAACGAAGCAAAAACCGTTTAACTGCGTCTAAGCGTTGTTGTGCAATTGGTGGTATAAACATAAATCTTCTCCTATAATCAAAGCCTCTTTCGGGTAGCGGCGACTGAGGTCGGCACTTACCCCGGACAAATCGCGATGTGGGTCAACGACTGCCCCTTCAGGCTCTATCATAGTGTTTGCTAGGTCATAATTTTTTCCTCCTTTTAGTCCTTAACTCAGAACTGCTAACTATAGCTAACTTCGATGTTTGTGTCAATATTAGCTTTTAATTGTATTGACAAATAGCCCTCTTTTTTATAAACTATAAAGTCCACTTATCCGGGACTTAAGTCGGATACATTTTTGGAAACATAGCCGATGGTCAGAAACCTAGGCGATTGGAGGAAAAATGGACCCAGAAACCTTTTTTTGTAGAATTTTTGAAGCGAGTAAGCAGGGGCTTATGATCAGGTCTGCTGTCATCGGGGAGGGATGGCGAACTGACATATTTTATGTCGAAGAACATTGTCGAAACCCCGAGGATATTGTCAAAGAGTATTCATACACTCTCCAACACGTTCGTTATATCAGGGAGCGGATGTTCGGAAAGTTCACTAGCGAGCCGATAGAGCGAGCGGAATTACTAGACGCTGACAAGGAGAAGATCACACAATATCTCTCAAGACTAATTAGACTGGATTGCGATTTCCCAGGCTGGGCAAGTTTTTGGGATAGTATCAAAGAAAATCTTGTTTGCGACTGGACAACCCCCGGGGTGTATAAGAGTCTTTCCTCATGCGGAGTAACAGCATTGGTGAATTTTTCCCAGTGCCACGCTTTACTCCAACAGGAAAGCTTGAAATCTCATCCCTCCTGGAAAATTATACTACATCGCTTTGAACACGAAATTACCGATAAAATCCTTCAGTTCAGACATGATCTGAGTGTGGTTTCTAAACTCGGGTGATGGCCGTCACTCAACAATGGCTGTGCTACAAAGCACGGCCATTTTTATTTGACAAAATCACTGTATTCTATAGTATTTGGGATACGGAGGATTGAATTATGCATTTAGTGGGAATTTTGTTAGCGTACCTTGTGGGTATGATTATTGTTGGGGTGGTGTCATACTATGCCACTCTCATACTTATCAGCCGATT
>CAZGZD010000038.1:0-2013 GCA_964530005.1 uncultured Gammaproteobacteria bacterium
TTGATAGGGGATAAGCTCCATCAATCATTGCAACAACTATAGCGTCTTCAACAGGCTTGCCTTTTGGCGAGACAATTTTTCCATACGCAGGCTTAACTGAAGAGACTTTATTGATCGTATCAAGAGTTGAAAATGTAAATGCTTGTCCTCCTTGAGCCTCTACGATTTGATTTCCAACAATAATCTTGTAGAAATATGTAGTATTGGGTTTAAGTTTCTCAAGTCTTGTGATGTGATTTTTGTAGGATCCTTTGTTGGCTGAGGTATCTCGTAAATCAAGAGCCACATTGGTAAGACTTGTATTCTTTTCTCCCCACAATACCCACCCTTGCTTCTTACTGTCAGTTTGCCATAAAAGAGTGGCGGATGTTGATGTTGGAGACGCGAGTGTCACTTTGGGCTGATTTTTGGATGCCTGTGTAGGTACGGTATTTTTGGTAAATACAAATCTACCAATCAAAAATAAACTCAGTACTACAATACCTGCCGCAAGTACGACTGGGATCTGTGGAGACTTTTTAAGGTAAAAATCTGAATAAGCCATATCTATTTTTTATTTCTAAGCTCTTCAAGTATACTCATTCCCATATCATAATTTTTTATCTTGAGAATAGGTACTTGTTCTTTAATTTTTTCGGCTGTTGCTGCGTGATAAATGTCAGCAACAAGCCATGCTATAACTGTAAGAAAAATTGCTATTGAGATCATAAGCAGTTCTTTTTTTCTCATAAATATAATCCTTCAACTTCAAGGGATAATTTAAGCTCGGCACTTTCAGTTGAGCCTTTTGATTTTTCTTTTTTTTCAATTTTGAAGCTGTCTATTGCTTTAAGTCTTCGCTGGTCAATGAGTGTATTTGCAAATCCGCGGAGATTATTAAATGATGAGGATGTCTCCATTGTGATTTTAAGAGTCTTTACCTTTACTCCACCAATCTGCTTAAGATTTACTTCTCCAACGTTAATGGATGTGGGTATAATATTATTTACTTCAGCTGCAATCTGTATGTCATTGAGAAGAGTGTTTACATTTGGCCTATCGGGTAATGCTGCGTCATATAGTGGAAGGTCATCTCGCACCTCTTCAATAAGGCTTTGCGTATTTACTATGGATAAGATAGCCTCTTCGTATTTAGCATCTAATTTGGTGAGTTCTACTTCTTCTTTTTGAAGGGAAAATGCTGTCGTGAGTGCTGGCTTGATAGCTGCAATTATGAATATTGAAAAGATTATTAAGAAAATAATCACATATGAGTAATTTTGTGTTTTTTTAGAGGCAAGCGTTGCTTCGAGTTGTTTGACTAGTGATGCTGTGTCCATGTGTTGTCTATACTACTTTTCAAAATTGGAAAGAGTTAATTCAAACGTAAGATTGGACTCATCTCTCTGTAAATTATTCATAGATACGAGTTTGAATTTGTTTTCTTTTCTTAGCCTATTGTAAAAACCCTGAAGATGTTGTGGATTGGTCGCTATACCGCTAAGTTTGGTAGTACTATTCTCTATGGTGAGGCTAGACAGGTAAAGAGTGTCGGGAAATATTGAGAGTGTATAATCGAGGGAGTCCGACAGAGTCTTCTGCTTTTTAATAGTATTTTTTATACCTGTCACACGTGTATCTATTTTTTGAGCTTCCACGATGAGAGGCTTCGTCGCGTCGATGATCTCTTGTTTCTGGTCGATTGATTCTTTAAGGTCGATTATCGTATGATCGACGTGAAAACGAAAGAAAAGAACTCCAATGACAACAAGTTGGGTAATGACAAGTATGTAGCGAAGATAATTGAGCGCAAAATAGATACCCTTATCAAGGATTGTGTCCTGCTTCTTTTTTAAGAGATTTATATTGTATTTCATTTAGCTTAAGCTTTTTTCTCTTTTCCTCCCAATATTCGAGCAACCCGACTTTTGAGTCGAGAGGCCTTCTTCTTGTGGATGATTCTTTTTTTGGCTGCCCGATCAATCGCTGAGTACGCGCTTTTCACTGTTTCCACGGCTCCTTTGGCGGTTTTTT
>CAZGZD010000039.1:0-1919 GCA_964530005.1 uncultured Gammaproteobacteria bacterium
AATATTCAATTTTTTCTCCTGCATCATCAATAAAAAGTAAGGCGGAGAATCCTTTTTCTTTACCTATTTGAAGATTTAAGCCCCCAGAGATTTTCAGATAACTTCTGTTTAATCCCTTCTGTTTTCCAATATCTTCAAATAGGCTACTACCAATTTCATAAAAACTATCTAAAACTTGTGATTGTAGAATTGTTTTTCCTGATCCATTTTCACCGACAAAAATAATAGGTTTTGGTTCACCAGCATGACTAAATGGCAATTCAACAGATAATTCATTTATCGGACCTATATTTTTTAGTGCAATATTTTTTAAATACATTTTTTATAAAAATCTCTTAACATTATTAAAGATTTTTCCACTTTCCTCATCCAATTTCTTCATCTCCTTCAAAATCTCTTTCGGTTCCCGCAAAGTGGGCCCGGGACTTTTGCTTGGATTCTTCACTGACAGATCAAATGTGGTTTGATCAACATCTTTAATGTCTATGCTCCATGAATTGTCGCTATCTGCTCGAGTCTTTTGGAGCTCCACGAATTCGGCCAGATCGGCTTCGCTCAAAGGATTGCCCTTGCCTAGATTTCGATCAAGATTGAGCTGGTAGTACCATATCTTTTTCGTTGGCGCGCCTTTGTCAAAGAATAGGATCACGGTCTTCACCCCTGCGCCTGCAAACGTGCCTCCTGGCAGATCAAGGATTGTGTGCAAATCACAGCTTTCGAGCAAGAGTTTGCGAAGAGAGACAGAGGCGTTATCCGTGTTGGACAAAAATGTATTCTTGATCACGATACCGGCTCGTCCTCCAGCCTTAAGAATCTTGATAAAGTGCTGAAGGAAGAGGAATGCTGTCTCTCCAGTTTTTATGGAGAAATTCTGCTGTACCTCCGATCGCTCCTTGCCACCAAAAGGCGGATTGGCAAGTACGATATTGAAGCGATCCTTCTCCTGAAAATCTGCGATATTCTCCGACAATGTATTCTTGTGAACTATATTGGGAGCCTCGATCCCATGCAGGATCATATTCATCACGCCGATGATATAGGCGAGCGACTTCTTCTCCTTACCATAAAATGTCTTTTTCTGCAAAGTCTCAAACTGGGCTGGAGAAAGCTTTTCCCTATCTTGTGTAAGATACTCGAAGGCCTCAACCAGGAATCCAGCCGAGCCCACAGCTCCATCGTATATTGTCTCGCCTATCTTAGGTGCCACGACTTTGACGATTGTGCGAATCAGTGGGCGGGGCGTGTAGTACTCGCCTCCATTGCGGCCAGCATTGCCCATGTTCTTGATCTTGCTTTCGTATAGATGCGAGAGTTCGTGCTTTTCTTTTTGTGAGCGGAAGTGCAGCTCGTCTATGATATTGAGGATACTTCGCAGTGTATATCCACTTTGTATTTTGTTCTTGAGCTCACTGAAGATCTCGCCAATCTTGTACTCGATCGAGTCAGGACTCTCTGCGCTGTGCTTGAATTTCTTAAGATACGGGAAAAGCTCCCGATCGACAAAGCTACTCAGATCATCACCAGAAAGCGCTTTATTATGATCGAGCTTGCCGCTCACGTCTTTGGGTACTGCCCACGCTTCCCATGTATATTTGGGGTCAATAATCTGCTTATACTCACGGCCAGCGAGTGCGGCCTCTGTCTTTTTATCTCGCTCGAGATCATCGAGGTATTTAAGGAATAGAATCCATGAGGTCTGCTCGATATAATCAAGCTCGTTGGAGACTCCAGCGTCTTTGCGAAGCTCATTGTCAATATTTTTAAATGCCTGCTCAAACATATTTTAGGTTCAACTGAACAGAAGCATTTTACCATTTCTGGGGGTATATGGAGGATGAGATGGGTAGGTATTATTTAGCCGCGGCTTTTCTTGTCCTCAATCTGCTTGAGAATCCGCTCAGCCCTTGAGAAGCCAACCT
>CAZGZD010000040.1:0-1641 GCA_964530005.1 uncultured Gammaproteobacteria bacterium
AGGAGACATGGACTGTATTTGATCATCCGGTAATTCGGATATATAAGAGAGTCTAGTCTTCAAGTGGAGCAACATATACATGAGCGAACCAACTCTCGACTTTTCCCCACTCAAGATGCCCAGACAGAGTCTTTCCATTCTCGCAGCTCAGCACTGCATGGATGTGCACAGTTCCGTCAACTACTTCACCTGTGCCTGACAACTCAACTGGCTCATTGATCGTGGTCATGACTGTTTGTTTGGCATCACTTGTCTGCATCGTGTGTATGCGCGATGTGTCAAATGCTCCCACGATAGATACGATTGCTGCATTTTTTATATCGTGCTGCTGGCAGTACTGCGTAGTCTTGGCCAATACTTCCTCGCCAGGTCCGGTAACTATTTTATGGATTTTCACAATATCTTCTTGATTATAAAAGTCTCTCCGATATCTTCTATTTCGTAGCCGTGGCTTTCAATCTCTTTTCGGACGGCATCAGCTTCATCGAATTTCTTTTTTTCCCTTAATGATTGGCGCTTGTCGGCCAATTTCGCAATATTTGCAGGGACCTGGTCGATTGTTGCGCTCTTCAGATCTAGTCCCAGAATTTCGTCAAAAGAATATAGAAGATCAAGCTTGTCCACAGACGGGATATTGGATTTGACCACTTCCCAGACGACAACCAGTGCTTGTGCTGTCTGCAGGTCATTTGCGAGCGCCGCATCGAAACGTCTTAGGTAGCTATCTGTCTGCGAGAGTTTCTCGGCAGACAATACTGATCTGTCAGTCTGAGTTTTGAGGGCAGTAACAACACTCTTAAGCTTGTTGTATGCTGCGGCTGCACCTTCAAGGGCGTCAAATGTGAAGTTCGCTTCAGCTCGATAATGAGTCTGAAGGAATAAGAGCCGAATGGCAAGTGGGTCAATTCCCCGTTTTTTCACGTCCTCAATAGTATAAAAGTTATTTAGAGATTTGCTCATCTTAGCGCCATCGACAGTAAGGAAGTTGTTGTGGAACCAGTGGCGCACAAAAGGCTTGCCAGTCGCCGCTTCCGACTGTGCAATCTCATTCTCATGGTGGACTGGAATATGATCGATACCTCCGGCATGTATGTCTATCGTCTCTCCCAGATACCGCATACTCATGGCTGAGCACTCAATATGCCAGCCGGGGAATCCATCTCCCCACGGACTCTCCCAGTGCATAGTATGATTTGCAAATCGACCCACGCGGAAAAACCACAATGCAAAATCGGCTGGATTCTTCTTCTCAGAATCAATATGCACTTCTTCGCGTGCTTTCTGGAGTTTGTCGCCTAAGTTTTGTCCAGACAAAGATCCATACGCTTTGAACTTAGAAGTGTAAAAATATATAGCCTCATTTGTCTTGTAGGTAAAGCCTTTTTGCTCAAGTTGATCAATAAGTTTGATCATGCTGGAGATGTGTTCAGTAGCTTTGCACAATACATCTGGCTTAGATATTCCCAAGGCTTCAATCGTACGGGTAAAGAAGTCTGTATAGAACTCTGCCACTTCCCACACTGTCTGTCCTGCTTTTTGAGCTCCCTTTTCTAATTTATCTTCACCTGAGTCATCGTCGCCGGTGAGGTGGCCGACATCTGTGATATTCATCACGTGTTTTACCTTGTATCCAAATCTTGT
>CAZGZD010000041.1:0-1565 GCA_964530005.1 uncultured Gammaproteobacteria bacterium
AGTGACAAAGGGCACTGTTCCAGTCACGCTTATCATGATTTCAAAATCAGTGCCCAATCATACCTGGTACAACAAAGCGTACGCAATCAATGCTCTCATATCAGGTATTGGATTTACAGCGGCACCAATCATATTGGGTCGCGTATCGGATTTATTTGGGATCGAAAGTGCTTTTTATGTATGCGCAGCAGTAGCAACTGCCGTGACTATCCCAGCACTTGCATATAGATATTCCAAAAGAGATATATCATGAAAAGACGAATTAATACAGAAGCAATCGTAATTAAAAAGAGAGAACTACTGAATAAAGATGTTCTCGTGACACTCTTTACTACAGAGACAGGCAAGATCACGGCTATTGCCAAAGGTGCACGCACTCTCACCAGTCGCCGTAGCCCTCATGTTCAGACTGGAAATCTACTCAATGTCATACTATATAACAAAGGAGATATCTATTATCTTCAGGAGACATCACTTATTTCAGGATTTTCGCAAATCAAGTCTGAAAGTCCCAAGATGAGCCTCACTTACTTCTTTCTTCACATTATAGACAAACTCGCACCTGAAGGACAGAAAGAGCCTGATGTATACGCTCTGATCAAAAGATTTCTCATTGATCTATCCAAATCCTCAGTCAAAAGTATTGAAGATATAGAAATTTACCTTAACAGGCTCCTTATAGCGCTCGGTTATAGTACGACCCATCTGCCACTCAGCCAACTTCGCCTGCAGATTGAGGAGCTCACAGGCGAAAAACTACAGCTTTTTATTATATAATTTGAAGCATATGGATAAGATTATTGCTCTCTGTAAAAGACGCGGATTCGTGTATGCTGGATCTGAGATTTATGGCGGACTCTCCAACTCATGGGACTACGGTCCACTTGGTACTGAGCTCAAAAATAACATTAAAGCCGCGTGGTGGAAACGCTTCGTACACATGCGAGACGATATCGTAGGGTTAGATGCTGCGCTTATTATGAACCCCAAGGTATGGGAAGCGTCAGGACACCTTGAGAATTTTACAGACCCACTTATCGAGTGTGAAGTGTGCAACACGCGAGTACGTGCAGATGACCTTGAGGCTAAAAAACAACATGAAGATAAACACAAAGGGGAAAATACCAACTTCACTGGCTGGACAGACCCAAAAATGTTCAACCTCATGTTCAAGACATTCATTGGACCAACTGAGGAATCCGCAAATATTGCTTACTTGCGGCCAGAGACAGCACAGTCTATGTTTGTGAACTTCAAACGAGTACTCGAGACAAATCGGGTACGTATTCCTTTTGGCATAGCTCAAATTGGACGTGCTTTTCGCAACGAAATTACGCCAGGTAATTTTATCTTCCGTACCCGAGAGTTTGAACAGATGGAGATTGAGTACTTTATAGCTCCACCTAAATCTGATTCAGAGTGGCAAGAGGTTTTTGAAATGTGGAGACATGAGATGATCTCATGGATGAAAGATGATCTTGGACTTGATATGTCTAAAGTACATGAGCTCGATGTTCCTGAATCTGACCGGGCCCACTACTCAAAACGCACCATTGATTTTGAGT